>DASVWS010000046.1:0-16016 GCA_036393095.1 Gemmatimonadaceae bacterium | reverse complement strand
GGGCCGGCCGGGAGAATTGCGGCGAGGGCCCGCCGCCTGGCGTGCGAGGCCGCCGCCGGAGACCAGAGCTCGGCCAGGAGGGATACCGCAGCCGGGCCCGGCTGAGATCGGCCCGCCCGGCACGGCCTACAGGCGGTCCGCCGGGCTCCGGACGCCCAGCCCACCCTTGTTCAGCACGTGCGTGTACCTCATCGTCGTCCGCACGTCGGCGTGCCCAAGGAGGGTCTGCACCGTCCGAATGTCGGATCCGGACTCGAGCAGATGCGTGGCGAACGAATGCCGCAAACAATGCGACGTCACCCGCTTCGTTATTCCCAGCTCGTGTATCGCCTGCTTCACGGCCCGCTGGATCACGGTCACGTGCAGGTGATGCCGCCGGAGCACGCGTTCCGCATCCACGAAGGTCCGCGTCGCCGGAAACACGTACCACCACGACCACCCGGTCTCGGCATCCGGATACTTCCGCGCCAACGGCCCCGTGATGCCGGTGCACCGCACGCCGGCCTTCCGATCCCGCTGATACTCGGCCAGCCCCTCCTTGAATCGCCGCTCGAGCATGGGCACACACACCTCCGCCAACGGCGTCCGCCGATCCTTGTTCGCCTTCCCGCTCCGCACCACGATCTCCCGCCGGTCGAGATCCACGTCCTTCACCCGCAGGCTCGCACACTCGGCCACGCGAAGCCCACTGCCGTACATCAGCATGCCGCACAACCGCACCGACTCGGGTAGCCGCTCGAGCAATCCGCGCACCTCGCCCTGGGAAAGCACGACGGGGACGTAGCCCGGCCGCTTGGCATGCGCTATTCCGTCGATTCTCGGCAGGGGCGTTCCCAGAACTCGCCCATACAGGAAAAGCAGCGCCTGCAACGCCTGGTTCTGCGTGCTCGCCGCCACCCGCTGGCCGACCGCCAGATCCGACAGGAATTGCCTCACGGCGTCGGGCCCCAAGTCGCCGGGATGGCGCCGCCCGTGGAACTCGATATAGCGGCGAATCCAGTGGACGTACGCTTCCTCCGTCTTCCGGCTGTATCGCCGCTCGCGCAGCCTTCGCCGCACCACCTCCATCAGCCGAAACTTCCGCTCGGGATCGGACGGCCCATTCAGATGGGATTCGGGAATCGGCGGCAGGGGCATGACACGACAATGCCGGCCCGTCGCGGCACCGGCATCATCCAACCATTGCGCAAAGGCATGGAACCCCGCCGGCCCGCCGCCCGCGCCAGGGCACGCCTCCCCCGCGGGCGCGGCCGCCCCGGCGGGGCACGGCCGATTACGACAACCCGACGATCACTCCCTTCTCGTCGATCGACATCCCCTCCGCCGCCGGCACCTTCGGCAACCCCGGCATCGTCATGATGTCCCCCGCCTTCGCCACCACGAACCCCGCACCCGCCGAGCCGTACACCTCGTTGATCGTGATCCGGAACCCGGTCGGCTTGTTCAACTTCGTCGCATCGTCCGTCAGCGAATACTGGGTCTTCGCGATGCACACCGGCGTCTCCCCCATCCCGATCGACTCCAGATAGTCGATCGCCCGGTCGGCCGTCGGCGCGTAGTCCACCCCGTCGCCTCCGTACACCTTCTTCACGATGGTCTCGATCTTCTCGCGAATCGGCCGCTTCGCGTCGTACAGCGGCGCATACTTCGCCCCGCCTTTCTTCAGCATGTCGAGCACCTCGCGCGCCAGATCCTCGCCCCCCGCCCCCCCCTGCGCCCACACGTCGGCCAGCACCACGCGCGCCCCCAGCCCCGCCGCGTAGTCGTGCACCATCTTCAGCTCCGCCGGCGTGTCGCTCAGGATCCGATTGATCGCGATCACCACCGGCACGCCGAACTGCCGCACGTTCTCCAGATGGTGCTTGAGATGCGGCAACCCCTTCTCCAGCGCCGCCAGGTTCTCCGTGGTCAGCGACTTCTTGTCCATCCCGCCCTGCATCTTCAACGACCGGATGGTCGCCACGAGCACCGCCGCCTCGGGGTTCAGTCCGCCGAACCGGCACTTGATATCGAAGAACTTCTCTGCCCCCAGGTCCGACCCGAACCCGGCCTCGGTCACCACCACATCGGCCAACGCCAATGCCGATCGCGTGGCGAGGATGCTGTTGCACCCGTGGGCGATGTTGCCGAACGGCCCGCAGTGCAGCAGCGCCGGCCCGCCCTCCAGGGTCTGCACCAGGTTGGGACGGATGGCATCCTTGAGCAGCATCGTCATCGCGCCGCTCGCGTTCAACTGACCCGCCCGCACCGGCGCCCGGTCCTTCCCCGCCGTCGACCCGACGATGATCCGCGACAGCCGGTCTTCCAGATCCTTCCGGCTCGTCGACAACGCCAGGATCGCCATGATCTCGCTGGCCGGAATGATCACCCAGTGCTCCTCGCGCACCACGCCGTCGCCCATCCCCCCCAACCCGATCACGGCGTTCCGCAACGCCCGGTCGTTCATGTCGATGGTGCGCGGCCAGGTGATCCGCCGCGCCTCGATGTTCAGCGGGTTCCCCTGCTGCAGATGGTTGTCGAGCATCGCGCTCAGCAGCGCGTGCGCGCTCGAGATCGCATGAAAGTCGCCGGTGAAGTGCAGGTTGATGTCGTCCATCGGGATCACCTGCGAGTACCCGCCCCCCGCCGCGCCCCCCTTCACGCCGAACACGGGCCCCAGGCTCGGCTCCCGCATGCACAGGATCGCGTTGGTCCCGACGCGCCGGAACGCCTGCGTGAGCCCCACGCTCACGGTGCTCTTCCCCTCCCCCGCCGGCGTCGGACTGATCGCCGTCACCAGCACCAGCCGCCCCTTCACCGGGCGCGTGGACACGTCCAGGGGAATCTTGGCTTTGTACTTTCCATATAAATCTATGTCGTCCGCGCCAAGTCCGATGTCCGCGGCCACGTCCACGATGGGACGCGGCCGCGCCGCCTGCGCGATCTCGATGTCCGAAGGCACCCTGGGTCCGGTCAACGCTGCTCCTGCGTGAAGGGAGCGCGCACGCGCTCCGGGTGGGCATACACATTCGCGGTCCGCCCGCGCAGCAGCCCGACGAGCGTCATCCCGCAACGCTCGGCGAGGCGCACGGCCAGACCGGTGGGACGCGAAACCGCCGCCAGCAGCGGCACGCCGAACGCCGCCGCCTTCTGCACCAGCTCGAAACTCGCGCGGCTGGTCACGACGAGGAACCCGCTCGAAGCGTCGATCCCGTCGCGCGCCAGCGCGCCCAGCACCTTGTCCAGCGCATTGTGACGCCCGACGTCCTCGCGCACCACGCGCAGCGCCCCGTCGGCCGCCGCCCACGCCGCGCCGTGCACGGCCCGCGTCGCCCGGTTGAACGGCTGCCGCGCCTCCAGCGCCGCCCCCGCCCGCCACAACGCCTCCGGCGCCACCGCCAGCGGCGACGCCACCACACGCGGCTCCCGCACCGCGTCGTCGATCGCCTCCACCCCGCACAACCCGCACCCCGTGCGCCCCGAGATCGCCCGCGTCCGCTCGGCCAGCCGCGCCACCGCCGCCGCCGGAATCTCGATCGCCAGCTCCACGCCGCGACTGTGCGGCGACACGCGCACACTCCCGATCTCGGCGCGCGCAGCCACCACCTCTTCGCTGAGCGTGAACCCCACCGCGAAGTCCTCGAGGTCCGCCGGCGTCGCCATCATCACCGCGTGCGCCCGCCCCGAATACACGAACGCGACGGGGACCTCCTCGGCCACCGGCGCGCTGTCCTCACTCGCTTCGTCGTTCTCGAGACGGACGAACCGGCGCTCCTCCACGGGACCGCCGTAGCCGAGCCCGGGCACCGGGCCCAGCCCCGCGCCCCGACTCGGCTCCCGCTCCTCCGGCCCCTCAGCGCCCGCCATTCGCCCTGCCGTTCCCGGCCGCCGCCGATGCGCCCTGCATCGCCGCCGCCGGCACCCCCGCGCCCTTCGCCGCCCCCTTCACGAACTGCCACCCGAACCGCCCCTTGATGCACAGGTTGCCGACGGTGATGTCGTTGTCCAGGGGCGTCGTGGCCTTCACGATCTCCCCGTCCTGCACGTGCAGGGTCAGGGTGCATCCGACGCCGCAGTACGGGCAGATCGTGTCGGTCGCCGTCTGCTTCGATTCATCCCACGTACCCGCGGCGCGCATGTCGAACTCGGTCTTCGCCATCAGCGCTCCCGTGGGACACACGGCGATGCAGTTGCCGCAGTAGACGCACGCGCTGTCGGGGAGCGGCGCGGCGAACTCGGTGCTGATGCGCGCGTCGAACCCGCGCCCAGCCACCGCGATGGCGAAGGTGTTCTGGTGCTCCGGCCCGCACGCCTCCACGCACTTGTAGCACAGGATGCACTTGGCGTAGTCGCGCACGTAGAGGTCGTTGTCCACCTTGGCCGGCTGGGCCACGGTGGCGGCGTATCCCGCGACGGGCGGCGCGTGGTGCCCCGGCACGAGCGCGTCGCGAGCGCCGGCGGCCGCAGCGGGCGCCCTGCGCCCGTACCGCTCCGGCTTTGCCCCGTACTCCGCCATCCACCCGGCCACCTTCGGCGTTGCCGACAGGTCCACCGACGACGCGAGCATCTCGAGGATCAGCTTTCGCGAATGGCGCACGCGTTTGGAGTTGGTGAGCACCTCCATCCCCGGCTCCACGGCGCGCGAGCAGCTCGGCACGAGCACGCGGGCGCCCTTGACCTCCACCACGCAGATGCGGCACACGTTCACCGGACGCAGCGTCTCCAGGAAGCAGAGCGTCGGGATCTCGACGCCGATCGTGGCGCAGGCGGCGAGGATCGTCGTGCCCTCCGGCACCTCGATCTTCTTCCCGTCGATGGTGAGCGCGACCCGCTTCACGTCGGCGCCGCGGCGGCGCCGGATCTGCGCGAGCGGTACTGGTGCGATGCCTGTCATCTATCGTGCCTCGTATATCCCCAATCGCTTGATGGCGGACTCGACCGCCGAGTATGCCGTCTGGCCCAGTCCGCAGATCGACGCGTCCTTCATGGCGCGGCCCACCTCGTCGATCAGCGCCAGCTCCCCGCGCAGCCCGCCGATCGTCTTCCCCGACCTGACGCGGTAGAGCGCCTCCTCCTGCCGCACCGTGCCCACGCGGCAGGGCACGCACTGCCCGCACGACTCGTCGCGGAAGAACGCGGCGATGCGCCCGAGCACCTCTTCCATGTCCACCTTCTCATCGAAGGCGACGACGACGCCGGAGCCGAGCGTGGCCTCGGCGGCACGTGCGCCCTCGAAGGTGAGCGGAATGTGCAGCTCTTCGGGCCGCACGAACACCCCGGCCGCGCCGCCCAGCAGCACCGCCTTGAGCGTGCTCCCGCTACGCACGCCCCCCGCCAGCTCGATCACCTCGCCCAGCGTGGCGCCGAAGGGCACCTCGACCACGCCACGCTTCTCCACGGCGCCGCTCACGCAGAAGAGCTTGGTGCCGGTGGAATTCTCGGTGCCGATCTTCGCGAAGGCGGCGCCGCCGTCGAGGATGATGCCGGGCACGTTGGCCAGCGTTTCCACGTTGTTCACCACCGTCGGACAGCCGAACAGCCCGGCCTGCACCGGGAAGGGCGGCTTGTTGCGGGGCTCGCCGCGGTAGCCTTCTATCGAATTGAAGATCGCGGTCTCTTCGCCGCAGATGTACGCGCCGGCGCCCTGGCGGATCTCGATGTCGAAGGCGAGGCCGCGCCCCAGGACGTCGTCGCCGAGGAAGCCGTGCGTGCGCGCCTGGTCGACGGCGTGCTGCAGCCGCGCCGTGGCCAGCGGATACTCGCCGCGGATGTAGACGTAGCCGCGGGCGCACCCGGTGGCGTACGCCGCGATCGTCATCGCCTCGACGACGGCGAACGGGTCGCCCTCCATGAGGACGCGATCCTTGAACGTGCCCGGCTCCGACTCGTCGGCGTTGCAGATGAGGTAGTGCGGCGTCGCGGCCTGCGCGGCCACGGCCTCCCACTTGCGCCCCATCGGGAACGCGGCGCCGCCGCGCCCCATGAGCTTCGACGCGAGCACTTCGGCCACCACCGCCTGGGGCGTCATGCCGAGCGCCTTTTCCAGCGCCTCGTAGCCGCCGGTCTTCGTGTAGGCGTCGATGCTCGACGGATCGACTTTGCCGACACGCTTCAGGAGGCGCGGCTCGCCCTTCGAGGCGGTGAACACGGTGCCGTTGAAAGCGGGAACTACAGATGACACCGAAGACGCAGACGACGACGGCGTGTGCTTCCCATTCCCGGCTTTCTGTGTGCTCTGTGTGCTCTGTGGTTTGTCGTGCTGCGTGTTCTGTGGTTCAAGGAGGAGCAGGGCTTGTTCGGCCGTCACGCCCGCAATCTGAGCCTCCACCGGATTCTCGCCCGCCGCCTGCAGCAGCGCCGCCGGCGCGTGGTCGCACATGCCGAGGCAGGGCGATCGCATCCAGACCGCGGCATCGTCGGCGATCGTGACCTCGTGGCCGTCGGGTCCGTGCGCGTGCGCCGGCCCGAACTTCTCTTCCAGCGCTGCGCAGAGCGCGTCGGCGCCGCGGCACTTGCAGGCGATGTCGTCGCAGACGTGGAGCACGCGCTTCGCGCGCGGCGTCGTGGAGAGCAGCGCGTAGAACGTCGCCACCCCCCACGCGTCGGCGGGGGGCACGTCCAGCCGCTCGCACACGTAGCCGAGCCCGCCCTCGCTGATCCAGCCCACGCGCGCCTGCAGCGCGCGCAGCGCGGGGAGCAGCAGGTGGCGCCGGTCGCGCATCGACTGGCCGCCGAACGCCACGTGATAGTCCTGCGCGCTCCGCTCGGCGGCGCCCTCCCACGAAGAGCCCGGCGCGCCCAGGCATGCGTCCACGGCCTCGCGCTCTTCGGCAGTGGGCTCGGCGTCGATCACGCGAATGTCCATCAGTCTCCCGTCTCCACGGCCACGCCGGCCGGCTCCACGCGCACGGCGCACGCCTTGAACTCGGCGGTGCCGGAGCGCGGATCGGCCGCGTCGATGGTGAGCAGATTCGTCGGCACTTCGTCGGGGAAGTGCAGCGTCATGAACACCACGCCGGGACGCAGCGAGCGCTCGACGCGCGCCGGGGCCACCACGCTGCCGCGCCGAGAGGTGACGCGCACCGCGTCGCCGTCGGCGATGCCCAGATGCGCCGCGTCTTCCGGCGAGATCTCGAGCGCCTCGCCCACGTGCAGCGGCGAGTCGAACCCGTTGGACTGCACGCCGGTATTGTACGACTCGAGCCGGCGGCCGGTGGTGAGCAGCAGCGGGTACTCGTCGTCGGGCGTCTCCACCGGCCCTTCGTGCTTCACCACGGAGAAGGGCGCAGCGCGTCCGCCGCGCGGCGTTTCCCAGAGGCGCGCGTGCAGGAACTTGGTGCCCGGATGGTGGATGTCGGGACAGGGCCACTGGATGCCGCCCAGCGCTTCCATGCGCTCGTAGCTCATGCCCCCGCAGAACGCGGGCGCCACCTCGCGCACCTCGTTCCACGCCTGCTCGGCGGTGGGGTGCCCCCAGTCGTGGCCGAGTCGCCTGGCCAGCTCGGAGAGAATCCACAATTCGTCGCGCGCGCCTTCGGGCGGCTCCACCGCCTTGCGCACGCGCTGGATGCGGCGCTCGCTGTTGGTCACGCACCCGTCGGCCTCGGCCCAGCTCGTGGTGGTGGGGAGCACGACGTCGGCGAGCTGCGCCGTTTTCGTGAGGAAGATCTCCTGCACCACCAGGTGGTCGAGGCCGCGCAACAGCTCTTCGACGTGATGGCCGTCGGCGTCGGACTGCGCCGGGTTCTCGCCGATGCAGAGGAGCGCGGTGAGCTCGCCCCGGTCCATGGCGTGCAGCATCTCGGTGAGGTTCCAGCCGTACTTCGGCTGGATCTTCGTGCCCCACATCCGCTCGATGCGCGTGCGGGCCGCGTCGTCGAGAATATCCTGGAAGCCGGGGAGCTTGTTCGGAATGGCGCCCATGTCGCCGCCACCCTGCACGTTGTTCTGCCCGCGCAGCGGGTTGCACCCCGACCCCCAGCGGCCCACGTGTCCCGTGAGGAGCGACAGGTTGATGAGCGCCAGCACGTTGTCGGTGGCGTTGTGGTGCTCGGTGATGCCGAGCGTCCAGCAGATCATCGCCTTGCCGGCCGTGGCGTACGTGTGCGCCGCCTCGCGGATCACCTCGGCGGGCACGCCGGTGATGTGCGCGGTGACGTCGAGCGTGAACGGCTCGACGGACTTCGCGTACGCCTCGTAGTTCTCCGTGGCGTTCTCGATGAAGGCCCGGTGCGTGAGCCCGGCGTGGATGATCTCGCGCGCCATGCCGTTGGAGAGCGCGATGTCGGTACCCACGTTGAGGCCCATCCACACGTCGGCCCATTGGGCGGACTCGCTGCGCCGCGGGTCCATCACGTACAGCCGCGTGCCGTTCCGGATGCCCTTCAATAGATGGTGGAACCAGATGGGGTGGGCGTTGCGCGCGTTCGAGCCCCAGAGGAAGACGACGTCGGTGTCTTCCACTTCTTCGTAGGAGCTCGTGCCCCCGCCCGCCCCGAAGACCGTCGCCAGACCGACGACGCTAGGGGCGTGTCACGTTCGGTTGCAGCTATCGATGTTGTTGGTGCCGAAGACGACGCGGGCGAGCTTCTGCGCGACGTAGTTCATCTCGTTCGTGCTCTTGGAGCACGAGAAGATGCCGAGCGCATCGGGCCCGTGGCGGTCGATGTTGCGGCGGAATCCGGCGGCCGCGGCATCGAGGGCTTCGTCCCAGGTGGCGGGGCGGAGCTCGCCGTCCTTGCGGACGAGGGGCTGCGTCAGACGTTCGTAGGCGCGGGGATTGACGCGGGTTGTGGGTGTAGCTGGCATGGCTGGTCTCCGAGGGCAGTGCTATCCGACCCACGTACTTTGCCCAATGGACCCGCGCGGGGCAAGTCGTTGCCACGTCACGCTTCGTGCCCGGCCGGCTCGGCCGGCGGGCATCAAGAAGGCAGCTTGAAAAGCAGATGAGACGGACGAGGCGGATGAGACGGATCAACCGAGGGGGAACTGCACACGGGCCAGCCGAGGCCTGGCGGGCCGATCTTGCCGTAAGCCCCCAGGCGTTCCATCCGTTGGTGTCCGTTCAGGTCCGTATCATCTGCAGTTCCCCTGATTCTTGATGCCGGCCGGCCAGGACGATCAGGGCTTCGCCGCCGAGCGCTCCGCCGCGAGCTCCAGCGCCGCGTACGCGTTCACGATCCCGCCCGTCACCGAGAGCGACCCGAACGGCACCAGCGGCGCTCCCTTCTCCGAGCCGGGCTTGGCCACCATCTGGCCGGCGTAGCGCGTGGCCGACTGGAGGATGATGTCCTTCACGTCGGTCGCCGAGAGGTTCGGGTAGTAGGACATGATGAGCGCCGCCAGTCCCGTCACCACCGGGCTCGCCATGCTCGTGCCGTCCTCGCGCTTGAACTCGTTGTGCGGCACCGTCGAGAGAATCGCCTGGCCCGGCGCGAACACGTCCACGCGCTGCTTGCCGTAGTTGCTGAACGTCGTGGCCAGCGTGTCGCCCCCCTTCCACGACGACGCGCCCACCTCGATCCAGTTCACCGCCTTGCCCCCGTCCAGATAGTACGCCGTGGGGAAGTTGCCGCCGGTGTCGTTGTCGTGGCCGTCGTTGCCGGCCGCGTGCACCATCAGCACGCCGTGCGCGTCGGCGTACTTCACCGCCGCATCCACGTCGGCCTTCTGCGGCGAGTACGGCTTGCCGAAGCTCATGTTGATGACCTTCGCGCCGTTGTCCACCGCGTAGCGGATGGCGTTGGCCACGTCCTTGTCGCGCTCGTCGCCGTCGGGCACGGTGCGGATCATCATGATGCGCACCGACTGCGCGATGCCCTGCGTGCCCTCCTTCGGATCGGGCACGGCGCCGATGATCCCCGACACGTGCGAGCCGTGCAGCGCGTCGGGCCCCATCACGTCGCGGTTGCCGTAGTCGCGCTGGTTCAGGTTCATGAGGTCGTCGCCCACGATCTTCGGCCGCGGGTCGTACAGCGTGTCGTAGCCGAAGTCGACCTGCGACTTCACGTCCTGGAGCGCGTCGTCGATCACCGACTTCGTGATGTGCAGCCGGTCGAGCTGGAGCCAGATGGCCTTGGCCTGCTGCTCGAGCTGGTTGCTGGGCCCGTAGGCGCTGACGCTCGCCGTGGTGAGCGAATCGTGCATCGCCGCGGTCAGGATCTGCGTGGCGCGGTCGAGCGCGCTGCCGGCGTTCTCGATGTTGGCGAGCTCCGCCTTGGCCGAGTCGCGCTTGAGCGGGAACAGCTTCGTGATCTCGGCGCACTCTTCGGCGGGAATCGGCGGACCAGCCACACTCAGCGCCGCGATGTGGTTGCACCGCGAGTAGAGGCGCGTGATCTCGAGCGTCTCGTTATTGATGTCCTTGCCGCCGGGGCCGCCGATGAAGTTCCACCCCCACGTGTCGTCCACGTAGCCGTTGTGGTCGTCGTCGACGCCGTTGCCGGCAATCTCCTTCGGGTTGTGCCAGAGGTGCGGCAGCAGGTCCACGTGCGCCGTATCCAGCCCGCCGTCGATCACCGCCACGAGCACCGTCTGCTTCGGCTGCTTGCCCGCCAGCAGCGTCTGCTCGGCGCGGAGCACGCTGATGCCCGGCAGGTGGTCGTTCAGCTCGTCCAGGAGCTGCCAGTCGCTGGGCGGCGTGTCCACCGTGGCCCTGGGCACGATCGTCGGCTCGCCGGCGCCGTTGGCGGCGGGGGCGGGCGCGTTGGCCGGCGCGGGCACGGGCGTGGGCGCCTGGGTGACGACGAGCGGCGCGGAGCAGGCGGCGAGCGCGAAGACGGCTGCGCCGAGGAGCGGAAGCGGCTTCATGGACGATCCGGTCTGGAATGGGATGCGCGGAATCTAGCGCCGCCGGGGGCGGCTTGCTGCCCCGGCGGCGCGGACTGCTGACTACGTATGGCGGCGATCAGACGGGCGCCCGGCCGCCCCGCTCGGCGACGCGGTCGGGGCGGCACTCGCGTTCCACTGCCGACGCGGCGTCGGTCGCGCGCTGGCTCGGCGTCGGCGGGCGGGCGCCCTGCGGGCGATTCACGACGTCGGTGTGAGGCGACGCCGTGATCCAGGTGGTCACGTGCCCGGTGTCGGACAGAATGCGCACGCGGAGCTGGTCGTAGCGGCCGGTGTAGCGGTTGGTATCCGTGGTGGCCACGAGGTCGCCCCGCCCCGACTCGCCGCGCATCTGCTGCCGGAACCCGAGTTCGTACGCCGTGCGCTGGGCGCACTCGTACAGCGCCGGGTCGGCCACCGGGACCACGCTGGGCCGGAGCGCCTTGGGGCCGGCGGTGCCGCAGCCGGCGGTCCACAGAGTCGTCAGCAACGTCGCGGGAAGAATCCGATGCATACGAGCCTCCTGCCGTGGATTCCCGAGATACCCGCGAGGCATCCATAAGGATGCAATCGCGGAATGCTCAACCACGGGACGAATCCGGCAAGTTCCTGCAGCGGTGATACTTCTGCGGCGGGCCGTTGGATGCTCCCGGCCTCCGTTCGCCGCATCGCGACGGATAAACCCTGCGTCCAGCCCCCTCCGCGATTCCGTGCCCGGGCGCACATTCGCGCGCCCAACCCGCAAAAGAGGGGGTCCAGCTACGTCCGGTCCAGCTTGAAGATGCGCGCCATGCGCACCCACTTCTCGCCCGGCGCCGCCCAGTGCAGCGCCTGCTGAAAGGTCGCCATCAGCGTTTCCCACTGCTGAACCCTCGGATTCGAGACATCGGCAGCGGCCTTGGCCTCGAACGAAAAGCCGTCGGCGACCTCCATGATCATGAAGAGGCGGTTGCCCGTGCGGTAGATCTCCATGTCCGCGATCCCGGCGTCGCGGATGGACGCGACGATCTCCGGCCACACGTGCGCGTGGTGGCGCTCGTACTCCGCGATCGAAGCGGGGTCGTCCTTGAGGTCCAACGCCAGGCAGTAGCGGCGGGTCATGGGCACGCCTCGGTCAGGGAATCACGCCGGCGACGGCTGCGCGACCGGCGCGGCCGCGGGCCGGTAGCCGAGCACGGCGAAGTAGAACACGTAGGCGTAGCAGACGATGGGCACGAGGAACGCCGTCTGGATGGTCGTGCGGTCCGATACCAGTCCCATGATGGCGGGCACGATCGCCCCGCCGACGATGGACATCACGAGCAGCGACGCGCCGAGCTTGCGCTGCGGGCCCAGCCCCTCGAGGCTGAGCGCGAAGATGGTCGGGTACATGAGCGAATTGAAGAAGCCCAGCAGCACCACCATCCACACGGCGAGCATCCCGGATCCGCCCACGGCCACGGCCGCCGCGCCCACGCCGCCCACCGCGAACAGCGCCAGCAGCCGCGGCGCCTTCACGTACTTCATCGCGCCCGCGGAGAAGAAGCGCCCGAGCATGAACCCGATGAGGTGATACATCAGAAAGCGCGCCGCCAGCTTGTCGGGCGTGCCGGGCACCGTGTGCTCCACGAACCGGATGACGAAGCTGGCCGCGCCCACCTGCGCGCCCACGTAGAAGAACTGCGCGATCACCCCGCGCACGAGGTGCCGGTGCGAGAGAATGCCGGCGCGGCTCGCCGCCGCCGCGGATTCGTCCGCCGGCTCCTCCTTCACCTCGGGGAGATGCACGCGCCAGAACAGGAACGCCACGATGAGAAAGATCGCCGCGATCACGATGTACGGCCCGCGCACCAGCCCCGCCTCCATGGCGCGGAATGACGCAAGTTGCGCAGGCGTCATGGCCGCCACGTTGGTGGTCGCCGAGTCGGCGCCCGAGAGAATGAACGTGGCGCCGATGATCGGCGTGATCACCGCGCCCACGGAGTTGGCCGATTGCGCGGTGTTCAGCCGCCACGACGCGCTCCCGGCGGGCCCCAGCGTGGTGACGTACGGATTCGCGCCCACTTCCAGGAATCCCTGCCCGCACGCCATCACGAACAGCGCCAGCAGGAAGAACGGATAGAGCCGTATGTACGACGCCGGAATGAACAGCAGCGCGCCCGTGGCGCATACCAGCAGGCCGGTGATGATCCCCCAGCGGTATCCCACCCGCCGCATCCACCAGCCCGCCGGCAGCGCGGAGAGGAAGTAGCCGCCGAAGAACGCCGTCTGGATGAGCGACGATTCGAAGTCGGTGAGGCCGAACGCCCGCTTCAGGTGCGGAATGAGAATGTCATTGAGGTTCACCCCCAGCGCCCACAGCAGGAACAGGCTGGTGACGAGCACCAGGGGAACCACATAGCGCCGCTCGGTGAACGCCGGTCGTTGGCTCATGCCGCCTCTCAGGTGATGGCGCGGTCCAGGTGGACGTAGCCGCCGTCCACGAACAGGTGCTGCCCCGTGATGTGCCCGGCGCGCCGCGACAGCAGGAACACCGCCATCGCCGCGATCTCGTCGGGCTCCGTCATCCGGTGCTCGAGCGGGATGTCGTGCACGATCGCCTTCAGCTTCTCCGCGGGATCGGGAAAGCTGTCCAGCCACTGCCGGTAGAGCGGCGTCATCACCTCGGCGGGCACGACCGCGTTCACGCGAATACCGTCGGGCAGCAGCTCCACCGCCCACTCGCGCGTGAGCGCGAGGATGCCGCCCTTTGCGGCCGCGTACCCCGACGTGCCGCCCTGCCCCGTCACGGCCACCTTGGACGCGACGTTCACGATGGCACCGCGCGAGGCGCGCAGCGCGGGCAGCGCGGCGTGCGCCAGCTCGAAGTAGTGGACGAGATTCCGCCGCAGCGACGCCTCGAACTCGTCGCGCGTGCCCTCAGCCAGCGACACGCGGTCGTTGACGCCGGCGTTGTTCACCAGCGCGTCCAGGCGGCCGGCGGCGGCGAGCGCCTGCTGCACCACGCGCGCGCATGCGCCGGGCTCGGTGAGGTCGGCCTCGATGAAGTGGCAGTGCATCCCGCCGGCGGCGAGCGCGCCGCGCAGCGTCTCCCCCGCCTCGCGATCGCGGTCCACCATCACCGGCTCGGCGCCTTCCGCGGCCAGCGCCCGCGTGATCGCGGCGCCGATTCCCTTCGCGCCCCCGCTCACGAGCACCGCCCGGCCCTCGAGCTCGAGATTCACGCCCGCCTCCCCGCGTCCAGTTCCACGTGCACTCCGTAGCAGCGCGCCGCGTTCCCGCCGAAGACAGCGCTCCGCTCGCCGGCGCTGAGCGCCGACGCGTACGCCTCCACCGCGCCCAGCACCCGCGCGTAGTCGCCGGCCACGAGGCACACCGGCCAGTCGGAGCCGAACATCAGTCGTTGCAGGCCGAAGGCGTCGAACGCCACATCCAGATAGGGGCGCAGGTCGGCCGGCCGCCAGCGTGGCCAGTCGGCTTCGGTGACCAGTCCCGAGAGCTTGCACCAGACGTTGGGGCGGCGCGCCAGCTCGCGCAGGTTCGTCGCCCACGGCTCGAGTGCCGCGTCGCGGATGCGCGGCTTGCCCAGGTGGTCGAGCACGAACGTCTGCTCCGGCAGCCGGTCGGCGAGCGCGATCGCCGCCGGGAGCTGCCGTTCATAGACGAGGATGTCGAAGCCAAGCTCGAATTCGCGCAGGCGGGCGATGCCGCGCACCACGTCGTCGCGCAGGAAGAAATCGTCCGCTTCCGCCTGCGCGATGTGGCGCACGCCGCGCAGCAGCGGGTCGGCAGCGAGGCGGGCGAGTCGATCGTCGAGATCGCGCGCCCGCAGGTCCACCCAGCCGACGACGCCGCGGATGAAGGCGTGCTCGCGGGCAAGGCCGAGCAGAAATTGCGTCTCCTGCTCCGATTGGTCGGCCTGTACGGCGATGCATCCGTCCATCTGCTGCGCGGCGAGCAGCGGCGCCAGGTCGTCGGGCAGGAAGTCGCGGCGGATGGCCGCCATGTCCGGCGTGATCCACGCGTCGCGCACCGGATCGAAGCGCCAGAAGTGCTGGTGGGCGTCGATGCGGGGCACGCTCACGCCGACGCCACCGCGCACTGCCGAGACGTGCCGAGCCCGTCCACGCCCAGCTCCATCACGTCGCCCGGCGCGAGGTAGCGCGGCGGCTTCATGCCGAGCCCCACGCCCGCCGGCGTGCCGGTGGAGATCACATCGCCGGGCAGGAGCGTCATGCACTGGCTGATGTACGACACGAGCGTCGCGACGCCGAAGATCATGTTGGCGGTGTTGCCGTCCTGCACGCGCGTGCCGTTGAGCGAGAGCCAGAGCCGGAGCTTCTGCGGATCGACGATCTCGTCGCGCGTGGCGACGAACGGGCCGAGCGGCGCGAAGGTGTCGAAGCTCTTTCCCTTCACCCACTGCCCGCCGCGTTCCATCTGCCAGTGGCGCTCGCTCACGTCGTTGTGCAACGCATAGCCGGCCACGTGCGCCAGCGCGTCGGCCTCCGACACGCGCGATGCGCGCCGCCCGATGATCACGGCCAGCTCCACCTCCCAGTCGGTCTTCGTGGAACCGGGCGGGATCACGACGTCATCGTTGGGCCCGACGATGGACGTCGTGGACTTGAAGAAGAGCACCGGCTCGGTGGGCGGCGCGGCGCCCGTTTCGCGCGCGTGGTCGGAGTAGTTCATGCCGATGCAGACGATCTTGGACGGCCGCGCCACGCACGGCCCCAGCCGGATGGACTCGCCCACCACGGGGCAGCCGCGCCCGTCGGTGCGCAGCCACACTTCGAGGCGGCGCGGCCCGTCGGTCCCGAAGAAGGCCTCGTTCCAGTCCTCGCCGAAGTCCGTCACGTCCAGCCGCCGCCCGTCGGCGGCCAGCACGCCGGGACGCTCGTAGCCCGGATCGCCGAATCGAATCAGTTTCATATGAAGGGCCTCACCCGTGGAGTCGCAGGAATCCGCCGTCCAACGGATAGTCGGTGCCGGTGGCGAACCCCGCGGCATCCGAGCACAGGTACAGCGCGAGGTCGGCCACCTCGCCCGGCTTGCCCATGCGGCCGATGGGCTGGGTGGCCGACAGCTTGGCGAACATCTCCTCCTCGCGTCCCGGGTACGTGCGCTTGAGATATCCGTCCACGAACGGCGTGTGCACGCGCGCTGGCGAGATCGACACGCAGCGAATGCCGTACGCCGCATAGTCTCTGGCGATCGAGTAAGTCATG
>DASVWS010000045.1:0-8497 GCA_036393095.1 Gemmatimonadaceae bacterium | reverse complement strand
AGCGTCAGTTTCTGAGAGGTCGTCCGGAGGCCTTGACCTTGGACCATACTCCAGGGTGTATGTTGTTTGGAACGGAGTGACTCCGCGGAGGAGCGCATGGCGTTGACGATTGGGCAGCTCGCGAAGGCAGCAGCCGTCAATACGGACTCCATCCGCTTTTGCGAGCGCCAGGGCTTGCTCCCCGAGCCTCCGCGCACGCCGGCGGGGTATCGGCAGTACGGCGACGACGCCGTTCGGCGGGTGCAATTCATGAAGCGCGCCCAATCCCTGGGATTCACGCTGGCGGAGATCGGCGTGCTACTCGGTCTCCGGGTGAAGCGCGGAGCCGCGTGCCGGGCCGTGGTTACCGAAGCCGAGACGGCAATCAAGCGCATCGACGGCAAGATCCGCGAGTTGCGGCGCATGCGGGCGGCCCTGAACGAATTGGCCACCGCCTGTCGCGACCGCCGCGCCCTGCCGGGCTGCCCGATGCTCGACGCCCTGGAAGGAAAGGCATGAAACTCGAACTGATCTATTTCCGGGACTGTCCCCACGCGGCCGAAGCGAGAGCCAATCTGCGCGCGGCGCTGGCCGCCGCCGGAATGGTGGACCTGCCGGTAACGGAATGGGATCGCGACGACGCCGCCGCACCCGACTACGTCCGTGGGTACGCGTCCCCGACCGTACTCGTGAACGGTCACGACGTCTCGGGCGACACGGCGCCCGTGGCCGCGGCGAGTTGCCGGGCCACCGGCGCTCCGACCGTCGCGACGATCCGCGAAGCGCTCGCGGCCCGATGAGCCGCACCCCGATCAACACCGCCATCGCCGCGGGGGCGGCTGTGGCCGGCACGGGCGCCGCAATCGGCGCGGTGACCGCGGCGGTGTGTTGTGTGTCGCCGGTGATCTCGCCGCTGATTGTCGCCGTGCTCGGCGCCGGCGGCGCCGTGGCGTTGGCGGGGCTCAAGCAGTACGCGCCGTATCTGATGGGAGGGTCGTTGCTCGCACTCGGATACGGGTTCTGGGTCGTGTACCGGCGACCAGCCGCATGCGCGGTGCCCGGGGCGCGCCCCCGCCCGCGACGGTGGATTCGGCTGGTACTCTGGGGCGCCGCCGCGATCTGGGTCGCGTCCGCGGTGGCCAACGTCTTCTTCGCCGGGTGAGGGCACCCGTGATGATGCGTCGACGGGTCGCCCTCTCCGGTGCGCTCGCGCTCGTCGCGGCGTGCGGGGCCGGCCCCGCCGCTCCCCACGTGACGCTCACGGGAGACTTCGCGCCGTTGCGCGCGGCGTTCAATGCCGACTCGGGGAAGGTGCGCGCGATCGTGCTCGCATCGCCCACGTGACCCGCATGTCTTCGCGGGGTCCGCGAAGTCGAGCGATACTGGCTGGCCAGGGACTCCACCACCGGCGTGGCGGTGTTCGTGGTGTGGTCGTCCCAGCTGGGTGCGCACGAGGAGAACGTGGAAGCCGGCACCACGCTCGTTCCCGATCCCCGCGTGCGCGATTTCTGGGACCCTACGCGCCTGGTCGGCACGGCGTTCTCGCGCGCGGCGGGCCGCAGCGAGCCCGCGTGGGATGTCTACATGCTCTTCGGCCCTGACGCGACCTGGCCCGCGACCGGCGTGCCGACTCCGGCGTGGTGGGAGCACCAGCTTGGCGGACTGCCGCCCGAGCGGCGGCTGGATCCCACGCGCTTCGCGGCCAAGGCCGCGGCGCTGGAGCGGGCGATCCGATGAACGCGCCACCCATCGCGGCGCAGCACCCGCGGCTTCCGCCGGCCGGAGCGCTCGGCCGCGCGGGCAAACTCGCGGTGGGTGCGCTTCAGTTGTCGTTCGTCTACGCCATCGCCACCCACCTCGCCGGCATCCTCCGGGTCGTGCCGCCAGTTGGTGGATTCTGGGTGTTCATCGCGTGGGCGTTCTGGCTCGTCGCGCCCACAGTCAACCTCGGGGCCATCCGGGAACGGACCTCTGGTTCGCGCGCGCGCCGATGGGCGGTTGGTGCGTTCGTTCTCATAACGATTGCGGGCCGAACCGTGTCGGGTACCTAGTGGTCCCCGCCGGCGGCGGTGTACGTCGTCAGCGTCGCCTTCGTCGTACACGGGTACGTGAGGCTCAGCCACCTTGCATCGGCGGTCCTTGGGTTCCCAGGGTGTGAGCTCCGCGCCCTGGCCTACGTCGTCGGATGGGCCCGTGGTGCGACGTCCACGTTTGCCGCCTGCCCCGGCGTCTGGACTCCGCTCGATCGGTGGGAGGCGCGGCTCCGCCATCACGTCTGAAGTCTGGGGTCGCCGAGCCTGCCGCGACAGAAGTGGCTCCCAGGATCTAGTGGAGACGCTCCGAGTGCGCGCTCGGCGCACCTGCCGGCTGGGCCATCATGCGCAGCACGGCCGGACCGCCCCCGCGGAGAGACCGCCGGACGAGCACGGCGGCCAGGATGAGAAACACAACGTTGAGGACCGTCGTGTAGTTGAGCGGGATGCCCGCCGCCACCGCCGTGGCCAGACCCGCCCGCGGAATGAGCCCGAGGGCACCGAACGACAATTCGACGGCGAACGCCGCCACCACCATGGCCACGTAGAACGCGACGAGAATGCGCCACGTCATGCGGCGGCCGTAGTAGCGCCGGTAGATGTCGAGGATGGGCAGCACCAGCAGGTCGGCGAAGACGAACGCCGTCACGCCGCCAAAGCTGATGCGGCCATTCCAGAGCACGGCGGCCAGCGGGATGTTCCCCACCGAGCAGACGAAGGTGAGGATCGCGATCACGGGGCCGATCAGTGGGCCCCAGACCCGGGCCAACGCCTGGTGTGATGCAAGGAACACGTCGCCCCACCAAGTCCGCGGCACCCACGCCGCCAGCGCCCCGGCAATGATCAGCCCGCCGGCAATGTCCACCCAGACCGACGCCCAGTCCATTACGAAGCAGTGCGCGATGGCCGTCCGGCCGCCCGACGACCGGATGCGTGCGAGGAGTCCCTCCCCAGCCGGCGCGCTCATGTGCATCTCCGCATGCCCTTCCATCCGGCCGGCGACGCCGCGGTTGGCCTGCGCCCGCGCCTCGTCCACCAGCGCCGGGGTCAGCATGCGGCGGAAGAGCGGTGCCAGCACCGCGATCATCGCTGCCACGCCCACCACCTCGGCCAGCGCGAACTGCCACCAAAGAAAGACAATGAGCACGATCGCGAGCTCCAGCACCAGGTTCGGCGAAGCGATCTCGAACACCATGGCCGCCGTGAAGTGGGCGCCCTTCCGGAAGAGGGACCGCGCGATGGCCACCGCTGCGTAGGAGCACGAGGACGCCGCCGCGCCGAACGTGGCGGCCCACGCCAGGGCCCGTGGGCGGTCGGTGCCCAGGCGGCGCACCACGTCCTCCTTCGAGACGGCTGCTTGCACGGCGCCCGAAATCGTAAACCCGAGGATCAGCGGCCCCAGGATCTGCCAGAACATCGCGAAGGCCATCGCCAGCGCATGTCCGATCGCGGCGATGACGGGTATGAGTCAGTCCTCCCGGTTTAGGGGGGCGGCGGCCGGTGGTCGGACGGCGTCGTCAGCGCACCCGGCCGTCAGCGCACCCCTTGTTATGCTCGTGCCAGCGATCACTCGTGGCGCCCCCCGCTAACGCTCGGCGAACACCGACGTCTTTCCGCCGGCGGTGAACGCCACCACTTGATACGGCTGCGGATTCGGCCCTTCCATGCCGGGCGAGCCGATCGGCATACCCGGGACCGCGAGTCCCGCGAACCCGCTGGTGCCGGCGAGCACCCGGCGAATGACGTCCGCGGGCACGTGACCCTCTATGGTATACCCGCCGATCCGAGCGGTATGGCACGACCACAGGTCCTGCGGCACCCCGTACTGGGTCTTGTACGGGGTCACGTCTGCCACATAATGAACGTCGACCTTGAATCCGTTGTCCTTGAGGTGCGCCATCCAGCCGTGGCAGCAGCCGCAGGTCTCGGTGGCGAAGACCGTGGCGACGGTGCCGCCCGCGACGGGGGCGCCCGCCGTGGCGCCGCGCAGGGCGAACAGCCGCTCGCCGACGACGCCCGCCAAGATCCCCCCGGCAGCAAGCCCTCCCGCGCGCACGAGCCACGTGCGGCGTGACATCGAGACGAACCCAATTTCCGTTCCGGTTCTGGCCGGCGACTGTGGGCGCCGACGGTTGTGTTGACTCATGTTGGCTCCTCCTACGATCGCGCTAGGCTTCGCGATCGGGATGAATGACACTCGGCGCTCGTTCGGCGCCGAGTACGAGGGATCCCACGGAAACGTCTGCCCGCGCCGCAGCGCCGGCTCGACGCAACTCCCACTCCTTCCACCACGAATACAGCGCCGGGATCACCACCAGCGTGAGCACCGTGCTCGACACCATGCCGCCCACCATCGGCGCGGCGATGCGCTTCATCACGCTCGCGCCGGTGCCGTTGCCCCACAGAATCGGCAGCAGGCCCGCCATGATCGCCACCACGGTCATCATCTTTGGGCGCACACGATCGACCGCGCCCTCAATGACGGCCGCGTACAGATCGTGCACCGTGGGGGCCGCGCCCTTCGCGCGGTGTTCCTCCCACGCTTGATTCAGATAGATGAGCATCACCACGCCGGTCTCGGCCGCCACGCCGGCCAGCGCGATGAACCCGATGGCCACCGCCACCGACCAGTTGTACCCGAGCCCCCACACGAACCAGAGCCCGCCCACGAGCGCGAACGGCAGCGATACCATCACCAGCAGCGAATCGCCCACCGTCCGGAAGTTCAGGAACAACAGCAGGAAGATGATCGCCAGCGTGGCGGGGACCACGATCGTCATCCGCGCGCGGGCCCGTTGCATGTATTCGTATTCGCCGCTCCACTCCAACCGGTACCCGGGCGGCAGCTTCACCGCGCGGTCCACTGCCGCCTGCGCGTCCCGCACGTAGGTACCGAGATCGGTGCCCGCCACGTCCAGGTACACCCACGCCGTCGGCGTTGCGTTCTCCGTCCGGACGACCATCGGGCCTGTCTCGAGGTGAATCGTCGCCACTTCGCCAAGCGGTACCTGACTCACCCGCTCCGCCATGGTGGGCAGTGGGCCGCCCGCCTGGTCGGGAGCCGGCATCACCATGGATGCCGGGGTCATCCCAGGGGGCCGGCTCCCCTGGTGCGCCACCGGGACCAGCACCTCCGCCAGCCGCTCGGGCGTGTCGCGGAGTTCCTGTGGGTAGCGGACACGCACCGCGTAGCGCTCCCGCCCCTCGACCGTCTGCGTCACCGACATCCCGCCGATGGCCGCCGCGATCACGCTCTGCACGTCCCCGATGTTGAGGCCGAGCCGCGCGGCCTTCTCGCGATCGATCTTGATGTCCACGTAGTAGCCGGACACCGCCCGTTCGGCGAACGCGCTGCGCGTCCCAGGCACCTTTTCCGCCACGCGCTCGATGTCCTGCCCGATGCGCTGTAGCGTATCGAGATCCGGGCCGAAGATCTTCACGCCCACGGGCGTGCGGATCCCGGTGGCCAGCATGTCCATGCGCCCCTTGATCGGCATCGTCCACGCGTTCACGATGCCGGGCGTCCTGACGGCGGAATTCATGGCCGCGATGAGGCGATCGTGGGTCATCCCCCTGGGCCACTCGGATTCCGGCTTCAGGGTGATCGTGGTTTCGGTCATGTCGAGCCCGGCCGGGTCGGTGGCCGTGTTGGCGCGCCCCGTCTTCCCGAACACGTGCTCCACTTCCGGAAAGCTCTTGAGGATCGAATCCTCGACCTGTAGCATTTCGCGCGCGCGCGCGACGCTGATGCCCGGCAGCGTGGTCGGCATGTAGAGCAGCGATCCCTCATACAACGGCGGCATGAACTCGCTGCCCATGTGGGACCACGGAATCCACGTGAGCACCAGCAGCGCCGCGGCGCCGGTCACCACCGCGAGCCGGTGGCGCAGCACGGCGTCGATGATTGGGCGGTAGAGGCGAATCAGCCACCGGTTGATCGGGTTGGCGCGTTCGCGATAGATGCGCCCGCGCACGAACAGGCCCATGGCCACCGGCACCAGCGTGACCGACAGCAGGCTCGCCGAGGCCATCGCGAACGTCTTCGTGAACGCCAGCGGTGTGAACAGCCGGCCCTCCTCGCCCTGCAGCGTGAACACCGGCAGGAACGACACGGTGATCACGAGCAGCGAGAAGAAGAGCGACGGCCCCACTTCCCGCGAGGCGTCGAGCACGATCTGCCATCGTTGCTGCGCGGTCAGCGCGCCCGTGTCGAAGCGCGCCGTGCCGGGATCGTGGGGCACGGCTCGCTCCAGATGCTTGTGCATGTTCTCGATCATCACGATGGCCGCGTCGATCATGGCCCCGATGGCGATCGCGATGCCCCCGAGGCTCATGATGTCGGCATTCACCCCGGCGGCGTGCATCGCGATGAATCCCAGCAGCACGCCCAACGGTAGGGTGAGGATCGCCACGAACGCCGACCGCAGGTGCAGCAGGAACAGCACGCAGACCAGCGCCACGATGAGCGATTCCTCGAACAACTTGCCGCGCAGCGTCTCAATGGCGCGCTCGATGAGCGTGCTGCGGTCGTACACCGGCACGACGACCACGCCGTGCGGCAGCGTCTTGTCCACGTCGGCCAGCCGCTGCTTCACGGCGTGGATGGTGGTCAGCGCGTTCTGCCCGAAGCGCATGATCACGATGCCGCCCACGGCGTCGCCGCGCCCGTCCAGATCGGCGATGCCGCGCCGCACCGCCGGCCCCACGGTCACGTTGGCCACGTCGCGCACCGTGATCGGCGTGCCGCTGGCCGTGGCCCCCACGTCCACGTTCTCGATGTCCCCAACCGATTTCAGGTAGCCCAGCCCGCGCACCATGTTCTCGCGCTCCGACAGTTCCATCACCATCGCGCCCACGTCGCTGTTGGCGTTGCGGATGGCGCTCATCACGCGCGTGATGGGAATACCGTAGGCGAGCAGCTTGGTGGGATCCACGTCCACCTGGTACTGCTTCTCGAACCCGCCCACCGACGCCACTTCCGACACCCCCGGCACGCCGGTGAGCGCGTAGCGGATGTTCCAGTCTTGCAGGCTCCGCAGATCGTCAATGGACATCCGGCCGCTCGTGTCCACGAGGGCGTACTGGTACACCCAGCCCAGTCCGGTGGCGTCGGGGCCCAGCACGGGGGTTACGCTTGCCGGCAGCTTGGCCTTGATGCCGCTCAGGTATTCGAGCACGCGCGAGCGCGCCCAGTACAGGTCGGTGCCGTCCTCGAAGATCACGTACACGAACGACACGCCGAAGAACGAGTACCCGCGCACGGTCTTGGCGCCGGGCACCTTGAGCATCTCCGCGGCCACCGGATACGTGACCTGATCCTCCACGATCCGCGGCGCCTGGCCCTCATAGTCCGCCTGCACGATCACCTGCACGTCGCTCAGATCGGGCAGCGCGTCCAGGGGCGTGCGCTGCATGGCCCAGTAGCCGACCAGCCCGGCCGCCAGCGCTCCCAGAATCACCAAGAACGGGTTCCGGACCGACCAGCTGATGATGCGATTCAACATGGTCGGCTCCTAACGGCGCCCGCCGGCGGCGGGCTTGGGGGATTTCATGCCCGGCATGCCGGGCATGTCCGGCTCCGTGTCGGGCTTGACGGGCGCGGGCATCTTCATTCCCGGCATGGCCGCCATCGTATCGGCCTTGGCAGGCGCGGCGGTCTTCTTGCCCGGCGGCGACATGTCCATGCCCGGCATGCCGCCCATGCCGCCCATGGCCTCGGCGAGGTTCGACTCCGCGTCCACGAGGAAGGTGGCCGACGCGACCACCGTGTCGCCCATGGCGAGTCCGCGCAGCACCGTCACCCGGTGCTCGCCGGCCATGCCCAGCGTGATCTCGCGGGGCTCCAGCATGCCGCCGGGGCGCTTCACGAACACCACGTTGCGCTCCCCGGTGGACAGCACCGCGTTGCGTGGCACGCTCAGCGCATGCTCGGCTTCGTGCGCCTGCGCGGTGAGCGTGGCGTACATGCCGGGCTTGAGCGCCAGGTCGGCGTTGGCCAGCGCGATGCGCACCCGCGCGGTGCGCGTGTCGGGGTTGATCACCGGGTCGATGAAGGTGATGCGCCCCGTGCGCACCAGCCCCGGGAGCGCCTCGAAGGTGGCCTCCACCTGCTGCCCCAGCCGCACGGCAGGCAGGTCGCGCTCGAACACCTCGCCCTGTACCCACACGGTGCGAAGATCCACAATCTGGTATAGCGCCTGGCCGGCCATGATGCGCTGGCCGGCCACCACCGACTTCTGCACCACGACGCCGGCGACCGGCGCGCGCAGCGTGAGCGTCTTGCGCACCACGCCGGTGCGCTCGATGGCGGCGATGTCTGCCGCCGGAATGTCCCAGTACGCCAGGCGGCGGCGCGCGCCCGACACCAGATCGTCGGCGCCGCTGCGCGCGTCGGCGGTGCCGTTGGCGACGCGGGCACGCAGGCGGCCGGCGAGCACGAGCTCCTCCTCGGCGGCCACCGCCATCGGCGCGTAGATGGTGAGCAG
>DASVWS010000044.1:0-14472 GCA_036393095.1 Gemmatimonadaceae bacterium | reverse complement strand
CATGATGGGAAGTCGTATGGGCTTGGGGGGGCGTAGCTTAGGGCCAGCATCAACAGTAGGAACTGCGACGGCCGCGGAGATGACGGAAGACGCGGAAACCGCAGGTGACTCGGTTCGGAATGCCGGAACGATCGTTTCGGGAAGTATGATACTCAGCAGCGACCGTGCTGGAGGCAGGAATGCGTCCCAGGATCCGCTGGTCCGTGTGGTTGTTGGCCGTTGCCGTTGGGATCGGAATCGCTGCTTCGCCCTCGGCAGCTCAGGTTCGCGGCGGGCCCCGCATCGAGCCGTCCGCTGTGGTGCCGCTGGCGGAAACGCGGATGTCCGGGAGCGTAGTTCCCGGTGATCCGGCGGCTGGCGCGGGGCCGCCGCTGACGCGGGAAGAGTACAGGGCCGGATTGGGCCACTGGGCCCGCGTGGGCATGATCGTCGGGTTGGCCACCGGGGTGGTATTCGCGGTGGCACAGAAACCTGCGAACGCCACGCAGCGCGCCTGGAGGCCCATCGGCGACGCGCTCGTGATTTCCGTCGCCACGGCTGGGGGCGGCGCCGTGGGGATGGGCCTCTTCATGATCACGCACGGGCCGCCTCCTGGCGAATCGCAGACAGGGGCGGGGGCGCCGGGTCCTTCCATCCATACACCTACCCCGCCGTATCCGGGTCCTTCGCGCCCTCCGCGAGATTCGCAGTTCCCCCGGTTGGTGCCCACCCGAGCGAAACCCCCATACGGGCACCCGGACGCTGGGCTTGACGCCTCACCAGAGGGCCCCTAAGTTCAGGCATCACAATTCGGTAAGTGAAACGACGGGCTGTCGTTTCCACCCTCTGGCCCCTTGCCTCGGCGAGGGCGTGCTACAGGAGTTCAGGTTGGATCGCCGCGTCGCTCGCGTTCGAGCGGCGGCGATGCCATGCGGACTCCCAGTGGGTCCGCATTTTTTGTCTTCAGAACGAGGGGTTTGCTATCCAGGACACAACGAAGCGCGTGCGGGTCAACCGCCAGATCCGCATCAGTCCCTTACGCGTGATCGGCGCCGATGGCTCGCAGTTGGGAATACTCGAAGTCGACGCTGCGCTCCGCATGGCGGAAGACCAGGGGTTGGATCTGGTCGAGGTGGCCCCCACCGCTCGGCCTCCCGTGGTCCGGATCATGGATTACGGGAAGTACAAGTTCGAGATGGCCAAGCAGGCCCGGGTGGCGAAGAAGAAGCAGCACGTGATCGAGCTCAAGGAGGTCAAGTACCGACCCGGGATCGACGATCACGACTTCGATACCAAGACACGGCACGCGCGCCGGTTCCTGGAAGAAAAGAACAAGGTCAAGGTGACCATGATGTTTCGCGGTCGCCAGGTCACCCACCCCGAGCTGGGTCAGGCCGTGCTGGAGCGGGTGGCCACGTCCCTCGCCGACGTCGGCAAGATCGAGAGCGCGGGGCGGTTGGAAGGCAAGTCGATGACGATGATTCTCACGCCGAAATAAGCGAGCAGGCCATGCCGAAGATGAAGACGCACCGGGGCGCCGCCAAGCGGTTCAGCGTCACGGGAAGCGGGAAGGTGAAGCGCAACAAGGCTCACAAGAGCCACATCCTCACGAAGAAGACGTCCAAGCGGAAGCGCCGCCTCCGCCAGTCGGGGCTCGTCGCCACGAACGGTGAGGTGAAGAACATCAAGCGCCTGCTGCAGGCGTAAGGAGAGAGACCCATGCCTCGCGCCGTATCGAACGTCCCGCGCCTCAAGCGCAAGAAGCAGGTCATGAAGGCCGCCCGCGGCGG
The DNA here is from genome assembly GCA_036393095.1 of Gemmatimonadaceae bacterium. Classification (GTDB taxonomy): domain Bacteria; phylum Gemmatimonadota; class Gemmatimonadetes; order Gemmatimonadales; family Gemmatimonadaceae; genus JAGWRI01. The sequence continues at coordinate 12,703 of DASVWS010000044.1, read as the reverse complement.
CTTCGGCGCCCGGAGCAAGCTCTGGAAGGCCGCCAAGGAGAACGTGGAACGCGGGTGGAAGTACGCGTACCGCGACCGCAAGAACAAGAAGCGCGACTTCCGCCGGCTGTGGATCACCCGCATCAACGCGGGCGCCCATCAGCACGAGCTGACCTACGCCACCTTCATCAACGGCCTCCGCAAGGCCGGCATCGAGGTCAACCGCAAGATCCTCGCCGATCTCGCCGTGCACGACCCCGCGGCCTTTGCAGCCCTCGCCGACAAGGCGCGCTCCGCGTTGAACGCAGCGTAAGCTCGTAGTCCTGCGACTCCACGGCGGCAGCGCGACCTCGGTCGCCGCTGCCGCCGTTTTCATTGCACCCATCTTCCTTCGATGCACCTTCCCGACACGCCCACGCTTCGCGACTACCAGGACCAGATCGGCCGCATGGCCGCCGAGGGGCTGGCTGCCCTCGGCGACGCGCCCGACCTCGACGCCCTGGAGTCGGCCCGCGTCGAATTCCTCGGCGACCGGCGCGGCCGGATGCTCGAGTTCCAGCGCGCGCTCGGCGTCCTTCCGCGCGAGGAGAAGCCCGAGGCCGGCAAGCTGTTCAATACGGTCAAGCGCCAGCTCGAAACGGCGCTCGCCGAGCGGCGCGCTGTCCTCGACCGCGCCGGCGGCCGCTATCGCGCCCGCGCCGACCTCACCATGCCCGCGCGCCCGCAGTGGCGCGGTGCCAAGCATCCGGTCACCCTCGTCATCGAGGAGATTGCCGGCATCTTCCGCGAGCTCGGCTTCACGATCGCCCTCGGTCCCGAAGTCGACACGGAGTGGTACAACTTCACGTCGCTGCACTTCCCGCCCAACCACCCGGCGATGGACATGCACGACACGCTGTACGTGCGCGACGACGTGCTGCTGCGCACCCACACCTCGCCGGTGCAGGTGCGCACGCTGCAGCGCTACGCGCCCCCCGTGCGCATCCTGGCTCCGGGCAACTGCTACCGGCGCGACTTCTTCGACGCGTCGCACGCACCGATGTTCGCGCAGATCGAGGGGCTGTGCGTGGACGAGGGGATCAGCTTCGTGGACCTCAAGGCGACGCTCGGCCACTTCGCCGAGCGCTTCTTCGGCACCGCGCGCGCCCGCTTCCGCCCGAGCTACTTCCCGTTCACCGAGCCGTCCGCGGAGATGGACATCGAATGCCAGCTCTGCTACGGCGCCGGTTGCGCGGCGTGCAAGGGCACCGGCTGGATGGAGATCCTCGGCTCCGGGATGGTCCACCCCGCCGTGCTCGAGGCCGCCGGCGTGGACAGCGAGCGGTACACCGGATGGGCGTTCGGCATGGGGCCGGCACGCATCGCCCAGCAGCGGTACGGCGTGGGCGACATCCGCGTCTTCTACGATTCCGACGTCCGCTTCCTGGAGCAGATCGCCGAATGAACGTGTCGTATGAGTGGCTGCGCGCCTTCGTGCCGTTCGACGAATCGCCGGCGCAACTGCGGGACCTGATCACGGCGCATACCGCGACCGTGGACGATCTCGTGCGCCTGCGCGCCGACCTGGCGGAGATCGTCGTTGCGCGCGTGGTGGAGGAAGCGCCGCACCCCGATTCCGACCACCTGCACGTCACCAGGGTGGACGACGGCAGCGGCGAGCTGCTGGACGTGGTCTGCGGCGCGGCCAACGTGACCGCCGGCAAGCTGTACCCGTTCGCCCACGTTGGCACAACGATCCCCACCGGCCTCACGCTCGAGAAGCGCAAGATTCGCGGCAAGGTCTCCAACGGCATGCTCTGCTCGGCGCGCGAGCTGAGGCTCGGCGAGGACCACGAAGGGATCATGGAGCTGACGGTCGACGTGCCCCCGGGCACGCCGCTGCTCGAAGCGCTGCCGCTCGGCGATACGCAGCTCGTGCTCGACGTGCTTCCCAACCGGCCGGATCTCCTCTCGCATCTGGGCGTGGCGCGCGAGGTGAGCGCGGCCACGGGCAAGCCGCTCGCATTGCCCGCGCTTTCCGGCGACGCACCGATGTGGGAAGAGCCGCCGCACACCACCGGCACGGGCAGCACGGCTGGCGTCGCCGTACGCGTGGACCACGCGCTGGCGCCGCGCTACATGGGGATCGTGATCCGCGGCGTGAAGGTGGGCCCGAGCCCGGCGTGGCTAGTGAAGCGGCTGGAGAGCGTGGGGGCGCGGTCGATCAACAACGTCGTCGACGCCAGCAACTACATCCTGCACGAGCTCGGACAGCCGACGCACGCGTTCGACCTCGCCACGCTCGCCGGCGGCACGGTCCAGGTGCGCACCGCGAAGCGCGGCGAGAAGCTGGTGACGCTCGACGGCGCCGAGCGGGTGCTCGACGAGTCGATCACCGTAATCGCGGACGCCGAGCGTCCGTGCGCCGTGGCGGGGGTCATGGGCGGGCGCGACAGCGAGGTCACCGACGCAACGACGGACCTCTTTCTCGAAGTGGCCGTCTTCGACCCGCCGCGCACGCGTGCGGCGCGGCAGCGCTTGGGGCTCAGCACCGACGCCAGCTATCGCTTCGAGCGCGGGGTGGACTTCGCGCTGCCGCCGCTCGCGCTGGAGCGCCTGGTCCAGATCATTCTCGCGGTGGCCGGCGGCCAGGTGGCGGCGCCGCCCGCGGACGTCCTGCAGTCGGCGCCGCTTCCGCGCGCGATCACCGTGCGTTCATCGCGCGTGGCGAAGGTGCTGGGCGCGCGCGTGCCGAGCGTGGACGCGGCGGCGCGCCTCACGGCGATCGGATTCACCGTCGACGCCGAAGACGGCGAGGGAGAGTTGCGCGTGGTTGCGCCGTCGTGGCGCCCCGACATCGAAGCCGAGATCGATGTGATCGAGGAGATCGCGCGGTTGCGCGGATACGACTGGTTCCCCACGGAGATCCGTCCCTTCCGTCCCGGCAACGTGCCGGACGACGCGATCTGGGTGCAGGCATCGCGCGTGCGCGAGGCCATGGTGGCCATGGGACTGCTCGAGGCGCGTCCGATGCCGTTCACGAAGGGGGCGCCCTCCGGTTTCGTGCGGGTGGCGAACCCGCTGGCCGAGGATGAGCCGTATCTGCGGCGCGAGTTGCTCGACACGCTCGAGCGCCGCGCCGAGGCGAACCTGGCGCACATGCAGGGGAACGTGCGGCTGTTCGAGATCGGCTCCGTGTTCGAACCCACGGAGCGCGCGCTGCCGCGCGAGCTGGTGCGCGTGGGCGTGCTGGTGATGGGGCAGCGGCATCCCGAGCACTTCGCGACTCCCGCGGGGCAGCGTTGGGATGAGTGGGACGCGAAGGCGATCGCGGCGCGGGCGGCGCGCGCGGCCCATCCGGGCGCCGAGATTGCGCTGGAGCCCGATGGCAGCGACTGGCTCTGGCGGGTGATCGCCGGCGGCCGGGACGTGGGCGGGGTCCGGCAGGTGCCGCTCGACGCGCCCGTCTGGGCGTCGCCGGCGTTCGGCGTCGAGATCACGCTGGCGGAGATGCCGAATTCGCCCGTGGCGCCGCCGGGACAGAACGCGCACGACTCCGCGCCGGAGCGGCTGCCGCGCCACTGGCCACGCTACGTGCCGGTGCCAACCACGCCGGCGGCGGAATTCGATCTGGCGCTGGTCGTCCCCGAGGGCGTGACCGCGGCCGACGTGGAGCGGTCGATCCGCGCGGCGGGCGGCGAGCTGCTCGAGCGGATCCGCCTGTTTGACGAGTACACGGGGAAGGGGATTCCCGCCGGTACGCGCAGCCTGGCCTGGCGGTTGACCTTCCGCCATCCGGAGCGCACTCTACGCGACAAGGAAATCGAGGGTCGGCGGGCCAGGATCCTCAGCGTCCTCGACAGGGAGTTGCATGTCCGACCGCGAACAAGCTGACGCCGCCGCGTTCCGGGAACTCGACACCCTGGTCCGCAATCTGGGCGACGAGCTGGCGTCGATGCGACGCCGCGCGCTCCTGGCCGAGGCGCGGCTCAAGGAACTGGAATCGGCGGGTGCGACGGGCCCGGTGCAGCCGAAACTGGCCGACCGGATCGCGCGGCTGGAGCGCGAGAACGCCAAGCTTCGCGACCGGCTCGACAAGGCCCGGGAGCGCTCGAAGGCGATGCTCGACCGCGTGCACTTCCTGCGCCAGCAGGCGCAGACGCGAGGAGACCGATGACGACCAAGCACTCGGTGAAGGTCGCCATTCTCGGCGAGGAGTACACGATTCGCAGCGATGTATCGCCCGAGACCACGCTGGCCATCGCGCGGTACCTGGACGACGCGATCCGCAACGTCATGGATTCCGGAAAGGTGCTCGACGTGCAGCGCGCGGCGATCCTGGCGGGGCTGCAGATCACGAACGAATTGTTCGAGGCGCGCGAGAGCGCGCAGCAGACGGCGGAATCGATGGCCGCACTGAGCGCCGACATCCGGCGGTGGCTCCCGCCCGCCAAGCGCGGAGCGTAGCCCACCGCTCGTGCCGGACCGGCCGGCCGCCGGTCGTTGTCCCCTACGGAGGTGCGCATGGTCCCGGTGCTCGCCGCGTTGCAGGCCGCTCCGTCGCCGGTGTCGGCGGGGTTCGTGGACTACCTCACCACGATCGGCGCCATCGGCGTGATCACGATGGCGCTCATCCAGACGGCCAAGGACATGCTCCCGCTCCGGCGCGGGTTCCAGCGTCGCCGGTTCCGCCGCTGGCTCGCCGAGGGCGTCGGCGAGGCGGGCGCTCCCGCGCGCGCGGCGACGCTGGCAGCCGGCGGAGATGCGGGCGCGGTCGCCCTCGACGCGAATGCGGCGGAGCGGCGCATCGTCGCGCTCGCCACCGACGGCGATGACGATGCGCTGTATACGCTGCCCATCGAGCAGATGTGCGGCCAGATCAGCGCCGCGCTGCAGGTGGTGCTCGAATATCCGGCGCGCGACCGGAACGTCGTGGCCATCGTCGCCTCCCAGGCCGCGGCGACCGACCTCGAAGCGCTGTTCGCCGGGGCAGGCGGGGAGACGCAGGCGCGGGTGGATTTCGCCGGCGCCCGGACGCGCGTCATGCATCAGTTCCAGCGCGCGATCGACGCCTTCCAGATCGCGACGAGCTACCGCTGGAAGCTGCTGCTGCAGGCGCTGTCGCTGCTGGTGTGCGGCGCGTTGACCTTCGTGGCCATGCAGCTGCAATTCCACGTGGGCACGAGCTACGTGGGGCGGTGGGGCGCGGTGATCGTCGGCTCGATCCTGGCCGGCTTCCTGGCGCCGGTGGCTCGCGACCTCACGGCGGCGCTGCAGGCGCTCCGGAAGTAACGGTGGCCGGGTCGATCTCCGAGATCAGCGTTCGCGCGCCCGACCGCGATTCCGGCGGTCCGGTCGTGGACGTGCACGGGGCATTGCCGCCGGGAGGATCGGCGCTGCTCCTGGTGCACGGCTACGCGAACTCGGCGACGGCGGCACGCGAGTCGTGGGGGGCGTTGCTGAATGGCATCGCCGCGGTGAAGATCGGCGGATGGATGCCGCAGAACCCCACGGGCGTGCAATGGCCCGGCGACGAACCGATCGTGGTCGTGAACCAGGCCGCGTATCCGCAGAAGATCGGCGTGTCGCGCGACTCGGCGCGGCGCATCGATGCGTATTTGCGGGCGGTCGCGGGGGCCGCAGCCCCGCCGCTCATCCTCTCCATCGTCGCCCACTCGCTCGGCTGCCGCCTGGTGGCGGAGCTGTTGCAGTGTCTGAGCCAGCCGCCGGCGCACGGCGTGATCGTGGACCGCGTGGTGCTCATGGCCGCGGCCGTGCCCACCGACCGGGTGGATCGCGGCAAACCGCTGCGCTCCGGCGTGGAGTGGGCGCTCGGCGTGCAGGCGCTCTTCTCCGAGGGCGACGACGTGCTCAAGCTCGCCTTCCCGATCGGAGAAACGGCGGGCGGCGACGGATTCTTCCCGACCGCGGTCGGGCGGCACGGCGGACCGGGCTCCACCTGGCTCACGACCCAGCAGATGGCGCACGCCGGCCGACTGTACGGGCACAGCAACTACTGGCCGGGCGTGGAGTCCGCGGCGGCAGCGGCCAGCTTCCTGCGCATTCCGGTGGCCGGCTCGATTCCGGAGCGCGCCACCGCGGATCACGCGCCGGCGGAGGCGAACGCGATCGACGCGCGGATGCTGGGCGAGCGCCGGATCGCGAGCCGGCCGCTCCCGGCGTGAGGGCGGGAGCGGTTTACCGGTAGTCGGCCTGCAGCTCCTGCAGCGCGGCGTTGCCGGGGCAGAGCGCGTCGAACGGCAGCTCGACGAGCGGCGTGGCGGCCGTGCGATTCAGTTCGTGCAGGTCGCGGCTGCGCTCGTCGATGTAGAGCAGGCCGGTCACGACCTCGCCGCGTTCCTGATGCCGGCGCACGTGCGCGTACGCGGCGTCGCGATCCGTGGGGTCGTAGTCGTCGCCGGTCTTCCGGAAGCGCACCACGCTCCCGTCGTGCATCGTGACGCTCATCGTCGCGCCCGCGCCCTCGGGCGCCTTGATCTCGCGCCGCACCGGCACGAAGTCCACGGGCGCCAGCTCCTCGTAGTGTTCGCGGGTGTACCGGTAGCTCTTCGTGGACCCCACGTGATCGTTGAAGCTCACGCACGGGGAGATGACGTCGATGAGCGCGAACCCGTTGTGCCGCAGGCCGGCCTTGATGATCGGCACGAGCTGCGCCTTGTCGCCGGAGAAGCCGCGGGCCACGAACGTCGCGCCGAGGCTCAGGGCGAGTAGCACCGGATCGATGGGCCGCTGCTCGTTGGTCTCGCCCTTCTTCGACGTCGAGCCCACGTCGGCCGACGCCGAGAACTGACCCTTGGTGAGGCCGTAGACGCCGTTGTTCTCGAGGACGTACAGGAGGTTCACGTTGCGGCGGATGGCGTGGCTCAGCTGCCCCATGCCGATCGACAGCGAGTCGCCGTCGCCGGAAATGCCGATGTACGCCAGTCCGCGGTTGGCGGCGTTGGCGCCCGTGGCCAGCGCCGGCATGCGCCCGTGCACGCCGTTGAATCCGTGCGACTGGCGCATGAAGTAGGCGGTGGTCTTCGAGGAGCACCCGATGCCGCTCATCTTCGCCGCGCGGTGCGGGGGCACGTCGAGCTCCCAGAACGCCTGCACGATGGCCGCGGTCACGGAATCGTGGCCGCACCCGGCGCACAGCGTCGACATCGCGCCTTCGTAGTCGCGCCGCGTGAGGCCGAGCGCGTTCTTCGGGAGCGAGGGATGCCGGACCGGGGGTTTGGCGATGGACGTCATGCGACTGCTCCCTGGAGGTGGGTCGTCACGGCGGACACGACGCGCTGCGCCGTGAGCGGCAGGCCACCGTAGTCGAGAATGGGGATCATGTGATCGCGCGGCACGCCGGTTTCGATGGTCAGCATCGCGCGAAGCTGGGCGTCGCGATTCTGCTCGACGACGAACACGATGTCGTGCTCGTTCAGAAAGTCGGCGACGGGCGCATCGAACGGGAATCCGCGGATGCGCATGTAGTCGGCGGGGATGCCCTGCGCCTGGAGGCGGTCCACCGCCTCCAGCATCGCCGCATGACACCCGCCGATCGACACCAGTCCGATTTCGGCGCCGGGCCGGCGCCGGATCTCCGGGGCCGGCACCGCCTTCGCCGCGCCGGCGATCTTGCGCGCGATGCGATCCACGACTTCCTGATATGCGTCGGCGTCCTCGGTGTACGCGCCGTTCTTGTCGTGGCCCGAGCCGCGCGTGAAGTAGGCGCCCTTCGGGTGGACGCCGGGCAGCGTGCGGGCTGCGATCCCATCGCCGTCCGCGTCGACATACCGCGCGAACGACTTCACGCGCTCGAGGTCCTCGGCCGTGAGCAGCTTGCCGCGGTCGGGCATGTACGCGTCGTCCCACACGAGGCGGGGCACCATCCAGTCGTTCATCCCGATGTCCAGGTCGGAGACCACGAACACCGGGGTCTGATAGCGCTCCGCGAGGTCGAACGCGTCCCGCGCCATGTAGAAGCACTCGGCGGGATCGGCGGGATAGAGCGCGATGTGCCTGGTGTCGCCGTGCGACGCGTACGCCACGGCCATCAGGTCGCCCTGCTGCGTGCGGGTCGGCATGCCGGTGGACGGGCCGGTGCGCTGGACGTCGAAGAACACGGCCGGCACTTCCGCGTAATACGCCAGGCCGATGAACTCCTCCATCAGCGAGATGCCAGGCCCCGCGGTCGACGTGAAGGCGCGGGCGCCGGCCCACCCGGCACCGATCACCATGCCGGCGGCCGCGAGCTCGTCCTCGGCCTGGATCATGGCGTAGTTCCGCTCACCCGTCTCCTTGTTCACGCGGAAGCGCTCGCAGAACATCTTGTAGGCTTCCATCAGCGAGGTGGACGGCGTGATCGGATACCAGGCGCCGACCGTGGCGCCCGCGTACACGGCGCCGAGCGCTGCCGCGGTGTTGCCGTCGATCACGATCGCGTCCGCGGTGGCGTTCATCCGTTGAAGATGGAACGGCAGCGGACACTGGAAATTCCGGACGGCGTATTCGTGCCCCAGCGCGATGGCGCGGAAGTTGGCATCGAGCAGCGACTTCTTCTTCGAGAACTTCTCGCGCAGCATCTCACCGACGACGTCCATGTCGATGTCCAGCAGTGCGGCGAGCGTGCCGGTGTACACGATGTTGCGGAGCAGCGTGCGGGTGCGGTCGCCCTCGAAGTTCTCCACGCAGAGATGCCCGAAGGGCACGCCGAGAATCGTGATGTCGTCGCGGATGAGCTCGGGTTCGAGCGGCCACGACGAGTCGTACACCAGATAGCCGCCCGGGCGCACCGCCGCGACGTCCCGGTCGTACGTGGACGTATTCAGGGCGACGACGAGGTCGATGGTCTCCGGGCGCGCCGTGTAGCCGTCCCTGCTCACGCGGATCTCGTACCACGTGGGCAGCCCCTGGATGTTGGACGGAAAGATGTTCTTGCCGGTTACCGGGATGCCCATGCGGAAGATGGCCTGCATGAGGAGACCGTTGGCGCTGGCGGAGCCGGTGCCGTTCACGGTGGCCATCTTGAATGCGAAGTCGTTCACGCCGCTCATGAAGCACTCCGGCCCGCATAGGCCCGTATCAATTCGAACTTCTGCATGTCCCATGCCGCGGTGGGGCACCGCTCGGCGCAGAGGCCGCAGTGCAGGCAGACGTCCTCGTCCTTCACCATGAGCCGCCCCGTCTGGGGCAACGGCGTCGACGCGTAGAGGGCCTGCTCCAGATTCAGCGCCGGCGCCGAGTGGTGCGTACGCAGCTCGGCCTCGCTGCCGCGGTCGTGCGTGATCGTGAGGCAGTTCACCGGGCACACGTCCACGCAGGCATCGCACTCGATGCACAGCTTGCTCGTGAAGTGCGTTTCGATGTCGCAATTCAGGCAGCGCTGCACCTCGTCGGCCGTCTGCTCCGGCGAGAAGCCCAGTTCCACTTCGACCGACACGTCGGCAAAGCGCCGCACCAGCTCCTCGTGCTGCATCCGCGCGCGGGGCGACGGGTTGTAGTCGTTGTGGTAGCTCCAGGCGTGCATCCCCATCTTGGCGCTGACGAGATTCATCCCGTCCGCCGGCCGCTGCGCGACCGGGATCCCCTGGCAGTAATTGTGGATCGAGATCGCCGCCTGGTGGCCGTGCTCCACCGCCCAGATGATGTTCTCCGGGCCCCACGCCGCGTCGCCGCCGAAGAAGACGCCGGCGCGCGTGCTCTGGAACGTCGTCTTGTCGACGACCGGCATGTCCCACTTGGGATCGAACCCGAGTCCGATGTCGCGTTCGATCCAGGGGAAGGCGTTGTCCTGGCCGATCGCGAGGATCACGGCGTCGCACGGGATGACGACCGTGCCGAGCACCGTGCTCTTCTGCCGGCCGTCCACCTCGCTCCACTCCAGCCGCTCGAACTCCATGCCCACCAGCTTCCCGTTCTCGATCACGAACCGCTTGGGCGCGTGGTTCTCGATGATCTCGATGCCCTCTTCCTCGGCGTCCTCCAGCTCCCACGGCGACGCCTTGAAGTAGGGGCGCGAGCGCCGTGCGACGACCTTCACGTCCGTGCCGCCGAGCCGCTTGGAGGTGCGGCAGCAGTCCATCGCGGTGTTGCCGACGCCGATGATGAGCACGCGGGGCTCGATCTTCTCGATGTGCCCGAAGTGGACCGAGCCGAGCCACTCGATGCCGATGTGCACCTTGTCGCTGTCCCACCGGCCCGGAATGTCGAGCTCCTTGCCCTTGGGCGCGCCGCTGCCGACGAACACGGCGTCGTAGCCCTGCTCGAGGAGCGCCTTGAGACTCTGCACGGGCGTGCCGTAGCGGATGTCGACGCCCATGTGGAGGATGTTGTCCACCTCCTCGTCGAGCACGGGGGCGGGCAGGCGGAAGGCCGGAATGTTGTACCGCATCAGGCCGCCGGCCTGCGAGAGCTTCTCGTAGATCACGCACTCGTAGCCGAGCGGCATGAGATCGTTGGCGACCGTCAGCGAGGCCGGGCCCGCGCCCACGAGGGCGATCATCTTGCCGTTCTTCTTGTCGGGGATGGCGGGGAGCCGGTCGTGAATGTCGTCGCGCAGATCGGCGGCGACGCGCTTGAGGCGGCAGATGGCGACGGGCTTTCCGTCCACACGCCCGCGGCGGCAGGCGGGCTCGCACGGGCGGTCGCAGGTGCGGCCGAGGATACCGGGAAACACGTTGGACACGCGGTTCAGCATGTACGAATCGGTGTACCGGCCCTGCGCGATCAATCGGATGTATTCGGGAACGTTCGTGTGGGCGGGGCACCCCCACTGGCAGTCGACGACTTTATGGTAGTATCGCGGATCGGATACGTTACTCGGCTCCATGCTACGCTTATCCTCGCAAGGCGTTGGCTGGAGTTTCGCGGGAGCCGGGGGTAATCGCAAGGCACGTGCAGGCGGATTCCGATTGCCTTTTTCCGGCGCGGCCCGTAGCTTTGATTCGAGTAGCCGTGCGGCCCGTAGGTTCAAGCGCGCTTGGGAGTTAGCCCGTCCCGCCTCATGCCCTTCGTCGGTGTGCGGCCGGAATCGAGGCCCCGCGCACTCCCGTCGGGTCATGGTTCTCCCCGTTTCCGCGGTCCGCATGCCGCGGTGGAGCATAGATCCCAGATGAACGTCACCGTGATTTTCGCCGCGCTCGGCGCATTGGTCGTTGCGTCGCCGGCGTTTTTCATTTTCGGACGGCGCGCCGGGCGGGCGGCCGAGCTGCGGCGCCAGGCCGACGCCAAGGCCACCGCGCAGGAAGTGGCGAAGCGTGTCGTCGCCGACGCCGAGCGCGAAGCCGAGACGGTGCGCAAGAGCGCGATCGTCTCGGGCAAGGAAGAGTTGATCAAGCTCCGCGAGACCTTCGAGCTCGAGGCGCGCGGCCGGCGCGAGGAAGTGGAGCGCGAGGAGCGCCGGCTCGAGGAGCGGGAGACGCAGCTCGACCGCAAGGTCGACGCGCTCGAGCAGCGCGACAAGGACGTGAGCCGCCGGCTCAGCGACTTCGGGCGGCGCGAGAAAGCCGTGGCCGATCGCGAAGCGGAGCTGGAGAAGCTCGTGAGCGAGGAGCGCCGCCGGCTCGAGCAGCTCGCCGGCATGTCGGCGCAGGACGCGAAGAGCGAGCTCATCCGGCGCATGGAGGAGGAGGCGCAGGCGGACGCCGCCAACCGCATCCGCGAAATCCGCGAGACGGCGCGCCGCAATGCGGAGCGCGAGGCCAAGAAGATCGTCGCGCTGGCCATCCAGCGGATCGCGGCCGAACACACCGCCGAGTCGACCGTGTCGGCCGTGTCGCTTCCCAACGACGAGATGAAGGGACGAATCATCGGGCGCGAGGGGCGGAACATCCGCGCCTTCGAGCTCGCCACGGGCGTGGACGTGATCATCGACGACACGCCGGACACCGTGGTCGTGTCGTGCTTCGACCCGATTCGCCGCGAGGTGGCGCGGCTGGCGCTCGAGAAGCTGGTGGCCGACGGGCGCATCCATCCCGGCCGGATCGAGGAAGTGGTCAACAAGTCGCGCCGCGAAGTGGACGCGCAGATCGTCGAGATCGGCGAAGAGGGCGCGTACGAGGCCGGCGTGCACGGGCTGCACCCGGAGTTGATCAAGCTCGTGGGGCGCATGCACTGGCGCACCAGCTACGGGCAGAACATCCTCCAGCACTCGAAGGAAGTCGCGTGGCTGGCCGGGATGATGGCCGCCGAGCTGGGACTGGACGTGGCGATGGCCAAGCGCGGTGCGCTGCTGCACGACATCGGGAAGGTGCTGACGCACGAGCACGAAGGCACGCACGTGCAGCTCGGCGTGGAAGTCGCCACGAAGTACGGCGAGAACCCGCTCGTGGTGAACTGCATCGCGGCCCACCACGACGACGTGCCGCACGAGAGCGAGGTGTCGGTGCTCGTGCAGGCAGCCGACGCGATCTCGGGCTCGCGCCCGGGCGCGCGCCGCGAGGCATTCGAAACGTACGTGAAGCGCCTCGAGGGGCTGGAGCGCATCGCGTCGAGCTACAAGGGCGTGGAACGCGTCTTCGCCATTCAGGCGGGGCGCGAGGTTCGCGTGATCGTCATGCCCGACGAAGTGGACGATCCGCGCATGACGACGCTGTCCGAGGAAATCGCCCGGCGCATCGAGGGCGAGCTGCAGTATCCCGGGCAGATCAAGGTGGTGCTCATCCGCGAAACGAGGGCGGTGGACTTTGCCAGATGATACGATGACGCGCGGCGCGCTGATCGACGGCGTCGCGCTGGCCAGGAAGGTTCG
>DASVWS010000043.1:0-4346 GCA_036393095.1 Gemmatimonadaceae bacterium | reverse complement strand
ATTATCTTACCTCAGGGGCCATTTCCGGAGCACACGATGGAACAGGTGAAATTCAAGATCGAAGGCATGACGTGCCATCACTGCGTGCACGCCGTAAGCAGCCGGCTGGCGAAGACGCCGGGCGTCAAGGTGGACGACGTGCAGATCGGCTCGGCCACGATCCATCACGATCCCGCGGTGGCGACCATCGACCAGATCGAGGAAGCGATCGCGGACGAGGGCTACACGGCGTTCGTCGAAGCAGCGGGCTGAGCGCGGGCGCCCGGCCGTCCGCCCGGAGACTGGGGCGACGCCCGCGCCCTGATTGCCCGGCCTTTCAGACCCCCGTCGGTTTCGTCTCCCCACGCGTCGCGGCCTGCCGGCTCTCGTGGTCCTTGAGCGCCACGAACGTCGCGCCGCCGATGGAGATCAGCGCGAAGGCGAACCACTGGATGGCGTAGCTGCGGAACGGCCCCTCGTCGAGCGGCGGCGGCGCGATGCGAAGCGGCACCCCGGAGACCACCGAGTCCGTGCCGAGCGCCACCACGTACGTGTCGGCGAGCGGGTACGGCAGCTGCGCCGAGATCTGCGCGTAGTTGATCGTGCGGAGATGGTGCGGCTCCCGCAGCAGCGGGAGTGGATGCTGGAACTCGTCGACGTACCCCTCGAACGTGCTGTCGGGCGCGTGCCAGCGGCCGGGATCGATCGTGGAGGCGTCCGGCGCGTATACCCACCCGCGGTTCACGAGCACGGCGGTGTCCCGTCCCGGCATGCGAACCGGCGTGACCACGTACACGCCCGGCGATCCGCTGCGCGACACTTCCGTGATGTAGAACTCGTGCGCGAAGTCGGGCGTGCCGTTCACCGTGACGCGGCGGTAGTGCGTGGCCGCGCTGTCGTGCGGAAGCGAGAAGAACGGCACCGGCGTCGAGTCCATGCGCGACTCGATATAGGTGTTGAGCGCCTGCCGTTCGTGCATCCGGCTGATCTGCCAGAAGCCGAGGCGGGTGAACAGCGCCGCCAGGGCGAGGGAGATGATCGAGAAGAGGATGATACGGCGCGACATGGGTTGGAAACCTAGCGACTGCCATCGTCCCACGAGGCGCCGGCTAGAACAACGACATCTGCTCCCCCAACCGCTCCGGATCCACCGGACTCTGATGCAGCATCCGCTGCAGATCGCGGGCCGAGGCCGGGCTGTGCCCCGAGAAGTGGTTGTTGAAGTAGCCGTAGATCGTGCGGCCGTCGCGTTCCAGCCGTTCCAGCACGCCGCTCCATGCGTCGAGCTCGCGCGTGCGGTCCACCTGCACGCGCGAGAAGTCCACGATCTCGCGGCTGCCCAGCCAGCGCACGTAGATCAGGCCGGCCGTCGGCCGCTCGGCCAGCGCCAGCATCTGCTTGCGCGGAATCCATTTCCCGTCGGTGAGCGCGAGCGACACACCGTGCTCGGACAGGAGCGCGAGGACGCCGTCGTAGATCCAGCCCCGTTGGCGGAATTCCACGGCGAACCGGATGTCCCGCGGCAGCGTCGGGAGGAACTCCGCCAGCGCCGGCAGCTCCGCGGGTCCGAAGTCGGGACCGAACTGCAGGAGAATCACGGCGAGCTTGTGGCCGAGCTCGCGCGCGCGATCGTAGAACTCCGCGGCCAGGTCGCTGCAGGCGCGCAGGCGCCGCTCGTGCGTGACCTCCTGCGGCATCTTGAGCGCGAACCGGAACTGGTCGGGCGTGCGCTGCGCCCACCCGCGCACCGTCCTGGCGGCGGGCACGGCATAGAAGGTCGAGTCCACCTCCACCGTGTCGAACGCGCGCGCGTACACGGTCAGGTACTCGGCCGGCCGCGTCCCGGGCGGGTAGAAGGGACCCACCCAGGCGTCGTAGTTCCAGCCCTGCGTGCCGAGATGAACGCTGCCAGCCATGCCTTCAATTGGCGGCCGGCGCCGGAGCGCGTCAAGCGCTCAGCGATACGTCTCGAAGAATCCGGTGCCGGTGCCGCGGATCGCCCGCCCGTGCACGCGTCCGGTGACGTGCAGCAGGCCTTTCATCTGAATGAAGTAGGGATGGGCGAGCGCCCGCGCCGCCTGCGTGTCGCCGCGCTCGATGAGCGGCGCGCGCGTATCGGTGCCCGCCGCGTCCTGGACCTCGAGCACCACGCGCAGCGAGTCGTCGCCGCGTGCGTCGGTCATCTCGCCGCGCGACGGCACCGCCACGCGATGCCCGTCGACGACGATCGTGCGGCCGTCGGTGTAGCGGATGTCGCGCGGGCGAAAGACGGCGAGGAAGCCGAGCGAGTCCGTGAGGTAGACGAAGAGCGGGCGCACCGTACGGCTCGCTTCATCAACCCGTCCGTACAGCACGCCCAGCTCCCCTGCCCGCCCCGCTCCCCACTCCCAGCTCACGCCGTGCCAGACGCCCCAGTTGTGGTCGTGATACGCCTGCGCGTCCGAATAGCGATCGCAGCGAGTGCCGGCGCAGATCGTGCCGGCGGCCGTCGCGCGGAGCGCCGGCACGACGTAGCCCGACACCATCGAGTCGGCGGCCACCGACGCGCCGGGGAAGTAGGCGCCGGGCTGCGGTGCGACGGTGAGATCGAGCGTCAGCGGCGCGCCCGTCGATTCCTCGCGCGCCCGCGCGTGCAGCCGGTAGTCGCCGTCGGGCAGGAGCGTCACCGTCGACTCGCCGATGCGGAGATCGGCCGTCGTCGTCGAGAACTGCACGCGCGGCGCGGGCACGTCGGCCACGAACCGCCGCGCCGCCCGTCCCTGCTCGTGCAGCGTGACGAGCACCTGTCCGCCCCAGTGCTTCACGCCTTCGCCGATGGCACCGGCGACGATGTATGAGATGAACGCCCACCGCTTCCCGTCCGCCGAGACGACGTTGAAGTAGTGCCATTCCGCCCACGACGGATTCCCGGCGGCCATCGGCGGCGGCTCGTGGAAATGATCGATCTCGTTGCGGAGCTCGTACGGTGTGGGATCCATCCACCGGCGGTCGCGCGCGTCGTCCGTCCACGCGCCCGCGCGCAGCGACGCGCCGGCCCCCACCGCGCCGTTGCGCGACGGGATCTGCCCGCTCGCCAGCACCGGCTGCTCTGCCCCATTAGGAAGCGTGAGATAGACGAGCTTCCCCACCACCTGCGGCGCCACCGCCGTCACCTGCCCCGCCAGCCGCGGCGACGCGAGGATCTGCCGGTAGATGAAGCGCGCGTGATCGATCGACAGGAACATGCCGCCCAGCCCACCCGTCTTCATCACCTCGACGTCGATGCCTTCGGGAAGCACGGTGATCGCGCCGCCGCCCACCAGCCGTTCGCTGCGCGCCTGCGTCAGCATCGCCGTGCCGATGGACAGGAGCACCACCATCACGCCGACGCCGAGTCCGTAGCCCAACAGCAGGAAGAGCGTGCGCCACGGGCGCTGTGCGAGGTGCCGGAAGGAGAGCAGCGACAGCACGGCTCAGCGCACCCGCGCGTCGGAGACGACGGCGCCGTCCTTCATGTGCACCACGCGCCGCGCCGCCGCGGCAAGATCGTCGTCGTGCGTCACCACCACGATCGTCGTGCCGTCGTCGTTGAGCCGGCGGAAGAGCGCGATCATCTCGGCGCCGGTGTGTGCGTCGAGCTCGCCCGTCGGCTCGTCGCAGAGGAGCAGCGCCGGCCGGTTGGCGAGCGCCCGGGCGATCGCCACGCGCTGCTGCTCGCCTCCCGAGAGCTGCGACGGCCGGTGGCCCACGCGTCCGCCGAGTCCGACGTAGGCGAGCAGTTCGCGGGCGCGCTCCCGCCGCTCGGCGCGCCCCGTCCCCGCCTCGGCGAGCGGCAGTTCCACGTTCTCGGCGGCCGTGAGCGCCGGCATCAGGTAGAACCGCTGGAACACGAAGCCGATGTGCAGCAGCCGGAAGCGCGTGCGCTCGCGGTCGCCGAGCTGGTCCACGCGGCGCCCCTGGATGCGCACGGTGCCGGCCGTCGGCCGGTCGATGGCGCCCAGCAGGTTGAGCAGCGTCGACTTGCCGCAGCCCGACGGACCGGCGATCGCCACGTAGTCGCCCGGCGCGACGTCGAGCGAGACGCCGCGCAGCGCGTGCACCGGCGCCTCGCCCATGGGGTAGTCGCGCCGCAGGTCGCGCGCGCTCAGCACCAATGACGATTCGCTCATGCCACCGCCTCCTCGCGCAGCGTGACGGCGATGGGCATCGATGCCCCGCGCCATGCCGGATAGGCGCCGGCCAGCACGCCGCACGCCGCCAGCAGCCCCAGCGACACCCACGCGTCGCGCGGCTCGAACAGGAAGAAGTCGATGGCCGCGGGCAGGCCCGGGAAGCTGGACAGGATGTCGTTGAGGTAGCGCGCCGTCACCAGTCCCAGGCCGAGCCCG
>DASVWS010000042.1:0-7127 GCA_036393095.1 Gemmatimonadaceae bacterium | reverse complement strand
GTGACGAGGCTGCCGAGGGAGTGAGACCGTCGGTCGGTCGGTCGGTCGGTGAGCAGGACAGGAGGGGAGCCGGACGCGTGCGGCCCGGGCCGCGAGCTCAGTGCATGCGCAACCGGTCGGCGAACGCCGCCACGCTGGGGTGCGGCTCCATGCCGAGGCGCTGGTGGACGAGCATCGTGTGCATGCCCGCGTGGCGCACGGCCGCTTCCGGATCTCCCTCGACGGCGAGCGATTCCATGTACCGCAGCGCGAGCCGCGAGCTGAGGGGATCGTGTGCCGCGCAGCGGCCCCACCACATCGATCTGGCGCGGAGATCGCCGGCGACTTCCGCGGCGTGCGCGAGCGCCTCGAGCGCGGCCAGGCACGCGCCGGAGAACCGTTCACGCGCTTCCATCGCCCACTGCTCGAACTCGGGCGAGCCGCGGAGAAAGAATCCGTCGAGGAACGGTCCCGCGTAGAGGCCGACGGCCGTCTCGCGGTCGCCCCGGGCCAACGCCGCGGTGAAGCTCACGACATCGACGCTGATCATTCCGGAATCCAGGCGAAGCATGTCGCAGGCGCCGATCACGGCGTCGACGCCCAGCGTGTGGCGCAGCAGGTAGAGCGAGTTGGAGAGCAGGTGCCGCGCGCGCTCGTCGGGCAGCTCGGGCGTGAGGCACGCCAGCAGCTTGTCCCGGCTGATGCCGCACGGGCCGGCGCCGGCCAGGAGCGCGAGCAGGGCCAGCCGGTGCCGCTGCGCCACGCGCCCGGTGAGCACGCCCTCGGGGGACGCAAGCGTCGCCCCGCCGAACAATCGCAGACTGAACATCCCGTCCCGGAGGGAAGAAACGAACGGGAGATCGAGGTGATAGGGGATTTCTATATATACGCGCTCGTTCCGCCGGCGAGTAGAGACGCGAGGGCGCAGCTCCCGGCGCAACGGATCACTTGGTCACCCATAGTCCTGAGGGATTCCGATGAAACTGATCAGCATTCTGGGTGCCGTGGCGGCGGCACTCGTTGCCGCATGCGTCGAGCAGCCTGCTACGGGGCCGGCAGGACCGCGCGCCGCCTTGAGCATGCAACCGGTGGGCCCGGCGGGAAGCACCGTGTTCTACAGCGCGCGCGACGGAGGGGGCACCCTGCACGTCTATGCGATGAACCCGGACGGCAGCGATCCGGTGGGGCTCACGAGCGGCCCGTGGAAGGACCAGTGGCCCGACGTGTCGCCGAACGGCCGCGACGTCGTGTTCTCGTCGAACCGCGACGGCGGAACGCACATCTTCCGCGTGAGCACCTCGGGCGGGGACCCCGAGGATCTGACCAGCCTCGCGGGCGCGCTGGACGATTGGCCGCGCTGGTCGCCCGACGGACACGAGATTGCGTTCCACAGCAAGCGCGACGGCGCCGCCAACTATCACGTCTATGTTCTGGACCTTCGCGACGGAAGCACGACGCAGGTTACGAACTGCGCGTGCGGCCTCGACGACATGTGGCCGGAGTGGTCGCCCGACGGCCGGAAGCTCAGCTTCCGCCGCGGGACCAACTCGGCGGGGCACGTCTATGTGCTGGATCTGGGCGACGGCAGCGAGACGGACCTCACGCCCGGCGCCGCGGCGCTGAACCAGATGGCGGCGTGGTCGCAGAACGGAAACACGATCGCGTTCATGAGCAACCGCGACGGCTATCCCGCCGTGTACGTGATGAACGCGGACGGGAGCGACGTCGTGAACCTGACGCCGAAGGACGCAGCGGATCCCGCGAGCGCCTGGATGAGCCGCGCGCCGTCATGGACGCGCGATGGCCGCATCCTGTTCATGTCGAAACGGCCGAGCACCGGAGGCGACATCGAGCTGTTCAGCATGGACGCCGGCGGGGGCAATCTCGTTCGGCTGACGACGTCGGCGGGCGAGGATGGAGGCCCGAGGGCGCGCTGAGACGGGTGGTCAGTCGCGAAACAGGTCCGTACTGAAGTATTTCAGACCCGAATCCGTCAGGATCGTCACGATCGTGAGCGGCGTCGTTGCGTTCTTCGCGATGCGCAGCGCCGCCGCCACGTTGGCGCCGGTCGTGAAACCGGCGAGAATCCCCTCCGTGCGTGCCAGCTTCCGCGCCGCGCGCACCGCCTCCGCGTCGCCTATACTGATAAACTCATCGACGAGCGCCGGCTCGTAGAGCTGCGGCACCTCCATGTAGCCCACCCCCTGCAGCTTGTGGCGCCCCGGCTTCTTGCGCCGCCCCGACAGGATCGACGCCGCGGTGGGCTCCACCACCACCGCCCTGAGCTTGGGATTCTTCTGCTTCAGGTAGCGCACGATGCCGGTGAACGAGCCCGACGAGCCGACCACGCCCACGTACACGTCCACCTTCCCACCGGTCTGCTTCCAGATCTCGGGGCCGGTGCCGGTGTAGTGCGCCTTCACACTGCTCGGATTCCTGAACTGGTCGGCGCGGAAGGCGCGGAGCTTCTTCGTCAGCTCGTTGGTCACGCGCTCCACCGCTTTCAGGTCGTCGCCGGTCACCTGCCCCGGCCGCCCGTTCACCTGCGGCACGAGCACCACCTTCGCCCCCAGCGCCTTGATGGCCTTCTGCCGCTCCAGCGAATTGCCCGCCGACATCACCACGTAGAGCTTGTAGCCCTTGAGCGCGCAGGCGATGGCGAGCCCGGTGCCCATGTTGCCGCTCGTGCGTTCGATCACCACGTCGCCGGGCGCGATGATCCCCTTTCGCTCGGCGTCTTCGATGATCTGCAGCGCCGGACGGTCCTTGACGCTCAGCCCCGGGTTGGAGCTCTCGAGCTTGCCGAGCACGCGCGACGCGGTGCCGGCCGCCAGGCGGTCGAGGGCCACGAGCGGGGTCTGGCCGACGACGTCGAGGACGCTCGCCGACACGGCAGGGTAGCGCATGTCGAGTGGTGGTGCAGGCGGTCAGGGACTGACGTCGAAGGGAATCGTCCACGCCATGGCGGCGTCGGAGAGATCGGCCTTGGTGGCCGTGGAGATCCCCACGCGATAGTGGCCGGCATCCGTGTACAGGAACGCGATCACGATGGGGGTGCCGGGATCGAGCTCGATGGGGCCGGGCGACGACGGCGCAGGACAGGTGACGGCGGGCTCCTGCTCCACCCACGCGCCGTTGGTGCTCACCTGAAAGTCGAGCGCGGGCACATCGCCGCAGCGCGCCAGGTACGCGGGCGCGACGCCGGAGTTGGAGATGCTGAAGTACACGCTGTCGCCCCCGGCCGCGGGGACGGGAGCGCCCGGCGTGATGTAGACGTTGTGCGCCGACACGCCCACGAGGTCGGAGAGCGAGCTGCTGCACGCGCCAACGGCGGTGGCGGCGGCGAGCGCGGCCCCGGCCAGGAATGCCTTGGGGGACGGTTTCATAACCCGACGAACTCCGAAACTGAGGTGGTTGGCAATGCGGCCCGGCACGCACTGGCGCCAGGCGGGTAGGAGGGGCAATGTTCCCCCGACAAACCTAACTCTTTCGCTCGAATCGTGACTCCAACACCGAACGCAGCCCGCCGGTTCCGCGCCGCGGTGCTCCGCCTGCTGGCCGCCGCCCTCGCGCTCGCCGCCGCGCCCCTCGCGCTGGCCGCGCAGCTCGGCGCCCCGATCACCTTCGCCGTCAGTTTCCCCAATCGCGCCGCGCACTTCGCGCACGTGCAGGGGCAGTTCCCCACCGACGGGAAGCCGAGCGTGGAGCTGATGATGGCGGTGTGGTCGCCGGGCTACTACCAGGTGGAGAACTACGCCGACAACGTGGACAGCGTGCGTGCCTGGGCGCCGGACGGGAGCGCGCTGGCCGTGCAGCGCACGCAGCGGAACCGGTGGCAGGTGGAGACGGGGGGCGCGCCGTCGGTGAACGTGAGCTACCGCGTGAAGGCGGCGCGGCAGTTCGTGACCGCCGACTGGGTGGGCGACAGCATCATCGTGCTCAACGGGGCGCCCACCTACATGACGCTCGTGGACGGCCAGTCGCGTCCCACGGTGGTGAACCTCGCGCTGCCCGCGGGGTGGCAGTCGGCGACGTCGCTCGACACGGCGTCGGACGGCGTGGCCAACCACTACCAGGCGGAGAACTACGACGAGCTGGTGGATTCGCCGATCATGGCGGGCAACCTGCAGTGGGTGCAGTTCGAGCAGGCGGGAAAGACGCACGCGCTGGTGAGCGGCGGCCAGGTCGGCGACTTCAACGCCGAGCAGGCGGGGCGCGCGCTGATGCGCGTGGTGGGGGAGACGTACCGGTTCTGGGGGTTCCTGCCGTACAAGCGGTACCTGTTCCTCAACTGGTTCCATCCGGGGGGCGGCGGGCTGGAGCATAAGAATTCGTGCATGCTGACGTCGAACGCGAAGACCCTGCAGACGCCGGCGGGCTTCGACGACTGGCTGGCGTTCGTGACGCACGAGTACTTCCACGCCTTCAACGTGAAGCGGCTGCGTCCGGTGGAGCTGGGGCCGTTCGACTACGAAAACCCGCCGAGCACGCCGAGCCTGTGGATCGCCGAGGGGCTCACGACGTACTACGCCGATCTGATGCTGGCGCGCTCGGGGCTGGTGCGGCAGCAGGACTGGACGGCGATGATGTCGAAGCTGATCGCGCAGCTCCAGAACACGCCGGGGCGCCACGTGCAGACGCTGTCGCAGTCGTCGCTGGACGTGTGGAAGAGCGAGGCGTCGGGGGTGCGGATGGATCAGGAGCGGACGGTGAGCTACTACACCAAGGGCCCGGTGGTGGGGCTGCTGCTCGACGTGCACATCCGCGCGCTCACCAACGACTCGGCGAGCCTGGACGACGTGATGCGCGCGGCGTACGCGAAGTACGCGGGCGCGCAGGGGTACACGCCGGAGCAATTCCAGCAGGTGGCCGACAGCGTGGCGCACACCGATCTGAGCGACTGGTTCCACGCGGCGCTGGACAGCACCGCCGAGCTGAACTATCAGGAGATGCTGGACTGGTTCGGGCTCAAGTTCGCGGACGCCGGCAACAAGACGGAGCGGTGGGCGCTGTTGCCGGTGGACAAGCCGACACCGGATCAGGAGGACCACCTGAAGGCGATCCTGCTGCCCGATGCGCAGCAGAACGCGCCGAAGGGGCCGGTGGTGCCGAGGGCGAAGGGGGATACGGGGCGCCGGGGCTACTCGCGGCCGCGGGAGGAGCCGTCGGGCGAGCTGATTTTCTGACCGCCCCAATCTGCTTGGACAAGCGAACGGCACGTTGTTCCACGCAACAGCACCCGCGCCAGTTCACGATTTCTGATGACGAGCGGGATGGCGCGCCTCGTAGCCCAGACGCAGCGGGATCTCGCTCAGCCGCCGCCTTGGAAATGGCTGCTGCAAGTTCGGTTGGGCCCCGCGGTGCCGTCGCAGCGCGGGACCTATGACCGGCGCTCCCCAGGACGGCGGGAGCGGCAAGCGGAGCCCAGCCTCACCGCGTCCAGATGTAGATTGCCCCACATGCGTCGCCCACGGCATCCGGGGGCAGAGACGAAGCCGTCTCGTAGACCTCGATCGCCTCGACGTTCTGGAGATGCATGGATCGGACGACCTCAAGCGGGTCTTCCGTCGGCCCGCCGCTGTTCATCTGTAGTGGGCTGCCCAGCCGGGGCGGCACCGGCACGTTCCCGGCGTTTGTCGTATCGCCCACAGATGAGAGAGGCCACACCTTCGTTCCGTCCACCTTGATCAGGATGCCCTTCTCCTTGCAGAGCGGAAAGGACAAGTCGACTTGGTCGCCATTCCGGCGCAGGCGCAACCCCGGCACACGCCGCAGCATATCCGGCAGATCTGCTGTATTCATACTTTCCAAATCTTCGTGCGTGTAGAACTTCCCGCTGCCGCTCGATAGATATCTGCGCTGATAGAACCCGTCATACCTAGTCGTGTATGAAAGGCGCGCCGGCTTCCCGAATGTGCCCACCGCTTGGGTGCGCACAGCAGGGAGGTTTGTTGCGCTGGCATGCAGCGTGTCGGTTTGCGTGGCCGTTTCCCCCGCAGCGAGCACCGTGACGAACTGGGCGGGGCCGTATCCGAGCCTCTGAATCGTCACCACGCGGCGCCCGGCCGGCACCCCACGGAACGCAAACGCCCCGCTCGAATCGGTGGAGGCGATCATGCCGGCGGCATCCAGGGAAGCACGGGCTCCAACAACGGGAATGCCGGACGTGTCGACGACGCGCCCCAGCAGTGTTCCTGTTCCGCTACTCGCCCCCTGGGCCCGCGTCATCCTCGGCCACACGGCATTGGCCCCCAGGCCCGTAGCGCACAACACGAGCAAAGGCAGGTTCACCATTCGCGAGCGCATATCCTCTCCTGCGTCGGTAGACCGTTCGCGTCGCTCTTTCTCCCATCGAGCGCCCGACCTCGCTTCTGCAGGTTGATGTCTCGCCATGCTTTGCGCAATCGGTAAGTGCCGCCAGATCGCCGGCCATACGACTTCCTTACCTCGTCGCGACACGTTCCCCGTGGCGTCATGGACGCCGCGCGCGACTTGCAGCGCCCAGCGCGGGTCGAAAGGCGCACGGCGCCACTACCGCGAGCGGCTAGCCGCCGCGGGGCCTGGCGGCTCGATTTCCCTCCCGGGCAACCCGAACTGACAACCCACCGGCGCGGGCATTGGACCGCCTTCGCACGCGCTACCTGGTGCGCCGGTACTTCCAATTGTACGGCTTGCCCTCGGCCAGCCAGGCGACCGTCGTCGCCAACCGCTTCTGGCGGGTGGGGGGAGTCTTGGCGCCGGTCACCCACTCGATGTATTCGCGGCGCCCGCTGGGCGGAAGCGCCCGCCAGGTGGCGAGCGCCCGGGCGTCCTTCTTCACGGCGACGGTGAGATACGCGGGCGCCTTCAGCGCCGGGCGCTTCTTGCGATTCGCGAACTGCGGCGCCTTCACGCCGTCGTCGTTGAGCTTCGCGGCGCGCTTGAGATAGGCAGCGAGCGTGCGCGCCGGCGGCAGGTCCTTCAGCGACGTCAACTCGCCGAACGCGTTCATCCCGCTCGCGTTCTCGACGCGGTGACCCGCGGGGATGACCAGCGATCCCTTCCAGAAGCCGAACTTCACGTGGCTCTTGAACGCCGCCATCGCGCACATGTTGCCCTTGTACTGGAAGTGCGGCAGGCCCCACTTGATGGTTTCCTCGACGCCGGGC
>DASVWS010000041.1:0-5232 GCA_036393095.1 Gemmatimonadaceae bacterium | reverse complement strand
AGCGCGGCCTCGCCCGCGTCGGCCTGCTCGACTACATGGACACGATCGTTGGCGCCGACTCCACCCAGCGACACAAACCCGATCCGGAGCCCGTGCGCGTGGCGCTCGAGCGGCTGGGCGCCTCCGCCGACCGGGCGCTCTTCGTGGGCGACTCGGTGCACGACATGCACGCCGGCAACGCCGCCGGCGTGACCACGGTGGCCGCGCTGTGGGGCCCCTTCACCCGCGCGGAACTCGCCCCCAGCGCCCCCCGCCACTACGCGGAGCGCGTGGCCGATCTTCCGGCCCTCGTGGACCGGCTCGCGGCCGGCCTCGCGGAAACCGGGCCCCGGCGGCCGGCGTAGGCCCGGACACCCCCCGAACATCGGCCGGGAGTCCCCTCCGCCCACCAGGGTTTCAACCATTTGCCCGCGTCGAGTATCTGATCCGGTGTACGGACGGAGACCGACGACGCATGACCGCTGTGGCCATACTCGAATCGCCGACACCCCGACCGTCCGACGCCGACGCGGCCCGCGCCGCGGCGGGTGATCGGGCGGCGTTCGAGCGGCTGTACCGGGCCCACGTCGACCGGGTGTTCTCCCTCTGCGCGCGCATGGTCGCCGACCGGTCGCGCGCCGAGGAGCTCACGCAGGACGTCTTCGTCCGCGCATGGGACAAGCTGCAACTGTTTCGCGGGGAGAGCTCCTTCTCCACCTGGCTGCACCGGCTGACCGTGAACGTCGTGCTGAACGCACGAAAGACCGATTCCCGGCGGCAGGCGCGGTTCGAGGAGGAGGACGAGGAGCAGGGGATGGATGCGCACGCCGGCTCGCTGGGTTCGGGCCTGCCGCCGGGTGACCTGCTCGACCTCGAGGAAGCCGTGATGCGACTCCCACCCGGCGCGCGGCGCGTCTTCACGCTGCACGACGTGGAAGGCTACAAGCACGAAGAGATCGCCGGGATGCTCGGCGTGACGACCGGAGCCACCAAGGCCCAGCTGCACCGGGCCCGGCTCCTTTTGAGAGAGGCATTGAACCGATGAGCGGCAGCACTCCCACGATCACCTGCGAAGTCTTCGCCGACCGGCTGATGGACTTCCTGGAAGACGACCTCGACGGCGCGGCCCGCGCCGCGATGGAGGCGCACGCACGCCGCTGTGCGGAGTGCGGCGCGCTGCTCGCCGACCTGCGGCGGGTGAGCCGCGACGCGTCGCGGCTGCCTTCCCTGGCGCCGTCGCGCGACCTCTGGGCGGGCATCGCCGAACGCATCGAAGCACCGGTGGTCGGCCTCGCCGGCCGCCGTCGCCTGTGGACGGCGCCGCGCCTGGGCGGGCTCGCGGCGGCCGCCGCGCTGCTGCTGGCCGCGGGGCTTGGCTACCGCGCGCTCCGCCACGCCGGCAGCGCCCCGTCCGTGCCCGCCGTTCATGTGGCCGCGGCCACGCCGTCCGGCAGCGACACCGCCCGAACCGCGGCCCCGTCGCCCGCGCCGGATCAGGCGCCGGCCTCCGCCGCTTCCGGCGGCAGCGAGGGAGCGCACGCGCGTCTCGCCGCCAGCCGGGCGGCCGAAGCCACGCCCCAGGCTATCGAGAAGTCGTATGACGGCGAGATCGCCGGCCTGCGCGCCATCATCAAGCAGCGCCACAGCCGGCTGGACAGCGCGACGGTGGCCGTGCTCGAGCACAATCTCGCCGTCATCGATTCCGCCATCGCCCAGTGCAAGACGGCGCTGGCCAGGGATCCCAACAGCCGGTTCCTGATGCAGTCGCTCAGCCAGTCGCTCGACATCAAGGTTCAACTCATGCGGATGACGGCCGGTTTGCCATCCGCCACCTAGGACTTCGCCATGCGCCGCACACTGCTCGCTGCCCTGCTCATCGCCGCCGCCGCGGCGCCCGCGTTCGCGCAGGACCGCCGGGACGACGGCCGCCTGTTCGACCGCCGCCGCTCCGACACGATCGACACCACGGTCACCATCGCGACGGGCGGCGTGGTGGCCCTCTCGGCGCGCCGCGGCGACATCGTCGTCACGACCGGGTCGGGCAACACCGTGCACGTGCGCGCCGCCACCGAGCGCGGCCGCCTGCGCTTCGACGCCTCGGCCAACCGCGTGTCGCTCGACGCCTCCGACGCCGCCGACGACCGCCGCATCGAGGTGACCGTGCCGGCCGGCGTGCGCGTGACTGCGCAGACCTTCAACGGCGACGTGTCGATCCGCGGCACTGGGGGCGACGTGTCGGCCCACACCCAGACCGGCGACGTGACCGTCGAGAACGCCTCGGGCCACGTGGACCTCAACACGCTCTCCGGCGACATCACCGCCTCCCGGCTCCAGGGCACGGTGTCGGCGAACAGCGTGAGCGGCGACGTGTCGCTCACCGGCGTCACCGGGAACGTGAGCGTCGCCTCGGTGAGCGGCGATCTCACGCTGCGCAGCGTCACCTCGCAGCTCGTGAGCGCCCAGACCACGAGCGGCGACGTCGCCTTCGACGGCGGCATCAATCCCGCCGGCCGCTACGAGTTCACCACGCATTCCGGCGACGTGTCGCTCGACATTCCGGCCGGCGCGAGCGCCCAGCTCACCGTCTCCACCTGGAACGGGTCCATCGACAGCGACTTCCCGATCACGCTGCAGCCCGGCGAACACGACGTCGGCGTCGCCACAAGCAAGCGGTTCACCTTCACCATCGGCGGCGGCGAGGCGCGGATCACCGCCGAGTCGTTCGGCGGCGACATCGTCATCCACCGCCGCGGCGGGCGCTGACGTGCCGCGCCGCCTCCCATCACCGTCTCGTCACCCTCACCTCCCCACTCCCATGCGCGCACTGCTCGGACTCTCCCTTCTCGCCCTCGCCGCCGGCACCGCCGGCGCCCAGCGCACCGACTTCCAGTGGTCCAAGTCGGAGGCCGCGGGCACCGTCGTCGCGGTGCACGACATCAATGGCGACATCAGCTACCTGCCGGGTACGGGCAGCACCGTGGAAGTCACCGCCGTGCGCCACGGATCCGATGCCGGCATCTACACGGTGGTCAAGGAGTACTCGGGCAAGGTCGTCGTCTGCGTCCTCTGGCACGACACCGACGAGTCGTGCGACGAGGATGGCTCGCACATGCATTCGCACGACCGGCACTGGGGCGATCGCGGCAGCATGGACGTCACCGTCAAGCTGCCGGCGTCGATGGTGGCCGACGCCGGCTCGGTGAGCGGCGACATCCGCATCGACGGCGCCCACGGCGACGTGCAGGCGGCCACGGTGAGCGGCGACGTGACGCTGCGCGACCTCCACGCCACCTCGGTGCGCGCCACGACCGTGAGCGGCGACGTGAACGCCGGGATCAGCGAACTCTCCGGCAGCGGCCCGTTGCACTTCCGCAGCGTGAGCGGCGACGTGACGGTGTCGGTGCCCACCGGACTCGACGCCGACTTCTCGATGTCCACCGTGAGCGGCGACCTCGACACCGACTTCCCACTCACCCTCAACGGGCGCATGGGGCGCCGCAACATCAACGCCCGCATCGGCAAGGGCGGCCGCGACTTCTCGGTCTCCACCGTGAGCGGCGACGTGCGGCTCCGCGCCGTCAAGTGACAGGTACCATTCCCTCGAGCAGGATTCGTGATATGCGCAGACTGATCGCCATTGCCGCGCTGCTGGCCGCCGGAATTCCCAGCGCCGCGGCGCGCGCCCAGGACGGCCGCGAGAGCACCACGCGCTGGGCGTGGAAGATTCCCGCCGGCGCGTGGATCACCGTCCGCAGCCTCAACGGGCGCATCAGCGCCCACCGGGCGGACGGCGACAGCGTGACCGTCACCGCCACCAAGCGCGTGCGGCGCGGCGACCCCGCCTACGTGCGCTACGACGTCCAGCGCTACGGCGACGGCGGGCAGAACGTGCTCGTGTGCGCGCTGTGGGGCGACGACGCCACCTGCTCGCCCACGGGCTACGACTCGCGCAACGATTCGCGCGACCGGAGCAACCAGGTCGCCGTGGACTTCGACATCGGCGTGCCGGCCGGCGTGAAGGTGGGCGCCCACACCGTCAACTCCGAGGTGACGATCACCGGCGTGACCTCCGAGGTGCGTGCCAATACGGTCAACGGCCGCGTGAACGTCGAGACCGACGGCGGCCCGGTGTCGGCCGGCAGCGTGAACGGGTCGGTGCACGCCAGCATGCTGCACTACCACCCCACGCAGGACATGCGCTTCAGCACGGTCAACGGCTCGGTGGTCGTGGAGCTGCCCGATGACGTGAACGCGAACGTCGAGCTGACCACCGTGAACGGGCGGTTCACGACGGATTTCCCCGTCACGCTGAGCGGGCACATCGACCCGCGCCATCTCCGGGCCACGCTCGGCAAGGGCGGGCCGCTCATCACCATGCGCACCGTCAACGGCAACGTGGAGTTGAGAAAACACTAGGATTCAAGTCCGGCGGCGCCACCCGCGTTCCCCTGCCTCCACTGGCACCGGGCCCCCGTGGCCGGGTAGCTTTGGAGGCAGGGTTCTTCTTTTTCAGGAGTCGGTTCGAACCATGGGTTTCTCGCGCTATCAGGTCGGCGTCGCACCCCGCGTGTTGTCGGGCGTCGAGCGCGCCACGCTCGTGCGGCGCACGTACGCGCTGGTGTTCGTCGGCGTCATCACGACGATCCTCGGCACCGCGTTCACCGCCACACAGCCGGCGCTTCTCAACGCGGTGCTCGCGCACCCGTTCCTCACGATGATCGCCTGGTTCGCGCCGTTGTTCGTGGCGCAGTCGCAGGCCCGCGCCTTCCCGCGGAACATCATCCTCACGCTGCTGTTCACCTTCATCACCGGCATCATGCTCGCGCCGGTGCTGCTCGCCTATCTGCGGTACGAGCCCGGCGCGCTCGCCGAAGCGGGCGTGCTGACCTTCTCGACGTTCGGCATCCTGACGCTGTACGCGACCTTCAGCCGCCGCGACTTCAGCGCCTGGGGTGGATTCTTCTCCGTCGGCCTGGTCGTGCTCATCATCACGATGATCGTCGGGATGTTCTTCCCGAGCGTCGGCGCGTCGATGTGGATCTCGGCGGTGGGCGTGTTCATCTTCGCCGGGCTGCTGGTGTTCGACACGTGGCGGATCACGCGGTCGGGACGGTTCACCGACCAGGATTACGTCTTCGCCGCCGTCACCATCTTCCTCGACCTGCTCAACCTGTTCCTGTTCATCCTGAGCCTGGTCGGCGGCGGCGACCGCCGCCGCTGACCGCCGCACGAAGGCGCGCCGCGCTCAGCCGC
>DASVWS010000040.1:0-31093 GCA_036393095.1 Gemmatimonadaceae bacterium | reverse complement strand
CGTGGCCGCGACGTTCACCCATCTGACCGCCGACCTCGCCGGCGTGCGCGACGAACAGCTGCGCGACCTCACGCTCATTACGGGATTGCTGATCGCCGCGACGGCGGCCGCCGGCCTCGTCACGCTGGGTCCGCCGGCGCTGCACGCCCGCCCGCAGGGCGGCCTCACCGCCATGCTGCTGCTCGATCCGGGTCACGTCAT
The DNA here is from genome assembly GCA_036393095.1 of Gemmatimonadaceae bacterium. Lineage (GTDB taxonomy): Bacteria > Gemmatimonadota > Gemmatimonadetes > Gemmatimonadales > Gemmatimonadaceae > JAGWRI01. The sequence continues at coordinate 30,892 of DASVWS010000040.1, read as the reverse complement.
GGTCCATGCCTTTCCCGAGCGGAGCCGCCTCATTCTGGACATCCTCACGCTCGCCACGCAGCAGCCGCTGCAAGCACTCGAGGTGTTCACGCGCCGGCTCTCGCCGCGCGACGTGCGCACCGAAGTCCGCCCGGTCGGATAGGCCTGCGGGCCTCGCCATCGCTAGCTTCCTCGTTCGCCGCCGCCCCCCCGGCCGTCACCCGTCATCGCCACCCGAGGCATCGCCGCGCATGTCGCCACTGTTCCGCACGGTCGGACTGCTCATCATCTCCAACACCTTCATGACGTTCGCCTGGTACGCGCACCTGCGGAACCTCGCGGACCGCAAGTGGTACGTCGCGGCGGTGATCAGCTGGTCGATCGCGTTCTTCGAGTACATGTTCCAGGTGCCCGCCAACCGGATCGGCTACGAGGCGATGACGCTCGGCCAGTTGAAGATGGTCCAGGAAATCGTCACGCTCTCGGTGTTCGTGCCGTTCGCGGTGTTCTACATGAAGCAGCCGCCGCGCCTCGACTTTCTCTGGGCGGGGCTGTGCATGGTGGGCGCCGCGTACTTCATGTTCCGCGGCGCCTGATCCCGGGCGCTCACACCGTCTTCCCGGCGCCGCGCACGATGCCCTCCACGCGGCGCGCCGGATCGAAGTACCGGTTCGCCAGCGCCTGCATCTGCTCGCGTGTCACGCCGCGCACGCGCTCCTCGAACTCGCCGAGTTCCGCCAGGCGCCCGTCCATCCACGCCGCGACCACGTCGTTGAGCACCGCCGACCCGCGCTGCAGCCGGATGGCGTGCGCGCCGAGCGCGTACGTCTGCACGTGCGCCAGCTCGTCCGCCGTCACCGGCGCTTCACGCAGCTTCCGGAACTCGGCCAGCAGCCCGGCCCGCGCCACGTCCTCCTTTTCCGGCGACATCGCGATGTAGGCGCCGAAGACGCCGGCCAGATGCCGCTCGGATGAGAACGCCATCACCGTGTACGCCAGCGACTGCCGCTCGCGCAGTTCGTCGAAGAAGCGCCCGCCAAGCCCGCTCGCGATGCCGGCGATCAGCCCCGCCGCGAACCGGTCGTCGTCCAGGCGCGACGGCCCGGAAAAGAGCATGAGCAGGGCCGTCTGCGCCTTGTCGCGCGACTCCACCGCGGTGGCGATGCCGCCGGGCCACGCGGGCGTCACCGGCGCCGGGTGCTCGGCGAATGCGAGATCCGCGAACGCGCGCGCCGCCGCATCCGCCAGCGCGTCGGGCTCGTCGTCGCCCACGATGCCGATCACCGCCGCCGAGCTCAGCACGCGGCGCGCGTGCCAGTCACGCACCGCCTCGACGGTGACCGCGCGCAGCGACGCCTCGGTGCCGCCGGGAGAGCGGCCGTACGGATGCGACGGGTACGCCGCCGAAAGCGCGAGCTGCATCGGATAGCGATACATGTCGTCGCGCATCGAGATCACCTCGGAGATCGCCACGTCCCGTTCGGTCGCCAACGCCGCCTCGGGGTGGGTGGCGTGCTGCGCGACGTCGGCCAGCAGCGCGAGCGCGTCGCCGTAGCGTGCCGACGGCACCGCGATCGACCAGCCGAACGTCTCGCCGCCGGTGATCGGGCTGACGGTGCCGCCGAGCCGCTCGGCCGTTTCGGCGATCTCCTCGCCCGTCCGCGTCTGCGTGCCCTTCACCGCGGTGCGCGTCATCAGCATGGTGAGCCCGGCCAGCTCGGCCGGCTCGTCCACCGCACCGCCGCTCATGAACACGCCCACGTGCGTCATCGGCGTGCCCGGCTTGCGCCGCACGAGCACCGGCACGCCCCGCGCCGTGCGATACACCCGCACCCCGGCCTCCTCCCGCTCGAAGGCCGCGCCCGGCCGCGCGGCCGCCGGCGCTTCGGCCCGGCGCGGCACCACTGCGGGCCGCGGCGCCGGCCGGGCCGCTGCCAGCATCGCCTGCATCGCCGCCGCGTCGGGCGCCACCACCGCCGACGACCGCGGACGGTAGGCGATCACCCCGGCGTGCGCGGGGTCGAGGTACCGGCGCGCCACCGCCGTCAGGTCGTCGGCCGTGCAGGCCATGGTCCGGTCGTAGAACTCGCCGCCGAGGCGCCAGCCGCCCAGCGCTTCCCACTCCGCGAGGTGGTTGGCCTGCCCCTCCATGTCTTCCAGCCGGCGAATGACGCGTGCCTCCACGATGCGCTGCGCGCGTTCCACTTCCTCGGGATTGATGCCGTACTCGCGCACGCTGAGGATCTGCCGCCACGTGGCGCCCGCCGCCGCGAGGAGCGCATCCGGCTGCCCCTCGGCGTGCACCATGAACACGCCCAGCTCGGTCGGCGAGTAGTTGTACGCCGAAATGCTCGACACGAGCTTGCGCTCGCGCACCGCCCGAAAGAGCCGCGACGCGCGTCCGGTGGCGAGCACGGTGCCGAGCAACTCGAGCGCCGGCGTGTCGGCGTGCCGCGTCGGCACGGTGCGCCAGCCGAACGCGAGCTGCGACTGGACGACATCGCCCGTCAGCTCCCGGTACCGGAAGCCCGGGGCGCCGTCCTCCGCGGGCCCGGGGGAGCGCACGGGTTCTCCGGCGGGCGCGGCGCCGTACCGCGCTTCGATCGCCCGCATCGCCCCGTCCACGTCCACATCGCCCACGACGCAGAGAATCGTGGTGCTCGGGCGGTAGAAGTTCCGATAGAAGCCGACGACGTCGGCGCGCGACAGTCGCCGCAGCCCCTCCTCGCGCCCGATGCGCCAGCGGCGGATGCGGTGGCGGTCGAACAGCAGCTCGTGCAGCGTCTCGGTGGCCACGGCGCCCGGGTTGTCGGCCTTGCGCTTGGCTTCCTGGATGATGACCTCGAGCTCCCGCGACAACTCGCCGGCGTCGATGAGCGAGTTCGTATAGGCGTCGGCCTGGATGTCGAGCGCCTCGGCGAACCCGGACGACGGCACGACCGTGTAGTAGACGGTGTGGTCGTAGATCGTGCCGGCGTTGAGATACCCGCCCGCCGCCTTGGTCTGCTTCGCGATCTCGCCCACGCCGCGGCGCGGCGTGCCCTTGAAGTACATGTGCTCGAGCACGTGGGCGATGCCCACCACGTCGTCGGTCTCGTCGAAGTAGCCGGCCTTGACGTGGGTGACGATGGCGGCCACGGGGGCCGACGCGTCGCGCCGGACGAGCACGGTGAGGCCGTTGGGCAGGACGCGCCGGTGCACCGTGCGCGGGTCGATCAGTTCAGTCATGGGTTGGCGAAGGGATCCGCGGCCGCGCCGGGGGTGCGAGGCGGCGAGGTTCGAGTCGGGCCGCGATCAATGATGCAGCGTGTCGGGCGGAGTGGAGGCGCCCACGCACGACGTCCAGACGCCGGGGCCGGCGCGCGTGATCCACCGCTCACCCTCGTCGATGCGTCCGAGCCGGATGAGCGTGCACCCCAGGAATCCCATGGAGGCGGGGTCGTCGGGATTGGCCGCGACGGCGCGCACGTAGAACTTCCGCGCCAGGTCGTAGTTCCCGAGCTGGTACAGGTACGCGCCCATCTCGCGGAGCGCGAGCGCGTTGGTCGGATCGGCGGTGAGCGCGAGCTGGAGCTCCTGGTTCGCGGCCGGCATGTTCCCGGCATCGCGCGCGATGCGGGCGAGATAGACGTGCGCCACCACATATCGGGGATCGATGAGCAGCACGCGGCGGAAGTCGGCGGCCGCGGAGTCGCGATTGCCGGCGTCGAACTCGGCGATGGCGCGGTTCACCACGACATTGCGCCGGGGGCCGCCGAACCAGTAGTACGCCGCTCCGCCGATCACGCCGGCCACCACGAGCACCACCAGCGCCGTCCAGAGCCTGGCGCGCGAGCGCGCCGGCGCGGACGGCGGCGCGAACTCCGGCATCAACGGCGACCGGAGCGTTCCGCCCGGGGGCGTGGGCGGAAGGGCCGCTCCTCGTTCCGCGGGCACGTCGAGCGACGCCATCGCCTGCCGGGCCGCGGCGACGTCGTCGTCGGTGGGATGATAGCCGGCTTCGTGCGTTCGCTCGCGCGCGGCATGGAACGCCGCGAGCACGTTCGCCTGGTCGAAGGTGAGGATCTGCCGCTGCCGCGCCTCGCGCACGAGCTCCGTTCCGCCGGCAGCGCTTCCGCCGAGCAGCGTCCGGAGCCACTGCTCGACGGCCGTCCACGCATCGAGCAGGTCGGCCGCGACGTCTTCAGGATGCCGCGCCGAATCGACCCTGGCGATCGCGGCGCGTGCGGCGGCCAGCGCGACCGCGGCGGGAGATCCGTCGCCGGCGCTCACCGAACGATGCGCAGCAGGCCAGCGCGCGCGCTCGCCCGCAGGAAACTCTCCGCATCGTGGCTGGGAAGCTGGATCCCGGTCTGCCGGAACACCGAGCGGGCGCGCCCTTGCATGTAGTCTTCGAGCGTCGCGCCGCCGTTGACGCGCTCCGCGTCGCGCATCCGGGTCACGATCTCCTCCCACGACCCCTCGTAGCTCGTGCCGTCGCCGCCCACCACCTGGTGCTCGGGCGTGGCGTCGCGGTCGGCGAGGCCCGTGAGCAGGGCGCCGAAGATCTCGAGCTGGTTGCGCGAGCCCTCGCCGTCCTCGTCGTCCGCCTCGTCCTCCGCGTCCAGTTCCACCAGCAGGGTGTCGACCTCGTCCATGTCCTCGGCGAGCTCGGCGAGCCGCGCCTGCCAGGGCGCCAGCTCTCCGTCGTTCTCGTCGAGGTCGTACACCGAGCGCTTGAGCTCGATCACCCGCCAGATGCCCAGCTCGTCCCAGTGGTCCTCGGGCCGCGTCCGCTCGAACTGGTACAGCGCGCCCTCGTAGTCCGTCTGATCGTACAGGATGTTGGCGAGGTAGATGCGCGCCTCGGCGTGGTCGGCGTCGAGCTGGAGCGCGTGCCGCAGCGCCTCGGTGGCCGCGACGTCGTTCGACAGGCGGTGCTGCGCGTAGCCCACGCAGGCGCGCGCCTCCGCCATCTCGGGCGCCTGGACCACCGCCTGCTCGAAGAACTGGAGCGCCAGCTCGAACAACTCGCGGCGCTCGCGGCCGGAGGCCTCGCGGAACAGCGCGCGGCCCACCTGCAGCATCAGGTCGAGGTCGTCGCTGTACCCGAGCTCGAAGATCCGCTTGAAGCAGCGGACGGCCGCGTCCTGCAGCCCGAACCGGAGCAGCGTTTCGCCGAGCCCCGCCAGCGCATCCTCGTGCTCCGGCTCGAGCACCAGGGCTTCCTCGAAGCTGCGCCGCGCCCACGCGAATTCCTCACGCGCCAGCCGCGCGTATCCCACCCCGATGTGCAGGTCGACCGAGTTCGGATAGAGGGTCAATCCCTCGCGAAGCACATCCAACGCGTCGTCGTACAACCCCTCGTTGTAGAGCTGGTGCGCGCGTTCGTCGTACTCCTCGGAACTCAGGAACGGGGTCGGCATGAGGACGAAGACCTCCAATGCGAGGTGGGCATGCCTATAGTACAATCACCGACTGGCGAAGTTCAACGGTAAGTTTTGCGCCGTCGAGCATCATTTTGATGACGCTACGAACCCGTCGCGAGGTCACACGCGATGGCTGCCGCCAGCCGCGCGTTCTGTTCCAGCAGGGCGAGGTTCACTTTGAGTGACCGCCCCTGCGTGACCTCGGTCACCGCCTTCAGCAGGTAGGGCGTGGACGCCGCGCCGCGAACGCCGTCGGCGCGGGCGGCCGCGATTGCGCGCGCCACGGCCGCGTCCACCTCGGTGCCAGACAACGCAACCTCCGCTGGCGGCGGTTGCACCACGAGCAGCGCCTGTGTTCGGCCCAGCGCGCGCTGCGCGCGAAAGATCGCGGCCACCTCGGCCGCCGATTCGGCGCGCGACTCGACCCGGATGCCCGTGTCCACCGTGAAGAAACCCGGAAGGCCCGAGGTCCGATACCCGACCACGGTCACGCCGAACGTTTCCAGCCGCTCCATGGTCGCGCCGAGATCGAGGATGGCCTTCGCGCCGGCGCAGACCACGACCATCGGCGTCCGCGCGAGCTCGAGCAGATCGGCGGACTCGTCGAAGGCCGGCTCGCGATGGACGCCGCCGATGCCGCCGGTGGCGAAGACCCGGATGCCGGCCCGGTGGGCGAGCGCCAGCGTTGCGGCGACCGTGGTCGCGCCGTCGGCGCCCTGCGCCATCGCCACCGGGAGGTCGCGCGCCGACACCTTGCGGACGCCCTGCCCGCCGAGGAAGCGCTCGAGCTCGTCGGCTTCGAGCCCCAGCGCGGGCGTGCCGCGAACCACCGCGGCCATGGCCGGGTGCGCCCCGCCGGCGCGCACCGCGGCGCTCATCCGGTCCGCGCACTCGCGGTTGGCGGGCGCGGGCAGCCCCTGGGCGATGACCGACGTCTCCAGCGCCACCACGGGCGCACCCGCTTCGATCGCCCGACGCAGGTCGGGCAGCAGCCGGATCACGCGGGGTCGAACGCCTCGGCCTTGCGCGAGTCGAGCACTTCGCGTTCGCTGGACGTGGGGTCGTAGATCGCGATCACCTTGATCGTCTCGCCCTCGTAGGCGTCGAACTCCTTGCCCTGTCCCTTGGCGACGCGAATCTCGTGGCCGTCTTCGAAGCGCAGCAACACCATCGGGTAGTCGGCGTTCGTGTAGCGGCGGCGCAGGCGGTTGGCAGTGGGTTTCTTCATGTGCGCAGCGTTCAGGTGACGATCCCGCCGCGGCGCTCGAACTCGCGCCAGCGGCCCGTGGTCAATGCCTCATCCATCAACGCGACGACCGACTCGAGCTCGTCGTCGCGCGTGTAGAAGTGCGGGGCGACCCGGATGCCGGCATTGGGCCGGAAATCCACGAGGACGTCCCGCGACAGAAGATACTCGGAAACCTCGTACGCGTGGGGCACGTCGAAGGCAACGGTTCCGCCGCGGCGCCCGGCGTCGCGCGGCGTGCGCACCGGATAGCCACGGGCGTCGGCCAGCTCGATCAGCCGCGCCGTCTGGCGCATGCTCTTGGCGCGGATGGCGTCGACGCCGGCCCGGCGCACGATGCGCGGGCCTTCGATGGCCGCATAAAGGGCCGGGATGGCGGGCGTGCCGTTGAGCCAGCGGTACGGACCCTGCGCGTACGACATTTCCGCATCGAACGCGAACGGCTGCTCGTGCGCCAACCAGCCGGTGAGCGCGGGCTCGAGCGTCGATTGCACGCCCGGCGCCACGTACAGAAATCCTCCACCGGGCCCGCCGCACAGCCACTTGAGCACGCCCCCGGTGAGGAAGTCCACGCCCAGCGCCTTCACGTCCACCGGCATCACGCCCACGGCGTGGAAGGCGTCCAGCGACAGCAGCGCGCCCATCACGCGCGCCCGCCGCGCGATCGGCGCCACGTCCATCACGAACGCCGAGCGGAAGAGCACCTGCGAGATGCAGACCAGCCGCGTCCGCTCGTCGATGGCCGCCACGACCGCGTCGGCATCGACGCTGATGCCGTCGGCGGCCGCGGGCACGACCACGATCTCGGCGCCCAGCCGCGCGGCCAGCCGGTCGTAGAGGTAGCGAACGGATGGAAAGTCGAGTTCGGTCATCACGATCCGGTTGCGCTGCGGCGGATAGTCGATCGCCGTGAGCACCGTGGCCTGCCCCAGCGTGACGTTGCCGACCATCACCACCTGGCCGGCGTCGGCGCCGATGAGCGGCGCGATCTCGTCGCCGACGAGGCCCGGCATCTGCCACCAGCTGCGGCTCCAGGCGCGGACGCCCTGCTCGGCCCATTCGTCCACGTACTCCGCCAGCCGCTCGGGGACGGCACGCGGCATGGCGCCGAGCGAATTCGAGACGAGGTACGTGGTGTGCTCGAGGATCGGAAATTCGCCACGGTAGGCGAGAAGGGGATCGGTCATGGCGTGCCGGAGGTCGCGATGCGGGCCGCGCGGGCGCGGCGCGTGGACACGAACACGAGGCTGGCCACCGCCAGCACGAGCCCGGCCACGCGCCATTCGCGCAGCGTGATGGACGAGAGGAGGGCGATCACGAGCAGTCCCGCGACCACGGGGATCACGTTGCCGCCCGGCAGTCGAAACGGCGCGCCGGTCCCCTGCACGTCGCGCCGATGGAGCTCGAACGCCGCCGCGCAGCAGCCCAGGTAGGCGAGCAGGGCGGCGAGGTTGGCCAGCACGACGAGGCGTTCGAACGCCCCCGTCGCCGCCAACGCCACGGTGAGCACCGCCTGCGCGATGATCGCGACGTGCGGCGTGTGATAGCGCGAATGCACCGACGCGAAGACGCGCGGCGCGAACCCGTCGCGCGCGAACGCGAACAGGGCGCGCGGCATCGCCAGCGCCATGCCGGTCATGAAGCCGAAGGTGGACAGCACCACCGCCACCGCAAACAGCCTGGCGCCCCAGGGCCCCATGACGACGGCCGCCGCGTCGGCGAGCGGAGTCGGCGAGCCCACCAGGCGCGGCCCCAGCACGCCCTGCACCACGAGCTGCAGCGCGACGAACAGCAGCGTCACCATGCCCATGGCGAGCAGCAGCGCCCGCGGCACCGTGCGCGACGACTCCGTGACCTCGCCGCTCGGCACCAGCGCACTCTCGAATCCCGCGAACACGAACACCAGCACCATCGCCGCGCGCGCGAAGTCGCGCTTGGGCGGCATCGTCTCGGGCGTGAGGTAGGCGGTGTGCACGCCGAACGCGCCGACCACGATCAGCAGGACGAGCGGCGCGAGCTTCACGATCGTCGCCGCGCCGATGAGCCGCGTCCCCTGTTTCACGCCGCGCACGTTGATCCACACGACGACCGCGTAGGTGACCACGAGCAGCGCGATCTTCGCGGCCGGCGAGTCGAACCCCGGCACCAGCCGGGCGAAGTTGTCGGCGAAGATCATCGAGATGGCCGGCACCGCGGTGGCGCCGATCATCCAGATCAGCACGCCGACGAGGAAGCCGGCATACGGCCCGAACGCCGTCTCGACGTACATGTACGGCCCGCCGGTGAGCGACACGCGGCTGCCCGCCTCCGCCATGCACAGCACCACGAATCCCATCGCCACGGCGCACATGAGGTACGCGAGCGGCGCCGCGGCGCCGAGGAGCCCGGCCACCGCGGGGTCCGACGGGATCCGGAAGATCCCGCCGCCGATGATCAGGTTCACGATGCTCGCCGCCAGCCCCCAGACGCCCACGGCCCGGACCAGTGAGGATTCGATTGAGGCGCGCTGACTCATGGGAGAAGGATCGGGTGGGAAATCGCCGGCGGGGAGCCGGCGGCGGCGACGCGTGTACAACACTAGACCTCGCCGCCTCCGGACGCCACCATATTGTAGGCGTTCGAGCGTCGGAACGGAGCGCCGGCGACACCTCAATCAAACAGCAGGAGGAACGACATGACAGGACGCGTGCAAGCGTTGGTCCTCGGCCTGGCCCTCTGTGCGGCCACCGCCGGGGCGCAGACTCCGACTCCGGTGCGTCTATCGGTGCAGCTCCCGAGCCTCGCCCCGTCGGTGCAGGTGGAACAGGCGGCACCGGTCGGTCCGGTGCTCCGCACGTCGGCCGTTGGCATCCAGTCGTTGCATCAGGCCGTGCCGCTCGACCCGGCCGGCGCGCTCGCCAACACGCCTTCCCGCGAGCAATCGCGCGCGATGATGATCGTGGGCGGCGCCGGGTTGATCGTCGGCGCCATCATCGGCGGCACCCCCGGCACCATCGTGATGGTGGGCGGCGGCGTGGTCGGACTCATTGGCCTCTACAACTATCTCGAATAGCGGCGGCACGTCGATCGCGCGGGCCCGGATTGCCCTCGTCCTCGGCGGCGGGGGCATGAAGGGCTTCGCGCACATCGGCGTGCTGCGGGCGCTGCAGGAACGCGGGATCCGCCCCGCGGTGTACGCCGGCACGAGCATCGGCGCCCTCATCGCGGCGGCGGCGGTTGGCGGCATGAGCCCCGACGAGCTGGCCCAGCGGGCCGAATCGCTCCGGCGCCGCGACCTGTTCCGGATCAACCATCTGGGGATGCTCATGGAGCGCATGCGCGCTCCCGCGATCTACCTTGGGGAGCCGCTCCGCAACCTGGTGGACGTGGTGGCGCCGGCCGGCACTTTCGACGACCTGCGCACGCCCCTGCTCGTGAATACGGTCGATCTCGAACGCGCCACGCGCCTGGTGTGGGGACTGCCGGGCCTGCGCGACGTGTCGGTGCGCGACGCCGTGTACGCGTCGTGCGCGCTCCCGGGTTTCTTTCCGCCGGCCGCCGTGGGCGATCGATGGTGCGTGGACGGCGGCGTCATCGACAACCTGCCGTCGGCCGCCGCGGGGCTGGGCATGGACGCCGTGATCGCGGTGGACGTCGGCAGCTCCGATGTTCACCCCGTGCCCCGCGTCGGCGCGCAGGGCTTCGCCGCCATCTACATGCGCGCCGGCACGATCATGATGCACCACCTGCAGGAGCAGCCCCTCACGCGGTGGAACGGACCGCCGATGCTCCTCATCCGGCCCAAGGTGGACTCGCACTGGCTGAGCTTCGTGCACGCGGAGCAGAACATCCGCGAGGGCTACCGCGCCACCGTCAAGGCGCTCGAGCACATCGAGACCTACCTCGCCCAGCCGTCGGGCATCTACCCGCGCAAGCGCATGCGCCTGCACGTCGTGCGTGAATCGTGCGTGAAGTGCGGACTGTGCGTCGCGCTGGCGCCGGACCAGATGGCGTTCGATCCCGCAGACGGAACGGCGGTGCCGCGCGAGGAATTCGTGGAATGGTCCGCCGCCGACGGCGACTTCGTGCACCACTGCCCCACCGGCGCCATCAAGGCGGCGCGCCTCGATCTCGTGACGCCCACCTCGCCGATTCGGGCGGTCAGCAGCGACGACCTGCTCGTTCCCTAAGCCGCAGCGACGAGCACGGCGTTCGACGACGGGTCCGCGGCCAGCCACCCGCCGTCGCGAGGCTCCAGCGACACGCCGCGCGCCGCGAGCGCCTCACGCATCGCCGCCACTGCCTTCGCCCCGGGGAGCAGCAGCTCGAAGTAGTCGAGGCCCGGCGCCGTTGCCGGCGGCGGCGGGGCGCCCGCCACTCCCCAGGTGTTGAGCCCGAGATGGTGGTGATAGCCGCCGGCCGACACGAACAGCGCGTTTCCGGCCATCCGCTGCATCACGTCGAAGCCGAGCACCCCGTGGTAGAACTCCTCGGCCTCGGCGATGTCGCGCACTTGAAGGTGCACGTGGCCGATGCGCGTGCCCGCCGGCATCCTGGCCGGCACGTCGCCCTCGCCGACCGCGGCGTCGAGCAGGGCGCGGAGATCGAGCGGGTCCGTCATCATCGCCAGCCCGTGCTCGTCGAACGGCCACTCGGCGCGCGGACGATCGCGGTAGATTTCGATGCCCAGCCCGTCGGGATCCGCGAGATAGATGGCCTCGCTCACTCCGTGATCCGACGCGCCCTGCAGCGGCCACCGCGCCGCGACCAGCCGCGCCAGCGCATGCCCCAGGCTCTTCCGGTCGGGCACGAGCACCGCGAAGTGATAGAGCCCGGTCGTGCGCCGGGGGCGAGGCATGGCGCCCGGCAGCGCCCGCAGCGATACGAGTGCACGCCCGCTGGCGCCGAGCACCGCCGAGTCCGCCCCGCTCGACAGCACGTCGAGCCCGAGCACGTGCGCATAGAAAGTGAGCGACCGTTCGAGGTCGCTCACCCGAAGATGGACGCCGCCGATCGTGGCGCCCGCGTCGATGGACATGACCACACCCTCCGGAGGAGCCGCCGCCCGGGGCGAACTTCGCCCCGGGCGTGCGGCCCCGCAACGTCAGACGGCGACCGCCGCTTCCTTTGCCGCCTGCTTCACCAGCTCGACCTCGATCGAGATCTTCACGTCGTCTCCGACCAGCACCCCGCCGGTCTCGAGCGCCACGTTCCAGGTGAGGCCGAAGTCCTTGCGGTTGATTCTGGTGGTGGCCGCGTAGCCCCGCCGCTGGCCGCCCCACGGATCCACGACGCTTCCCGACGACTCGACGTTCAGCGTGACTTCGCGCGTGACGTCGCGGATCGTCAGGTCGCCGACGAGCTTGAATTCGCCGTCCACCGAGCCCACCACGCGCTTGCCCTTGAAGACGATCTTCGGGAAGCGCTCGACGTCGAAGAAATCCGCCGACTTGAGGTGCGCGTCGCGCTTGACGTCGCGCGTGTCGACGCTCGCCACGCCGATGGAAACGTCGACCCTGGCGTCACCCGGGTTGGCCTCATCGACGGTGACGGTGCCGCTCACGTCGGCGAAGTGCCCTTTGACCGTGGAGATCATGAGGTGCTTGACGGCGAACTCGGCTGCGCTGTGCGAGCCATCGATCTGCCATTTCGTTTGGGTGTTCATTTTTAGGGTCCCCCAGCCAGAATTAGATGATGTGTTACCTATCTTGTGTATGAGACTCTAGAATAGTAAGTTCATCTTGTCAAGCCGGGCCTGCAGCCAAAGGTTGGTGTCATGTCAGAGAATACCCCTACCGTCTGCCGCCACTTCCATCGGGCCGTGGAGCTCATCGGTCGCCGGTGGACGGGCGCCGTGCTTCAGGTGCTGATGCACGGGCGCCAACGGTATTGCGAGATCCGGGGAGCGATCCCCGAGGTGAGCGACCGCATGCTCTCCGAACGGCTGAAAGAGCTGGAATCCGAGGGGATCGTGACGCGGATCGTCACCCCGGACACGCCCGTGCGCGTGGAATACGAATTGAGTCCGAAGGGTCGGGCGCTGGAGCAGGCGCTCGGGGCGATTCAGCAGTGGGCGGACGAGTGGAAGGAACCGCCCGCCGCCGCGGCTCACCCCACAGCGCGCGCGATCCGGGCGTAGGCGTCCACCGCGGCGCGCAGTTCCTCCAGCCGCACGTGCTCATCGTCGCGATGGGCCACGTGGATCGAGCCGGGACCGAATAGATAGGGCGTGCCCCAGTTGCCGAGCACCGGAATGTCGGTGGCGAACGCCACCACGTCGGTCTCGAACCCCGGAACCACGCCGAGCTTCACCGCCGGCACCATCGGCCCGTCCTCGAGCTCGGCGCGTCCCGCCGCCCACCGCTCGAACACGCGCATCACCTCGTCGGCCGGCGAGACGATGCGCGCCATGAGCCGCGCTTCCGCCCACGGCGCGACGACGTTGTCGGCCACGCCACCGCTGATCTGTCCGATGTTGACCGTGGTGTCGCCGAACAGGTCGCTGCGCGGCAGCTCGAGACGGGGCAGCTCCGCGAGCAGCGCGACCAGGTCGTCGATGGCCGAGTGGCCGAGGTGCGGATACGCGGAGTGCGCGGGCTGACCCCTGGTGCGCACGGTGACGCGGATGGCGCCCTTGGTGCCGCGCCCGAGCTTGCTCTCGGTCGGCTCGCCGTCGATCACCGCCCGGCTCACCAGCCCGCTGCGGGCGATCCAGTCGTTGGCCGCGTGCGCGCCGTCGTGTGTGACCTCCTCGCCCACCACGAACAGGAGGGCGACCGGCGTGTTCGCGGCGCGGAGCGCATCGGCGGCGCAGATCATGGCGGCGGCGATCCCCTTGGCGTCGCACGCCCCTCGTCCCCAGAGCACCTCGCGCTCCAGGCGCGGCGGGATGTACGGCGGCACCGTGTCGAGGTGCGTGGAGAGCGTGACGAAGGGGCCGTCGCTCGCGCGCGCGAACACCGCGAACCGGCCCTCGCTCACGGGAATGCGCGTCGCCTGCCATCCCCGCTCGTCGAGCAGCGCGTGCACGCAGGCCATCATCTCCCCTTCGCGGCCGCTGGTGGAATCGATGGCCATCAACTCCTGGGCGAGCGCGACGACGTCCTGGGAGGCGGGCATGTAGGGTCCTATCGCCAGACGGCGATCTGTTCGAGGGGTTTGCGCGCGAGGTCGGGCACGCGGGCGGATGACGTCGCCCGGCGTGGTGCATCTACGCGGCTGGACGGAGATTCGTCAAGCCGGACGGCGCTGCGTCTTCCCGGCGCTGGTGACGCGCGGCCACCTCGTCATGGATTCGGCGGGACACGACGCGCGCCCCGACGTGTTCCACCTGGAGGTGGATACCCGGGTGCGCCGCGACGTGACCTTCGGCTAGATTCCGCGGTAGCCTGCCGCTCACGCGGCAGTGGCTCCACTGAGAACCCTCGCCTCGGCCCCATCGAGCGGCCGCGATCGAGAGGCAAGTCCATGACAAGCATGAATTCCTTTGGCAGCCGCGCGGCGCTCGCCGTCGACGGCAAGTCGTACACCGTCTATCGCCTGGGCCGCCTCGGCGGCCACTCCGCCAGCCTCCCGTTCAGTCTCAAGATCCTCCTCGAGAACCTGCTGCGGAACGAAGACGACGCCTTCGTGAAGCGGAGCGACATCGAGGCGATGATTCACTGGGACGTGAAGGCAAGAGTCGAAAAGGAGATCGCCTTCCGCACGTCGCGCGTGCTGCTCCAGGACTTCACCGGCGTGCCCGCGGTGGTGGACCTCGCCGCGATGCGCGACGCGATCGCCAGGCTCGGCGGCGATCCGCAGAAGATCAATCCGTTGCAGCCGGTGGATCTGGTGATCGACCATTCGGTGCAGGTGGACGAGTACGGCAAGGCGGCGGCGTTCCTCATCAACACCGAGAAGGAGTTCGAACGGAACAAGGAGCGCTACGTCTTCCTCCGCTGGGGACAGGAGGCGTTCCAGAACTTCCGCGTCGTGCCGCCGGGCACCGGCATCTGCCACCAGGTGAATCTCGAGTACCTGGGCAAGACGGTGTTCGTGAACGACGCAACGGGCGAAGCGTATCCCGATTCGCTGGTCGGCACCGATTCGCACACCACGATGATCAACGGCCTGGGCGTGCTGGGCTGGGGCGTGGGCGGCATCGAGGCCGAAGCGGCGATGCTGGGCCAGCCGGTGACGATGCTGATTCCCGAAGTGGTCGGGTTCAAGCTGCACGGCAAGCTGCCGCCGGGCGCGACGGCCACCGACCTCGTGCTCACCTGCACCGAGATGCTCCGCAAGAAGAAGGTCGTGGGCAAGTTCGTGGAGTTCTACGGCGCGGGGCTGTCGTCGCTGTCGCTCGCCGACCGCGCGACGATCGCCAACATGTCGCCCGAGTACGGCGCGACGATGGGCTTCTTTCCCTGCGACGCCGAGACGCTCAAGTACCTGCGCCTCACCGGACGCAGCGAGCACCACGTGAAGCTGGTGGAGGCGTACGCCAGGGAGCAGGGCCTCTTCCGCACGGACGACACGCCGGACCCGGTGTTCACCGACACGCTGGAGCTCGACCTGGGAACCGTGGAGCCGAGCCTGGCCGGCCCCAAGCGCCCGCAGGACCGGGTGCCGCTGGCGAAATCGAAGGCGATGTTCGCCGACGCGTTCAAGGCGGAGGCGGCGCGTGTCGCTGCGTCGGCGGGCACAGGCAACGGCGACGCGGCGGCGAAGGCGCGGATGGACGCCGAGGGCGCGGCGCAGGCGCACCACGAAGTGGACTGCACGCACAACGGGCAGACGTTCAAGCTGCGCGACGGCGCGGTCGTGATCGCGGCCATCACGAGCTGCACGAACACGTCGAATCCCAGCGTGATGATCGCCGCCGGCATGCTGGCGCGGAACGCGGTGAAGAAAGGGCTCAAGAGCAAACCCTGGGTGAAGACGTCGCTGGCGCCGGGATCCAAGGTCGTGACCGACTACTACGCGCAGGCCGGCCTCACCGAGTATCTCGACGCGCTCGGGTTCAACCTCGTGGGCTATGGCTGCACCACCTGCATCGGCAACTCGGGCCCGCTGCCGGAGTCGATTGCCGCGGCCATCGAGCAGAACAAGCTCATGGTGGCATCGGTGCTCAGCGGCAACCGGAACTTCGAAGGGCGGGTGAATCCGCTCACCCGGTTCAACTACCTCGCGTCGCCGCCGCTCGTCGTGGCCTACGCGCTGGCCGGCCGCATGGATGTCGACCTGAACACCGAGCCGCTGGGCCAGGGCAGCAGCGGTCCCGTGTATCTCAGGGACATCTGGCCGGATCCGAAGGAAGTGCAGGAGGAGATCCTGCGCAGCGTGAAGCGCGACTTCTTCGACCGCGAGTACGCCGACGTGTTCAAGGGCGACGATGCGTGGCGCGCGCTCGCCGTGCCCGAGGGCGAGACGTACGCGTGGCAGAACGACTCGACGTACGTGAAGAACCCGCCGTACTTCGACGGGATGACGATGACGCCGCCGGGCATGCAGCCGATCGCGGGAGCGCGAGCGCTGGCCATGCTCGGCGATTCGGTCACCACCGACCACATCTCGCCGGCGGGCGCCATTCCGCTCAAGAGCCCGGCGGGCGAGTGGCTCGTCGCGCATGGCGTGGAGCGGAAGGATTTCAATTCGTTCGGCTCGCGGCGCGGCAATCACGAGGTCATGATGCGCGGCACCTTCGGCAACATCCGCCTGCGCAATGAACTGGCGCCGGGCACCGAGGGCGGGTGGACCGCGATGGAGCCGGGAGGGAAGCCGCAGTTCATCTATGACGCCGCCATCGCGTACCAGAAGGCGGGCACGCCGCTGGTGGTGATCGCCGGCAAGGAGTACGGCACCGGGTCGTCGCGCGACTGGGCGGCCAAGGGCACCATTCTGCTGGGCGTGAAGGCGGTGATCGCCGAGTCGTTCGAGCGGATCCACCGGTCGAACCTGGTCGGCATGGGCGTGCTGCCGCTCGAGTTCACCGGCGGCCAGACGCGCCAGTCGCTGGGGCTCACCGGGTTCGAGAGCTACGAGATTCTCGGGCTCGACGACACGCTCAAGCCGAAGGCGTCGCTCAGGGTGCGCGCCACGGCGCGCGACGGATCGAAGAAGGAGTTCGCGGTGCTGGCCCGCATCGACACACCCGAGGAAATGCGCTACTACCGCCACGGGGGCATCCTGCCGTACGTGTTGCGATCGCTGGTCGGCGCGAAGTAGCCGCGCACGGCGGCCGCAGCGATTCGTGGGGCGCGGTGCCGGGGACGGCGCCGCGCCCCACGAGCGTTCGGGGACAAGTCAGTCTTCGGCGGCGCGGCGGATGGCCAGGCGCGCCTTCTCCCGCTCGCCCCAGCTGGGCGCGATCTCGCGCGCCCCGGGGATGCACCGCGAATCGGGCGGCGAGTCATTCGGGGCGCCCATCGGGAGCCACCCGATGATGCAGTGCGTGATCGCGGCCACCTCGTCGGGCGAGAGCGCGGACCCGGCCACCGTGGGCGGCTCCGTGTCGGGGAGTGGCGGCGGCTTCACGCCCATCAACTGCAGCAGGTCCGCTCGGGCCGTGGCACGTTGCTCGGCGGTCTTGAGCTTGGCCGTCTGCTGGCGCACTTCGCCGCGGTACATGGCGTGAACGGCCGCCACCACGTCGCGGACGAGCGTGTCCAGGATCCGGTCGAGATCCGTCTCTACCTGGGTCATCGGGAGATCCTCTGGGTCGTCGTCGACCATCTTACATCCTGAAGACCGCGCCACCCGCTCAAAGGTTTCGCTTCGCTCGTTTGCCGACCTCCGGAAGTTCCCGGGACGGCGGGCCACGAGACGCCAAACTTGCGCATCCGCATTGCGTTATGCAGCGACGGCCCCCAATTTCACGCGGTGATCATCCCGTCGAGGGTTCCATGAACGGTTCAAAGGTCAAAGCCACCGGCGTTGCGCTGGGGCTCCTGTTCGCGGCCGGGGCCGCGCATGCCCAGCAGCCGGCCCCCATCCCCGCCGGCGTGCCTGCCGTCGGGCAGATGGCGCCGGACTTCGCCATCCCGGGGGCCACGCGCTACGGGTTGCTGCGGGACCCCGTCCGCCTTTCGGATTTCAGAGGGCAGACCGTGGTGATCGCATTCTTCATCCGGGCGCGGACCAAAGGGTGAACGGTGCAAATGGAGGCGTACCGTGATCAGTACGCCAAGCTCTTCAACAACGGGAACAAGGTCGTGGTCCTGGCGATCAGCACCGATCCCGACACCGCCCAGTACTCCTGGGCCCGCGATGCGCATTTCCCGATGCTGTTCGGCAGCGACACCAACATGGCGGTGGGCAAGCTGTACGGAGCCGCCAATGCGAAGTACAAGATCGACCTCCGCTACCTCTTCGTGGTCGGACCCGACGGCCGGATCACACACCGCATGGTGCCGTTCAACGTGCTCGCCGCCGCCGACTACAAGGAGCTGCAGGCCGCCGTGGACAGCGCGTCGGGCGTGGGAGCAGCCGGCGCGCCGTGACGCGAGCGGAAGGCGGACGCTGGTCCGTGGGCCGGCGCCGATGGTGCACGGGCTGAGCCCGGCGGTCGAATGACGGATTCGCCGCCGCGCCAGCTGCTCGAAACGCTGTTCCGGGCCGCAATCGAAGGCGCGGATCCCGGCGCGGCCACGGCGCAGGCGCTCTCGACGATTCCCACCGCGCGCCATCAGCGCCTCTGGCTCTTCTCGGTGGGCAAGGCCGCGCATCCGATGGCGGCCGCAGCGACGGCGGCCCTGCAGCGGTCGCTGCTCACCGTCGCCGGCGGTGTCATCGTCGCGCCGGAAGAAGCGCCCTCGCCCACCGCCAGCATGGTATCGCTGCAGGGCGATCACCCGGTGCCCGGCCGCCGCTCGTTCGCGGCGGCGGCCCGGCTGGCGGACGCGGCGTCCGGGATGCGCAGCAACGACCTCGCCATCGTGCTCGTGTCGGGCGGCGCGTCCAGCCTGATCGGCGCGCCGATGCGCGGCATGAGCGAGGCCGACTTCTCGCATTTGTACGAGATGCTGCTCAACAGCGGGCTCGACATCCGCGCCATGAATGCGGTGCGCAAGCGCTTCTCGCGGTGGAGCGGCGGCCGGCTCGCCCTCGCGCTCGCGCCGGCGACGACGTATTGCCTGGCCGTGTCCGACGTGGTCGGCGACGACATCTCGTCCATCGGATCGGGGCCGTGCGTGCCCGATCCCTACACCGTGAAGGAAGTGGTCGACATTCTCCAGCAGACCCGGCTGTACCAGCGCCTGGCGCCGTCGTTCCGCGAACACCTCACGGGCACGCAGCGCGGCCTGGTGCCGGAGACGCCGAAGGCCACGCATCCGGCGTTCGCGCACGTGACGGCGCGCGTGATCGTCAACAACCGCGTGGCCCTCGACGCGGCACAGGCGAAGGCGGCCGAACTCGGCATCGACCAGGTGACCGTGGCCGACGCTCCGCTGGAAGGGACCGCCGCCGAGGTGGGCAGCGCCATGGCGCGCGCGCTCATCGCGCGCCGGGCCACGGCCGGCGGCAAGGCGTCGGTGCTGATCTGTGGCGGCGAGACGACCGTCGCCGTCCCGCAGCCCATGCTCACGCCGGCCATGCGCGCCCGCAGCGAAGCCGGCGCCCTGCCCCCGGTGCCGCAGCCGCGCGGGGGGCGCTGCCAGGAGCTGGCGCTCGCCGCGGCGCACGCGCTCTCCGAAGCCGGCGAGGCCGCTCGCGGCATCACCCTGCTCGCGGCCGGCACCGACGGACGCGACGGCCCCACCGATGCTGCTGGCGCGTTCGCGGACGCGGACACGTGGGAAGCGATCCGCAGCGCCGGCCGCGATCCGGCGGCCGCGCTGCGCGCACACGAGTCGTACGACGCACTTGACGCCGCCGGCGCCCTCCTGCGCACGGGACCGACGAATACGAACGTGGCGGACATCGTCATCGGGGCGATCGCGGCGGAGAGCTGAAATAGCCAGATGGCAGTCGGCAGTCCGCAGTTGCAGTTGACAGTCGGCAGTTCGGAACGTCTCCCTCCCCTCATGCCCCACGCCTGCCTCATCGTGAATCCCGCCGCGGGGCGCGGCCGCGGCGCCAGGCTCCTGCCCGGCGTCGCGCGAGCGTTCGCCGCACACGGCATCACCGACGTGCGGGCCACCACCGCCCCCGGCGACGAAGCGCGGCAGGTACGCGCCGCCCTCGACGACGGAGTGGAAACCATCGCCGTGCTCGGCGGCGACGGCACGTGGAGCAAGACGGCGGCCGAGCTGGCCCGCCTGGGCGCGCCGGCGCGGCTGGCGCTGCTCGCCGCGGGAACCGGCAACGACTTCGTGAAGAATCTTCCCGAACCGTCCGCCGATGCCGAGGCGATGGCGCGCCTCGTGGCCGGCGAGGGTGACGACCGGCGCATCGACATGGCGGTGGTGGACGACCAGTGGTTCCTGAACGTCGCCGGGTTCGCCTTCGATGTCGCGGTGCTGCTGCGCACCGAACGGATGCGCTGGCTCGGCGGGACGGCGCTGTACGCCGCGGCGGCGCTGCGCGAGCTGCTCGCGTATCCCGGCCTGCACGCATCGGTGGACGGCGCGCCGCGCGACCGCTATCTGCTCCTGGCCTTCGCCAACGGCGCGCACTTCGGCGGCGCCTTCCACGTGGCGCCGGGCGCCCGCGTCGACGACGGCTTGCTCGACGCGATCGCAATCCCCGACATCGGGCGCCTCGGCCGCCCCGGACTGCTCGTGCACGCGGCGTTGGGCACCCACGTGCGGCATCCGCGCGTCACCTGCCGGCGAGCGGCGGCATTCACGCTGCAGTTCGACGAGCCGCCGGTCTACGAAGCCGACGGCGAACTGCGCCGCGCGGCCGCGGCGGACGTGCGCGTGGAGGCCCGGCCGGGTGCGCTGCGCGTGATCGTCCCGCGCGCGAGCGGCCGGTGATTTCGCGCGCGCCCTTCCAGCCCGTGGCCCGCGGGTACAACTTTCGCCCATGAGCGCGGAGCCATTCACCGTCGGCATCATCCAGGACGCGGCGACACCGGACGCCGCGGCTTCCGTGGCGGCCACCGTCGCGCGCATTCGCGACGCCGCCAGGCACGGCGCCCAGATCGTGTGTCTCAAGGAGCTGTTCAACGCGCCGTACTTCTGCAAGATCGAACACGCCGGGCGCTTCGACCTCGCGGAGCCGATTCCCGGTCCCACGACGGACGCGATGCAGCGGCTGGCCCGGGAGCTGGAGATCGTGCTCATCGTCCCGCTGTTCGAGCGGCAGGGGCCCGGCGTCTACCGCAACTCGGCCGCCGTGATCGACGCCGACGGTACGCTGCTCGGCGTCTATCGCAAGATGCACATTCCCGACGACCCGTTGTTCCTGGAGAAGTACTACTTCACGCCGGGCGACGGCGCGCCGGACCCCCGGCTGTCCGCGGAGCGCGTGGCGCAGGCCACGGGGTTCAAGGTCTGGAAGACGCGCTACGCGAACGTCGGCGTGCTCATCTGCTGGGACCAGTGGTATCCCGAGGCGGCGCGCATCACGGCGCTGCTCGGCGCCGACGTGCTGTTCTATCCGACGGCGATCGGCTGGCACCCTGCGGAAAAAGCCGAGTTCGGCGAGGCGCAGGTGGACGCATGGCGCACGGCGCAGCGGGCGCACGCCATCGCCAACGGCGTGTACGTCGCGTCGCCCAACCGCGTGGGATTCGAGGCGGAGCCGGGCACCGACGGGCTCGAGTTCTTCGGACACTCCTTCATCAGCGATCCGTTCGGCCGCCTGATCGCCGACGCCGGCACCGGCCCCGAAGTCCTGATCGCGACCTGCGACCCCCGATTGATCGAGGACACGCGGCGGAACTGGCCGTTTCTTCGTGACCGCCGCATCGATGCCTACGCCCCGATCCTCCAGCGATACCTCGGCGCGTAAGCGCACGCCGTCCGCTCCCGAGCGGCGTTTTCCCGCGGAGTGGGAGGCGCACGCGGCAACGTGGATCTCGTGGCCGCATCACGAACCCGACTGGCCGGGCAAGCTCGACGCGATTCACTGGGTGTACGCCGAGATCGCCCGCGTGCTCGCCGCGCACGAGCCGGTGCACATCCTCTGCCACGACCGCGACGTGCGCATGCGCGCCGAATCGTGCCTCACCGCGCACGGCGTGACGGCCGGCGTCCACCTGCACGTCGTGCCCACCGACCGCGTCTGGCTGCGCGATTCGGCGCCGACTGCGGTCATGGCCGCCGACGGGAGCATCGAGCTGGTGAACTGGCAGTTCACCGCGTGGGCCAAGTACGACAACTTCTCGCTCGACCGCGAAGTGGGCGCGGCCATCGCACGGCTCACCGGCCTCCCCCGCGTGCAGGCGCTGCGTCCCGACGGCAAGCCGCTGGTGCTCGAGGGCGGCGCCATCGACACCGACGGGCGCGGCGCGCTGCTGGTGACCGAGGAGTGCCTGCTCTCCGACGTCCAGACGCGCAACCCGGGGATGAGCCGCGCCGACTACGAGCGTGCGTTCGCCGAGTGGCTCGGCGTCCACAAGACGATCTGGCTGGGCGAGGGGTGCGTGGGCGACGACACGCACGGCCACGTGGACGACATCGCACGCTTCGCCGCG
Organism: Gemmatimonadaceae bacterium; assembly: GCA_036393095.1. GTDB lineage: Bacteria > Gemmatimonadota > Gemmatimonadetes > Gemmatimonadales > Gemmatimonadaceae > JAGWRI01. Next base: position 8,718 of record DASVWS010000040.1, on the reverse strand, counting down.
CCCGACGTCGTCGTCCTCGCCTTCGAGGAGGATCCTGCCGACGAGAACCATCGTCGATCGAAGGACAACTTCAAGCGCCTCCAGGCCGCCGGCGGCCGCCGGGGCGACTTCACCGTCATCAAGCTGCCCTATCCGCGGCCGGTGATGATGAACGGCGAGCGCCTCCCCGCCAGCTACGCGAACTTCTACGTCGCGAACGGCGTCGTGATCGTGCCGACGTTCAACGACGTCAATGACCGGGTGGCGCTGAACGTGCTCGCCGAAGTCTTTCCCGGGCGCGCCGTGGTCGGCATCCACGCCGTGGACCTGGTGTGGGGGCTGGGCACCCTGCACTGCCTCACCCAGCAGCAGACGCGGGCGCGGTGACGCTGCGACGCCACACATCGGCGCGGTGATCGGCGCGGCGCAGACCGGCGTCCGCGCATGACGCGGCGCGGTGTGCGGGGCGTCACCGGGCGACGAATTCCGCCGTGCCGCGGCGCGGCAACTTTGTTACATTGGTGCGCGAATCGGCGTTGCCTGGCCGGCGCGCCAACCGTCGATGGCGACGACGCCATGCTGCACACTCTCCTCTCGTCGTCTCCCCACATCTCGTGAAACAGCTCTCCACTCTGGCTGCTCTGTTGCTCGTGGCTTGCGGCGGATCCGGTTCCGGCGGTGTCGTGCGCTTCGGAGCGGCAGGACCGTGGGACCAGGCCTACGGCGCCATGAACCGGCGAGGCATGGAACTCGCCTACGACCAGATCCGGGCGCGCAGCGACTACGCCCGCCATCCCGTCGACATCGACTGGGCCAACGACGAGGCCGACGGCCAGAAGGCGACGACGATCGCCGGGCGCTACGTCGCCGACCCGTCCGTCGTCGCCGTCATCGGACACGTGAATTCGGGCACCGAGGTCGCGGCCGCGAAGGTCTACGACGCGGGACATCTGGTCTCGATGGCCACCACGGCCACGTCGCCGGCGCTCACGGGGATCTCCCCGTGGGTGTTCCGCGTCATCTCGAGCGACTCGATGAACGGCCTGCACATGGCGCAGTTCGCGAGCGGGCGCCTCGGGAAGCGGCGGGCCGCCGTGCTCTACGAGAACAATGCGTACGGGCGCGGCCTCGCTGACGCGTTCCGCCGCAACTTCACCGGCTCGATCGTGGCGTTCGACCCGATCGCCGAGGGATCGCAGAACTTCGAGCCGTACGTATCCTATCTCAAGACCGTGAATCCGGACCTCGTCTTCGTGGCCGGCACCGACGCGTCGGGACTCGACTTCCTCAAGGAATTCCGCCGGCAGAAGCTCACCGCCGCGCTCATGGGCGGCGACGGCTGGACCGGACTCTCCGTGGACACGGCGCTCGCCGAGGGGATCTACGTGGGCGCGCCGTTCAGCGCCGAGAATCCCTCGCCGGCGGTGCAGAGGTTCGTGCAGGATTTCCGCGCCAAGTACAACCTGACGCCCGACGGCAACGCGGCGCTTGGCTATGACGCGACCAATCTGCTGTACTACGCGCTCACGCAGGTGGGGCCCGACCGCGCGAAAATCCGCGACTTCCTGGCGCATCTCGACGCCTCGAACGGCTGGAAGGGGGTCACCGGCAACATCTATTTCGGTGCCAGCGGCGATCCCGTGGGCAAGAGCGTGGTGATGACGATGATCCATCGCGGGGCATTGCAGGTCGTCGAGGGGGCGCCATGAACGCCGCTGTGGGACCGCTCGGCACGATCCGCGGCCGCCTCTGGACCGGGTTCGGCATTCTCGTCGCGCTGCTCCTGGTCGCGGGCGCCGTGGCGCGCAGCTCCATGGGCACGCTCGCCACGACGATGACGACCACGCTCACGTCGGTGCAGGAGGAATCGCGCCTCGCCTCGCAGCTTTCGGGCGACGTGGCACAGACGCTCGAGGCCGGCGCGCAGTACGTCGAGACCCGCGACAGCGCCGCGGAGCGCATCTTCAGCAACCAGGGATGGGCCGCGCACGGCATCCAGCGCGCGATGAACGACCGGCCGGGCCAGACCGCCGAGGAGATCGGCGTGCTCGCGGCGATCGATGCGCAGCTCTCCGACCTCGAAGTGAAGTACACCCTGGCCCACCGGCTGGCCGACCTCGGGCGCGCCGCCGACGCCCGCGCCGCGGCCGCGCGGGCCTACGCCGACGTCGATCCGCTCATGGCCAGCATCAACCGGCTGGCGCAGCTCAAGTCGCGGAAGGTCGCGTCGGCTTCGGCGCAGCTCGCCGCCGACACACGCCGCCGTGCCGCGCTCATGCTGGGGCTCATCGGCCTGGCGCTCGTCATCGGCGTGACCGTCGTGGTGATCACCGTCTCGTCGGTGAGCCGGCCGCTGAACGCGCTGCTGCGCCACGCCGACCGCCTGAGCCACGGCGACCTGACGGCGCGCACCACGGCGCCGATGCCGGGCGAATTCCAGATTCTCGCCGATGCCATGAACCGCACCGGCGACTCGTTGTCGCGCGTGGTCGCCACCGCGGCGCGCACGTCGGAAAGCGTGTCGAGTTCGGCGCACCAGTTGTCGTCGGTGTCGGAGGAGATCGCGGTGTCGGCGAGCCACATGGCGAACGCCATGGCCGAAGTGTCGCACGGCGCCGAGTCGCAGGTGCACCAGCTCCACGAGGTCGACGAGACGCTGACCAGGGTCCGGAACGCCTCCGGCGAGGTGAAGGCGCGGGCCGACGAGGTGCTCGAGCTCGCCGGCCACATCGAACGCTCGGCCGGCGAGAAGCGCGTCGAGATCGAGCGCGCGCTGAGCATCCTCGCCGACGTGAAGACCAGCGTCGAGCAGGCGGCGGCGGAAGTCGCGGCGCTCACCACCGCGGCCGCCGACATCACGCGGTTCGTGCACGCGGTGAGCCAGATCGCCGAGCAGACCAACCTGCTGGCGTTGAACGCCGCCATCGAAGCGGCGCGTGCCGGCGAGGCGGGCCGCGGGTTCGCCGTCGTGGCCGACGAGGTGCGCAAGCTCGCCGAGCAGTCGCAGAAGGCCGCGCAGGACGTGGTGCAGATTACCGGCCACGTGACCACGCGCGTCACGACGAGCGCGCGGGCCATGGAGTCGGGCGCCCAGCGGGTGGGCGAGATCGAGCGTCTGTCGCGCGAGATCGACGACGCACTGCGGATCATCACCGACGCGGCGAGCCGGACGCGGAGTGCGGCGAACGGCGTGTCCCAGGCGGCGCAGCAGAACGCGGGCGCGGTGGCGAGCGCGAGTTCCGGCCTCGACGCCATCGCCAAGACCGCCGAGAACCACGCCGCCGCCGCCCAGGAGGTGAACGCCTCCACCGAAGAGCAGAGCGCGGCGTGCGAGGAGATGACCTCGGCCAGCAACGTGCTCCTGCAGGAGAGCACGCAGTTGAAGGATCTGGTCGGGGGCCTCAAGACGGGGGCCTGACCGTCATGTGGCGCCGCCTGCGGCGCGCGGCGGGGGACGGCTTCGAACGGGTCGCGCCCGGCGCGTACCTCGCCCTCGCGAGCGCCCGCGCCCGCCGGCACTCGCAGCGCGTGTTCGCGGGATTCGGCTGCCACGCCCTCAACGAGGCGCTGCTGGCGCACCTCGGCTCGCGCGTGGTCGACGGCCCATTCGAGAATCTCGAACTGTCGCGGCTCGCGATGCGCGACCACATCGGGCCCTACCTGCTGGGCACGTACGAGCACGAGTTGCACGCCACGTGGCGCGCGTTCGAGCGCGTGCGGTTCTCCACCATCGTCGACGTCGGATCGCGCTTCGGCTACTACGCCGTCGGGCTCGCGCGCCGATACCCGCGCACTCCCGTCGTCGCCGTCGATCCGGACCGGTGGGCACGGCGCGCCACGCGTCAGATGGCAGCGGCAAATGAGGCGCGCCTCGTGCGCACCATGCGCCGGGTGACGCCCGGCCGGCTGGCCGCCATGCTCCCCGAGAGCGCGCTGGTGGTGAGCGACTGCGAGGGCTACGAGCGCGCGCTCTTCTGCGCGCGCGACATCCCCGCCCTGCGCTCGGCGACGATGGTGATCGAGATCCACGAGGCCCGGTCGCCGGGCGTGGGCGCGGCGATCGCCGCGCGGTTCGCCGCCACGCACGACCTGCAGCGGATCGCCTCCGACCCCGCGCTGCCCATCGCGCCCGTGGATCTGTCGTTCCTCGACGCCGACCAGCGACGGCTGGCGGTGAACGAGCTGCGGCACCCACAGGAGTGGCTGGTGCTGCGCCCGCACCAGCGGTGAATGCGCGAGGAGCCGCGGACCGTGCATGGTCCGCGGCTCCCCGTCACGATCGCGCGTCCGGGCCGGGGGTCAGAACCCGCCGTTCCCCCCGGTCAACGGAGCGCCGTTGTTCACGCAGCGCTGGTGCGGATCGGCCGGCACCGGGCCGTCCACCTTCACGCGGTGATTCAGGTCCGCCACCTGCACGGCCACGTCGAACACGAGCTGGCTCACGCGGGCCATGTGCGGGTAGTCGATGTACTCGGGCTCGTCGGTCACCTGGTGGTAGTCGCCGTGCAGCCCCGTGGTGAAGAAGGTGATCGGGATGCCGTAGCGCGCGTAGTTGTAGTGGTCGCTGCGGCAGTAGATGTTGTCGGGCTGTCCGGGCGCGTCGTACCGGTAGTCGAAGGTGAACGGCATCTTCTCCGTCTTGTTCACCGACTCGACCATGTCGCCGAGCTCCGTGGACAGGCGGTGCGAGCCGACGAGCTGGAGATACGTCGGGCTGCCGACGGGCAGATCGGTGGCGTCGCCGCGCCCGTCCATGTCGATGTTGAGCTGGGCGACGATGGAATCGCGCGGGACGGTCGGATGGTCGGTGAACCACTCCGAGCCCCAGAGGCCCTTCTCCTCGCCCACGTGCCAGACGAAGAGGATCGACCGCTTGGGCTTGATGCTGCCCCTGGCGAACGCTTCGGCGATCTCGAGCACGCTCACCGAACCCGATCCGTCGTCGTCGGCGCCGTTGCTGATCGAGTCCAGCCGCACCGGCCGCAGCTTGCGCACGCTGTCGAGATTGATGTGGATGTTCGCGAGCGCCTGCTCCTGCTCCGGCGTCGGCCGCTCGCCGCGGGCGAGCATGCCGGTGATCGCGTAGCGCGCCGCGTTGTACAGGTGCAGCGAGTCGTGGTCGACCGGCGGACCCTGGCGGATGCCGATGTGGTCGTTGTGGGCGCCGACGGCCACGTACTCGCCGCGCAGCGCCGGATCGGAGCCGGGGAGGATGGCGACGACGTTGCGCGCCGGCGCGGGCTTCTCGACGTAGCGCGGGTTGCCGCGCACTGTCTTCCCGGCCATGCCTTTCGTGGCCTGCGTCACGGGCACACCGAGCAGTACCTGCGCGGCGTGGGCGCTGATCGTCAGGTTGGCCGCTGCGGCGGGCAGCGGCGTCGCGCTCGGGTTCTTGAAGATCACGTTGCCGGGGCGTGGGCGCGCCGCGCGCACGGCGGCCGTCCACGCGTCGCCGGTCTCGACGGTCGCGATGCCCGCCGCCTCGGCCAGCGGGTTCTCACCGCCGCGCCCGCGGCCGCGGCCACGGAAGCCGAATCCGAACCCGCGTCCCCGGCCGCCGGGGCGCGCCGTCAGGATCACCAGCTTGCCGCGCACCTGCTCGGCGGTGAGCTCGTCGACCGTGTCGCCCTGCTCGCCGCCGAAGACGACCTGCGCGCCGTCGATCGAGCGGGGATCGCCGCCGCGGCCCGGCGTGGCGACGAAGTCGCGGAACGCCGCCAGCCGCACGCCGTTCACGGAGAGCGTGGAGTTGGGATCGAGCGAGCGCTGGAACACCGGCAGGTTCTGGAAATACGTGCCGTTGTCGCCCGCGGGCTTGAGTCCCATCGCCTTGACCTGGGCGGCGATGTAGGCCGTGCTCTTGAGGTGCCCGATGGTGCCCGTCTCGCGGCCCTGCATGGAGTCGTCGGCGAAGATGTACAGGCGGGTCATCAGGTCGGACGCCGAGATGGCGGCCGTGGTGGGCTGCGGCTTGTGCTTGAGCGGCAACTGCTGCTGCGCCGCCAGTGCCGCGGGCAGCGCCAGCAGGAGCGCGCCGGCGCGCCGGAGGATGGAAAGGGAGGTCACGGGGATGGTCCGTTGAAGGGGTGGGGTCCAGACTCACATGGTCTACGCGGGGGCTCGGCTGGATGCTGAAGCCAGCCGGGGGGACTGAGGGTGGGTGCAGTGAGTCCGGCCCTGCAGCCAGCCGGTAAGCATGTTATCCTCTGCCTCACTGTCTGTCTGTCCGACTGTCCAGCTGTTCGACTGTCGGCCTGTCCCACCGTCCCCCGTCTCATGAATCTCGAAACCATCGCCGTCCACGCGGGCCATGCGCCCGACCCGGTCACCGGCGCCGTGACGCCGGCCATCCAGCTCTCCACGACCTTCGAGCGCCGGGTAGACGGCACGCTCGTGGACGGGTTCCTGTATACCAGGAACGACAACCCGAACCGGCGGTCGCTGGAGCAGTGCCTCGCCGCGCTCGAGGGAGGCGTCGACGCGGCGTGCTTCGCCTCGGGGTCGGCGGCGACGATGGCGGTGTGCCAGGCGCTCGCCCCAGGCGCCCACGTCGTCGCACCCGGCGATGCCTACTACGGCACGGTGAAGCTGATGCGCGAGGTATTCGGCCGCTGGGGTCTGCGGCTCACGCTCGTGGACATGGGCGATCTGGACGCCGTGCGCGCCGCCGTCGGCCCCGACACGCGGCTGCTCTGGATCGAGACGCCGTCCAACCCGCTCGTGCGCGTGGTGGACGTGGCCGCGCTCGCCGCCATCGGACGCGATGCGGGCGCCCACGTCGTGGTGGACAATACGTGGGCCACGCCGGTGCTCCAACGGCCGCTGGAGCTCGGGGCGCACGTCGCCATGCACTCCACGACGAAATATCTGGGCGGGCACAGCGACGTGCTGGGCGGCGCTCTCGTGACCGCCGCCGCCGACGCGTTCTGGGAGCGCGTGCGCGGCGTGCAGTCCGCCGGCGGCGCGGTGCCATCGCCCTTCGACTGCTGGCTCACCCTGCGCGGCATTCGCACGCTCCCCTGGCGCGTCCGCGCCCAGACCGAGAGCGCGGGGCGCATCGCGCACGCGCTGGAATCGCATCCGGCGGTGTCGGTGGTGCACTATCCGGGGCTCGACTCGCACGCCGGCCACGCGCTCGCGGCCCGCCAGATGCGCGGGCCCGGCGCGATGATCTCCTTCGAGGTGAAGGGCGGCCGCGACGCGGCGCTCGCCACGATCGCCCGACTGCGCGTGATCACGCGCGCCACGAGTCTCGGCGGCACGGAGTCGCTCATCGAGCACCGCGCCAGCGTCGAGCCGCCGGAGAGCCGCACGCCCCCGGCGCTCCTGCGGCTGTCGGTCGGGCTGGAGCATCCGGACGACCTGATCGCCGACCTGCGCGACGCGCTCGCCGGCGCCGCGGCGCGATAGCTTTCGGTCATGACCGAACCGGCTCGCGCCGTCCTGCTGCTGAGCGGCGGACTCGACTCCACCACGACGCTCGCCGTGGCGAGGGCGGAGGGGCACGAGGTCTACGCACTCTCCTTCCGCTACGGCCAGCGTCACCGGCACGAGCTCGAAGCCGCCGCGCGCGTGGCGTCGGCGTTCGGCGTGGCGCGGCACATCACGCTCGACATCGACCTGCGCGCCTTCGGCGGTTCGGCCCTCACCGCCGACCTCCCGGTGCCCAAGGATCGCGCGCTCGCCGAGATGGGCACCGGCATTCCGATCACGTACGTGCCGGCGCGCAATACGATTTTCCTCTCCTTCGCCCTCGCCTGGGCCGACGTGCTCGGCGCGCGCACCATCTTCATCGGGGTCAATGCGCTCGACTACTCGGGCTACCCCGACTGCCGCCCCGAGTACATCGAGGCGTTCGAGCGGATGGCGAACCTCGCCACGCGCGGCGGCGTGGAGGGCACGGCGCCCGTGCGGATCGTCGCGCCGCTCATCGACCTGTCCAAGGCGGAGATCGTCCGGCTGGGTGTGTCGCTGGGCGTGGACTACTCGCTCACGACGAGCTGCTACGACCCCGACGCCACGGGCGCCGCCTGCGGACGCTGCGATGCCTGCACGCTGCGGCTGAAGGGATTTGCGGAGGCGGGGATGAAGGATCCGGGGAGATATCAGAACTACAGTTGACAGTCGGACAGTCGGACAGTCGGACAGGAAGAAACGCACGGTGTATACCGTCAAGGAAATTTTCTATACGCTCCAGGGCGAGGGGTTTCACGCCGGGCGCCCCGCGGTGTTCTGCCGGTTCAGCGGCTGCAACCTCTGGACGGGGCGCGAGGAGGACCGGGCGAGCGCCACCTGCGGCTTCTGCGACACCGATTTCGTCGGCGTCGGGCCCGACGGCGGCCGGTTCGACACGGCCGACGCGCTCGCCGACGCCATCGCGGCGTGCTGGCCGAGTGGTGGCGGCGGCCGGCGCTACGTGGTGTGCACCGGGGGCGAGCCGCTCCTGCAGCTCGACGTGCCGCTCGTCGACGCATTGCACGCCCGGAAGTTCGAGGTCGCCGTCGAAACCAACGGCACCCGGCAGGCGCCTCCGGGGGTCGACTGGGTGTGCGTGAGCCCCAAGGCGAACGCGCCGCTGGCGCTCACGCACGGTGACGAGCTGAAGCTCGTATACCCGCAGGCCGGCGGCGAACCGGAGCGCTACGCGCGCCTCGACTTCGCCCACTTCTCGCTGCAGCCGATGGACGGACCCGATCTGGCCCGCAACACGGCGGCGGCCATGGCGTACTGCCTGGCGCA
>DASVWS010000039.1:0-3623 GCA_036393095.1 Gemmatimonadaceae bacterium | reverse complement strand
ACCATCACCTTCAACGGCACCGAGTTCGTCCCGCTCACGGTCGGCAACGAGTCGTTCACGCTCGATCTCGCCACCGGCGAAGTGACCAGGAGCTAGGGGCCTCGCTCGCCACGACGGCCGGGTCCGCGACCTGCGGGCCCGGCCGTTGCCGCGTCTGCCAACTTGTCCTGTGCGCCTCCGGAACTAGATTCGCGACACGCGATGCCCACGAGATCGACCGTTGAATAGCCGCCCCTGGCGATCGTACGCCGCTACCGCCCTCACCGGCGCGGCCGTGATCGCCACTCCTTCACTGCTGACGGCCGACTGGCTCGACCTTCGAACGGCGCTCCTCTTTTCGGCGCTGGTGTTCGCGTTCCTGTTCGCCCATGCAGCGGCGGACATGCAGCGGCGGGACCTTGGCCGCCTCGTCGCGTATGCCGGTGGGTCGATCGCCCTGGTCGTGGCGTGTGTGGCCATCGGGGAACGCCTGTCCCTGGACGCCGTCGCGTGGCCGCTCGTGCGCCTCATGCTGGCGTGGGCGTTCGTTCTCACGCTGGTGGCGCCCGGCTACGAAGGGCGCGGCGTCCGATGGCGGACACCGCGCCGGATCGGACTCCTCGTCGTCGCTGCGGCGGGGCTCTGGCTGGTCCTCGCCCGTGCCACCGGGGGCATTCGCCCGTACATCATCGACGAGGTGCTGTACCTACTCCAGGCGCAGCACGCGCTGCATCCGCCGTTCATGCAGCCGCTCGATCCGCACCTGGCCCCATTCTTCACGCTCCAACAGGCCTACGTGCGCGGCGGCTACCTCAACGGCCAGTACCCGCCGGGCTGGCCGTTGATGCTCGCGTGGTTTCCCGGGGCGATCGGCCACTGGGTGGTGCTCCTCGGAGTCGATCTCGCGCTGATCGTCGCGACGTACGCGTTCGGGCGCCTCGTCGCTTCCGGGGGCGCAGGGCTGCTTGCCGCCGCCCTCGTGGCGATCAGCGGCCTCGAGCTCTTCTACTCCATGACCTTCTTCAGCGAGGTGTTCACCGCGGCGCTGGTGGTGACCGCGGGCGCCATGCTCATCGGCGGCCTCCGGTCGGCACATCGACGAACGCAGCTCGCCCGGTTGGGGGCCGCCGGGTTCCTGGCCGGGTGGGTGGTCGCCACGCGGCCGCTCACCGGGGTGGCCCTGTGGGCGGCGATGCTGCTGCTCGGGTGGGAACTCGAACGGCCGTCGCGCGACCGGCTGGTCCGGGCCGGGGCGGCCATGCTGGCCGGCGCCGCAGTCCCGATAGGCGTTCTCCTGTGGTACAACCAGCTCACGACCGGCAGCCCGTTTCGCTTCGGCTACGACGTCGCGGAGCGCGGGTTCCACGCGCTCGGCTTCGGGCCGCGCGGATTCGTGCGCTATGGCATGAACGGGCTGCCGTCGCTGGACGTCTACCCGTTCGACGTGCACGCAGCCACGATCTATACGGCGCGCGGCATCCGACGGATGCTCGCCGTGTTCTGGCCGGCGTCGCTCGTGCTGCCGCTCGCATTTCTCGCCGGACAGCTTGGCGCGCGCCTGCGGTGGCGCCTCGTGCTGCCGTTCGCCCTGCTCCCGGCTGCGTATTTCTTCTACTTCTACGCGGACTTCCGCTTCTTCTTCGAGTTGCTGCCCCTGGCGATGGTCGGCACGGCCTGGCTCATGGTCCGGGTCGCGGACCGGCGGCCGGCGGCGGCGACCGCCCTCGGGGTGGTCATGTTCGCGAGCAGCTTCGCGGTCGTGGGCCCGTGGATGGCCACGCGGGCAAACCGGGCGCGTCCCTACGCACCCATCCTGCAGGAGATCGGTCGCGCGCGCGCGCAGCATGGCCACGTGCTCGTGTTCGTGCGCGATGTGTCGACGGACGTAACGAAATCGTTCTTCACGGCGATGTACGCCGAGAACCTCGCCGGGTCGTTTCACGGCCCCATCGTCGTGGCGCGCGACCTGGGAGCGTCGGACACGACGCTGATGGCGCGGTATCCCGGCTACGCGCCGTACCTGCTGAGCAATGGCGGGCTGACGTCGACGGACAGCGTGCGGGCGGCGCCTCACGGGTTTGAGCTGGTCCCGCTCGGGGATTCCGTGGCGCCGGGTGGCCGGTGACTGTTAGGTTATTTCCGTTGCGGTGATTCGACCCGGTAGCTCAGCTGGTAGAGCAACGGACTTTTAATCCGTAGGTCGCGGGTTCGAGACCCGCCCGGGTCATCCCTCCTTCCATCATCGGCCCGCATCACAAACGTGCTGCGGGCCGCTCGCATTCCCTGGGGACGGCCCCGGCCGCCGAACACCCACCCTTGACACCCTGTGTACTGCATACAATTCTATCGACAAACGAGCACCGCCCCGCCCTGCCGAACCCCAACGACGCTCCCCATGCCGTGCTCCCGCCATGCACGCCCGTGCCTCCCGCGGCTCTCCGCCCTGGTTGCCGCCGCCGGAATCCTCTTCGCCCCGCACGCCGCACGCGCCCAGGCCGATAGCGCGGCCCGCACCGCGGCCGATACCGCGCTCCGCACCGTGCGCATCCGGATCCTCGGCGTCTACGACGACGAGACCGGCGAGCCCATTGAAGGCGCCGACGTCACCGACCTCGTGTCGGGCCTCACCGTCCGCACCAGCAAGACGGGCACGGCCCCACTCTACCTCGCCGACACGACCTCCACGCTGATCCGCATCAAGAGGATCGGATACCAGCAATCGCTGTTCACACTCTCGGCGTCCCCGCACGATTCCGACCCGGTGACCACAACGCTCCTGCACATGGGACACATGCTTTCGCCCGTGATCGTCACGGCGACCGGCGCGATGAAGCTCCCGAAGGACGACACGATCCCGGAACTGATCCGGAACGGCTTCTACGTTCGCGAGTTGACCAGTGCCGCCCCGCAGTCGGCATTCGTCACCGGCGACCGTATCCGTGGCACGATGCTGGTTTCGGACGCCCGCTATTTCGGCCGCGGCATCTGCGAGAGCAACGTCTACGTGGACGGCATGCCCTTCCCCGTGCCGCCGCGCACGGGGCGCTTCCTCCACGAGGGGATCGACCAGCTCCTCAGCCCCTACGACATCGCCGGGATCGAGACGTACGAGTTCGGCGAGTCCCCCTCCGGCGCCGCGCACACGGCCGCGGGCACGGCGACGCTCGACCCCGGCAACAGCGACATGTCCATGGGCGCCGGGAACGGGACGCTCAACACCGCCGGCACGCTCGCCGCCAACGGCTGCGTCACGCTCATCTGGCTCCGCCACTGAGGTCGCCGACACGGTCCACGAAAACACGCGGGGGGCGACGACTGTCGCCCCCCGCGCTTCGCTCGTTCCACCGGGCCACCGGCTGCGCGGCCCATCCTGAAGGATCAGGCGTTGTTGTCGATGCAACCGTGGAAGTTGGGGTTGGTCCGTTCGTAGTCGGGCACCGGGAAGGCCACCTGCGAGCCGAACTGCCCCGCCGGCGTGCCGTTCCGCGTGAAGAGCCCGGACGGGAAGACCTTGTCCTGCGTCCGCCCGTACTGCCGCACCAGACGGCGCAGGTCGTCCATGCGGTATCCGCGCTGGAACTGCCAGAGCGCCTTCTCCCGGAAGAACACGCTCGTCGCGGTATCCGGATTCACGCCCGTGTTCA
>DASVWS010000038.1:0-32487 GCA_036393095.1 Gemmatimonadaceae bacterium | reverse complement strand
CTGATCCCGACCCTCTGGGCCGTGGTCGGCACGAGCGCTGCCCTGCAGCTCGGCATTCGGGAAGACCTGGGGCTTCCGCTCGCCGCCTTGCTCGGCCTCGCGGTCGCCGTGGCCCGCCGGCATCCGCGCGCGGCGGCGTCTCGTCATGCCATGAGCCACTGAGGAGCTATCCGCCGGGCAGCTCGGCACCGCGCACCTTGCCCGCCAGCCACGCGAACAGCGCCAGCGCCGCCACGCCCGCCAGCGCTTCAGTGTACAGCATGCCGTTCGTGCGCCACGCGTCGTGCGCCCACCCGTCGGCGCGCAGCATGCCCAGCGTAAACAGGGTGTTGAGCGCGAAGAACAGGTTGATCTTCGTCGCCGCCGCGCCGTGTCCCACGATCGCCAGCACCAGCCCGGTGAACGAGCCCGCCACCATGCCGAGCGTGAACGTATAGAAGAGGGTCGACACCGTGTAACCGGCGACGGTGCGCGGCGACCACGCCATGACGACGCACGCCAGCAATCCGAGCGCGCATGCGACGGCGTACGCCCACGGCTTGTCGACGCGGTCGGCCAGCCGCCCGCCGGCGAAGCATCCGATCACGATCGCGATGCCGCCGCCGAGTCCGAGCACGAGCGACACGGTATCGGCGGGCACGCGCCACTCCGGCCCGAGCGACCCGAAGAGATCCTTGGCGGCGCCGGTGCCGATGGGCAGAATGGCGAGGATGAGTCCGATGCGGCCGGCGCGCGATCGCACGACGCCCACGAGCTCGCGCCACGCGTCGGTCACGCGCGCGCGCACCGACGCGCCGCGCAGCGCACGCGCCGGCTCGCGCACCAGCAGCAGCGGGATCGCGCACACGAACAGCACCAGGGCGAGCGCGGCGCCGGCCATCCACGGTTGCGGCGCATGGCGCATGAACCAGAGGGCGAGCCCGCCGCCGGCGGTCTGCCCGAAGTGGTTGCCCGACTGGAACCACCCCGCGGCGCGTCCGCGCGCCGCGACCGGCGTGTTGTGCACCATCAACCCTTCGGTGGCGAACGCCACGAAGGTCGCCGCCACGCTCGACATCAACACGAGCGCCGAGAGAAGCGGCATCGTCGCCTGGGACAGCGGCACGAGCGTGATCGCGATGAAGCCCGCCGACACGACGGTGATCGCGATCAGATACCAGCGCTTGCGCGACAGCGTGTAGTCGCCGATCGGCGCCCACACGAACTTCCACCCCGAAGCGAGCAGGGTCATGCCGACCACGCCGGCGATCGCCGACACGGACACGCCTGCGCGCGCGGCGATGTAGCCGAGGGCGATGGACGGAAATCCGAACGAGAGGCCGAACGGGAAGTAGAGCACCGCCCACACCCAGGGATGGCGCGCCGCCGGTGCGACGCCGGCGTTCGGTCCGGCGTGCACGGCGGGCGCGGGCGGAAAGGCTTCCTCCGGGACGAGCGATTCGGCGGACGGCATGATCGGCGAACTTACCCGCCGGCCGCGCGCGGCGCGAATCGGAACCGCGCCCTGCCGATGGTGCCCCCGCGCTGGCGACGCGCCGTACCGCGCCGTATCATCTCCTGTCCCCCGCCCCACCGCCGTCCCAGAGGAATATCATGCGCGCCACACCGTTGATCGCGACCACCATCACGCTCGCCCTCGCCGCCGCCGCGCTGCCCGCCGCCCTTCGCGCGCAGGAGCCGGTGACCGAAGGCGGATACGCCCAGGCCGACAGCACCATCACCGCGCTCGTGGGCCGCCTCAGCCTCGACCGCTACAGGGCGACGGTCAAGGGACTCACCAACTTCGGCGACCGCCGCCAGGGCACCGAGCGCAACCGCAAGGCCGTGGACTGGATCGAAGCGCAGCTCAAGAGCTATGGCTGCAGCGACGTCCAGCGGCTGACGTACATGTTCACGCCGCGGCGCCCGATGGCGCGCGGCGCGTTCCGCGGACGTGGCGCCGGCCGCGGGCGCGGGCCCACCGAGCTCGCGTCGGGCGGCGGACGCTATCGCGGCATTCGCGCCCGCACGGGCGTGAACACCGACTCGCTCCGCCAGCCCGACCTGGCCATCCGTGCCATGGACCGGGAGCAGACGCCGGACACCGCGGGCGAGCGGCAGGAAGTGTACTGCACGAAGATCGGCACCACGCACCCCGACGAGATGTACATCGTGGGCGGCCACATGGATGGCATCGGCTGGGGCCAGGCCGCCAACGACGACGGCTCGGGCACGGCGCTCGTGATGGAGCTGGCGCGCGTGTTCAGCAGCCCCGACGTGAAGACGGACTACTCGATCCGGTTCATCCTCTGGAACAACGAGGAGTCGGGCCTCAACGGCAGCCGCGCCTACGTGGAGCAGCGCGCGCCGCTGCAGGGCAAGGAGGATCCGCCGGGCTCGGGCAAGTATCCGGAGCCGAAGTGGCTGGGGATGATCCAGCACGACATGATGATGTGGGACCACGGCATGCCCCGCGCCGACGGCACGGTGAGCAAACAGCAGCGCCCCGAGGCGAACGTGAACATCGAGTTCCAGTCGAACTCGAAGATGGCCGCCGAGTCGGAGAAGCTGGCGTGGGTGTTCGAGGATGCGAACGAGAAGTACGCCACCACCTATCCGGCGCAGGTGGGACGGCACATGACGAACACCGATTCCGATCCGTTCAAGGACGTGTGCCCCGCGATCAGCCTGCGCGAGAACGAGCGCGGCGCGCAGATCGGCGCCGGCTGGGACCCCAACTGGCATCAGCCCACGGACGTCTTCACGACGTACAGCGACAAGGATTTCCTGCTCGGGCTCAACGCCGCGCAGACGACACTCGGCGCGATCGCGGAGCTGACGGGGGCCAGGATCAGCCGGTAGGACGACGCGCCGCAGAATGGATGGATGGCCGGGCCGCGCCGTCACCCCGACGCCGCGGCCCGCGCCAGCAGCAGCTCCCGTTCGCGCGCGTTCGACGCCAGTGCCGCCGCCCGCTCGAATTCGGCGCGGGCCTCGCGGAACCGCCCCAGCCTGAAGAGCAGATCGCCACGCACGCTCGGCAACAAATGATAGTTTGCTAATGTCTGGTCGCCGGCGATCCCATCCAGGATGGCCAGCCCGTCGGCCGGGCCGAACGCCATCGCATACGCCACGGCGCGATTGACCTCGACGACCGGCGACGGCGTGAGCTGCGCCAGCGCGTCGTACAGCGCCGTGATCTGCGTCCACTCCGTGTCCTCCGGCGCCGCGGCGCGCGCGTGGCAGGCCGCGATCGCGGCCTGGAGCGTGTACGGCCCGAGGGGCGCGCCCAGACTCATCGCCCGGTCGAGGGCGGCGAGCCCGCGCGCGATCAGCATCCGGTCCCACCGGCCGCGGTCCTGATCCATGAGCAGGATCGGCTCGCCCGTCGCCGAGACTCGTGCGCGAAGTCGCGACGCCTGGATTTCCATGAGCGCGACCAGGCCGTGCACCTCCGGATCGTTCCGCGCCAGCCCGGCCAGCACCCGCCCCAGGCGCAACGCGTCGTCGCACAGTCCGGGACGCACCCAGTCGTCCCCCGCCGTGGCCGTGTATCCCTCGTTGAAGATCAGGTAGATCACCTCGAGCACCGACGCGAGGCGCGGAGCGAGCTCGGCACCGCGCGGCACCTCGAACGGCACCCGCGCCGCCGCCAGCGTACGCTTGGCCCGCACGATGCGCTGCTGCACGGTGGGCACGGCGGTGAGAAACCCGCGCGCGATCTCTTCGGTCGTGAGCCCGCCGAGCAGCCGCAGCGTGAGCGCCACGCGAGCCTCGACCGCCAGCACGGGATGGCAGGCGGTGAAGATGAGCCGGAGCAGGTCGTCCCCGATCTCGTCGTCGATCGCCTGGGCGAGCTCTCCCTCGACGTCTCCGACACCCGGCATCTCGTCCTTCCAACGGGCGTGCGCGCGATCGAGCATCGGGCCGCGCCGCAGATGATCGATCGCCCGGCGCTTGCCGGCGGCCGTCAGCCAGGCGCCGGGGTTGTCCGGCACGCCCGACTCCGGCCACTGCTCCAGCGCGGCCAGCAGCGCGTCGTGCGCGAAGTCCTCGGCCAGCCCCACGTCGCCCACCATCCGCGCCAGCCGGGCGATCACGCGCGGAGACTCGATGCGCCAGACCGCGTCGATCGCCCGGTGCGCCGGCGAGTCATTCATGCGATCAGTGCGCCATGGGCTGGTCGGCGATGGGCCGCACCACCGAGCGCCCGTCGCCGGCGATCTTCACGAAGCGCGTGCTCCAGTCCACCAGATCCTCGTGCGACTCGAACCGCATGACGGCAAACCCGCCGATTACTTCCTTGGCCTCGGTGTACGGCCCGTCCTTGACCGTGACGTTGCCCTTCCGGCGGGTGATCACGGTGGCCGGCGCGTCGGGATTCCATCCGCCGGTGTCCAGCAGCACCCCGGCCTTGACCGCTTCCTGAATGAAAGCGCCCATCCGCTGCATTTGCTCCTGCGTGGGCGCTCCGATGTCGCCCTCGGGATACCACAGTGCGAGCACTCGCATCGTCGTCAGTCTCCACGTAGAGGTCAGAATTCGCCGCGGGCCGCGGCCTGCACGTCGGAAGGAAAGTCTTCCATCTCCGGAACCCGGCGCACCTCGATGATGTCGCCGTCTAGCATCGGCGCGCGCTTGGCCCATTCGATGGCCTCCTCGCGCGACTTGACCTGGATCATCCAGTAGCCGCCCACCAGTTCCTTCGACTCGGCGAACGGTCCGTCCTTCACGGTCGGCTTGCCGCCGCCGAAGACCACCCGCACTGCCTTGGCCGGGGGCTCGAGCCCGTCGAGCCCCAGCAGAACGCCCGCCTTGGCCAGCGAGTCGTTGTACTTCGTCATCCTCGCCACGAGGTCGGCCGGCGGAACGAAGTCGGCCGTCGCGGTCTCGTACGCCTTGGGGATCACCAGCATCATGAAGCGCATCGCAGTCGTCCTCTGGGATGGAATGAAGGGGGTGGTCGGGTCAAGCCACCTCCAGCGGCTTTCCATAGATACGTCGAACGAGCCGGGCGGAAATCGACAGGCGTCCGCCGGCACCGGCGCTCGGTGTATTCCCCGGTGGCCGAGGCTCAGGAGTGGCGTCGACGCCGCGCATCCGGCAACCTGCCCTCCGGGGCTACTCGGCCCGCAGGTGCTTCCTCACCTCGGGCAGCCCGCCGCCGTCCACCGCGCGCGTGAAGCCGGCCTGGCGCAGGACCTGCACCGCGCCCGCCGACCGCGAGCCGCTCGCGCAGTACACCAGGATTCCCGCGTCGCGCGCGATGCCGCGCCGCTCCAGGGCCTCGCCGCTCACCTTCTGTACCGGGATGCACACGGCGCCGGGAACGTGCCCGAACACGAACTCCAGTCGCGACCGCACGTCGATCACGACGTCCACCGTCTTGTTGCGGAACTTCATGGACGATTGTCTCGCTGGTGACGGACCCGCGGCGCGCGAAAGAGTCCGAGGTCGATCGACCGCGCCATCGCCGCGTACCCCGCATCGTTCGGATGCAGGTGGTCGCCGTCGTACGCGGGGAGGAAGCGGGTCGGGTGGCTCGGATCGCGCGTCACGCCGTCGAAATCCACGACGCCGTCGAACGCGCCGCCGGTGCGGATCCACGCGTTCACGGAATCGCGTTTGGCTTCCGACGCCGCCGAGTAGTAGTCGTAGGGCTCCGGCGCCTCGAACGGCGTGAGTGTGGCGCCGTACACCACGACGCCCCGTTCGTGCGCGCGCTGCGCGAGCTGCCGCAGCCCGAAGATGACGTCCGCGGCGCTCACGGAATCGGCCGCGTCCTTCGAAAAGTTGGCGCGGCCGATGTCGTTGATCCCTTCCAGGATGATCACGTAGCGCACGCCGGGCTCGTCGAGCACGTCGCGGTCGAAGCGCGCCAGCGCGCTCGGCCCCGCCCCGGGATTCAGCACGCGATTGCCGGAGATGCCGGCGTTCACCACGCTCATGACCGGTGCCCCGCGCGTCGTCAGCAGCCGCCGCGCCAGATCGTCCGGCCACCTCCGGTTGGAGTCTGGGGTCGAGTGGTAGCCGTCGGTGATCGAGTTGCCGAACGCCACGATCGCGCCCGCCGCCGACGGATTCGTCACGTCCACGCCGGTGAGGAAGATCCACTGGTCCACCGTCGTGTCGGCCTGGAACGCCGTGGCTCCGGCGAAGTCGCCCGGCCCCGACACGTAGTTGGTCTGCAGCCCGAGCAGGTGCCGCGTGGACGTGCGCGCCGAGTCGGGCAGGTAGAGGCTGATCGCGAGATCGGCGAGTTGCGGCACGTGGTAGGCGATGGCGTCGCTCGTCACCGCGGCGCCGGCGCCGATCGTCACCCACGTGCGGCCCCCGAACGTAATTGCGCGATCGGTGCCGGGGCGGGTGTTCGCCCCATCCGCACGCAGCGCGACCCGCGCGTCGCCGATCGTGACCGGGCGGTCGCCGTACTCGTTGGAGATGCGGATGCGCAGGCTGTCGCCGCCGAGCGTGGTGCGCACGATCTCGCGCAGCGTGCGATGCACGTAGGTCGGCACCGGATCGGGAGTGCCCGCCGCCGGGCGAGGCGGCATCGGCGACGCGCTCGGACTCCAGGTCGCGATCCAGTGCGGACGCGACGGCTGCTGCGCGCCGGCGGATGCGGCGGCCGCGGCGACGGCAGCCGCCGCGAACGTGAGGACCCGCAGGCGAAGGGCTCGGCCACGCATGAATGACTCCCTCGTCAGTTGTCGAGCGCGAAGTCGATGGTCGACACCACGCGCACCGTCTTGTCGACCTGGCTCGCCTCGGAGATGCCGGCGGCCTGGTCGCGCGGCAGGATCTCGAACACGCCCTGGCTGGCGCGCAGGATCCCTCCCACCGACGCGTGCGAGTCACGCGCGAACTGCTCCGCTCCCTCGCGCGCCCGCGCCGTGGCTTCGCCGATCATCGCCGGCTTGAGCGTGTTGAGACCCGAGAACACGAAGGTGGGGCCGCCCGGACCGTACTCCTCGCCCGACGAGAGCACCACGCCCGCCGCCACCAGCTCCGTGACGTGCTGGCTCGCTTCCAGCACCGCATCGGGATTCGTCGAGCGCACGATGAGCGTCTGGCGGATCACGTAGCGCGACTGCGGGCGCGGCGACGACCCGAACTGGTTGGTGGCCGCATCGGCCACCGAGAACCCCTGCACGCTCACCTGCGACGTGTCGATCCTGTGTCGGGCCAGGAACGCGCGCACCTTGGCCACGCTCCGCTCCAGCTCGGCGTTCGCCGCCGCCAGATCGTCGGACGCCGCCACGAGGTGCAGCGGCCAGATCGCCAGATCGGCGCGCACCGCCCGCTCGGCGACGCCCTTCACGGTGACGTAGTGGTCGGCGGCGCGCACGCGCGTGAGCCCGTAGCCCACGAGCGCGCCGGCGACGATGATCGCCGCCCCGAGGATCAGGGTGCGGCCGATGTCGCGGTCCATCTGCATGCGGAACTCCGGAGCGGGAACGCTCCGAAGTTACGCTTCCGAGAGGCCGTCCGGGAGCGCCCCGCCGTCGGCCAGCTCGGCGGCCGTGGCGCGGCCGCGCGAGAAGCGCGACTGCAGCTCGTCGAGGTAGGTGTAGAACACCGGCGTCACGTACAGCGTCACGAGCTGCGAGAAGGCCAGGCCCCCCACCACCGCCACGCCGAGCGGCCGCCGCGTCGACGCGCCGGCGCCCCAGCCCACCGCGATCGGAATCGCGCCCATGAGCGCCGCCATCGTCGTCATCATGATCGGCCGGAAGCGCACGCTCGCCGCCTCGAGAATCGCCTTCGCGGGCGACGTCCCGCTTCCGCGCTGTGCCTCGATCGCGAAGTCGATCATCATGATCGCGTTCTTCTCCACGATGCCGATGAGCATGATCACGCCCACGAACCCGTAGATGTCGAGGTCGAGCCCCGTGAGCCAGAGCGTGCTCAGGGCCCCGAACGCCGCGAACGGCAGGCCGGTGAGGATCGTGACCGGATGGATGAAGCTCTCGTACAGCACGCCGAGGATCACGTAGATCACGAACACCGCCAGCACGAGCAGCACGACCAGTCCCTGCTGCGTGTCCACGAACGCCTGCGCGATGCCGGTGAACGCCCCGGCGACGTTGGCCGGGAGCACCTGCGCCGCCTCGGTCTTCACCGTGCCGAGCGCCGTGCCCAGCGACACCCCGGGCGCGAGGTTGAACGAGATCGTGGCCGAGGGGATCTGCCCCGAGTGGTTGACCGTCACCGGGCCCACCGAGTTGTTGAACCTGGCGACGGTGCTGAGCGGCACGAGCGGCCCGCGCGACGAGCGCACCCACAGGTGGCCGAGCGCGTCCACGTCCGACTGGTACTGCGGCAGCAGCTCCATCACCACCCAGTACTCGTTCGTCGACGTGTAGATCGTGGACACCTGGCGCTGGCCGAACGCGTCGTAGAGCGTGTTCTCGATCTCGGCCGCCGAGACGCCCAGCATGCCCGCCTGCTCGCGGTCGATGTCCACCGTGACCTGTGGGTTGTTGATCAGCAGGTCGCTCGTCACGTCGGTCACCAGCGGCGACCGGCGCAGCCGGCCTTCGAGCGCGCGCGCGCTGCTGTCGAGCGTGGACATGTTCGCGCTCTGCAGCGTGTACTGGTAGAGGCTCTTCGTGGCGAGGCCGCCGATGGAGATCGCCGGCGGATTCTGCACGAACACCGCGATGTCCGGCACCGACGCGACGCGGGTGGTGATGTCGCGCGCGATCTGCTCGGCGCTGCGGTGGCGCTGGTCGATCGGCTTGAGGTCGACCGTGAGCTGGCCCTGGTTGGCCGCCGCCGTGGTGCCGACCGAGGACGTCACCGACAGCACGTCGGGATCCTGGGCCACCACCGCCGCCACCTGCTGCTGCCGTTGGACGAGCGCGTCGAACGAGATGCCCTCGGCCGCTTCGGTGGTGGCGAGGAGCTGCCCGGTGTCATCGGTGGGGAAGAGCCCCTTGGGGATCGCCCAGAACAGCCACCCCGTCACGATCAGCGTGGCGAGCGAGAACACGAGCGCCGCGCGTCGGTGGCGCATCACCCAGGCCAGCGACCGCTCGTAGCCGGCGAGCCACCAGTTGAAGAAATGCTCGGTGGCCTGGTAGACCCGGCCGTGCGTGCGCCCGTGCTGCGAGCGCAGGAAGCGGCTGGACAGCATGGGCGTGAGCGTGAGCGACACGAAGCCGGACACGAGGATCGCCACGCCGATCGTGACCGCGAACTCGTGGAACAGCCGGCCGATGATGCCGCCCATGAAGAGGAACGGGATGAACACCGCGGCCAGCGAGAACGTCATCGAGAGGATCGTGAACCCGACCTCCGCGGCGCCGTCGAGCGCGGCCTGCATCTTGGATTTCCCCATCTCCAGGTGGCGCACGATGTTCTCGAGCATCACGATCGCATCGTCCACCACGAACCCCACGGCCAGCGTGAGCGCCATGAGCGACAGGTTGTCCAGGCTGTAGTGCAGCAGGTACATCACCGAGAAGGTGCCGATGATCGACATCGGCAGCGCCATGCTCGGGATGAGCGTGGCCGACACGTTGCGCAGGAAGAAGAAGATCACCGCCACCACGAGCACGAGCGTCAGCTCGAGCGTGAACGTCACGTCGTCCACCGACGCGCGGATGGTGAGCGAGCGGTCGTACAGCGTGGAGACCTTGACCGTGCTCGGGACCTCGACCTGCAGGCGCGCGATCGCGGCCTTCACGCGGTTGGCCACGTCCACCGTGTTCGTGCCCGGCTGGCGCTGGATGGCGAGCACGATCGACCGCTCGCCGTTGTACCAGCTCGCCGTCTTGTCGTTCTGCACGTCGTTCGTGATCTGCCCCAGCTCGTCGAGGTGCACGGGGGCGCCGTTGCGGTAGGCGACGATCACGTCGCGGAACTGCTGCGCGTCGGAGAGCTGCCCGGTGGCCTGGACCGTGAGCGCCGTCTTCGGCCCCCAGAGCACACCCGTGGGCAGGTTGACGTTCTGGTTGGCGATCGCCGTCGCCACGTCCTCGAGCGCGATGCCGCGCGTGGCGAGCTGCCCCGGGTCGAGCTCGATGCGCACCGCGTACTTCTGCGCCCCGTACACCAGCACCTGCGCCACGCCGCCCACCATCGACAGCCGCTGGGCGAGCGTGGTCTCGCCGATCTCGTCCAGCGTCGACAGCGGGACGTCGCGCGACGTGAGGGCGATGGTGAGGATCGGCGCGTCGGCGGGATTCGACTTCTGGTACGACGGCGGCACGATGCCCTGCGGCAGCTGGCGCACCGTCTGGGCGATGGCCGCCTGGATGTCCTGCGCCGCGGCGTCGATGTCGCGATCGAGCGAGAACTGGACCACGATCTGCGTCGCGCCCAGGCTCGACGTCGACGTCATGTTGTCGATGCCGGCGATCGTCGAGAACTGCTTCTCGAGCGGCGTCGCCACCGTGGCCGCCATCGTCTGCGGGCTCGTGCCCGGCAGCGTCGCGTTCACGGTGATCGTCGGGAAGTCCACGTTGGGCAGGTCGCTCACCGGGAGCTGCCGGTAGGCCACGATGCCGAACACGAGGATGCCCACCATGACGAGTGTCGTCATGACGGGGCGCTTGATGAACAGCGACGTAAGGTTCACGACGTGATCCGGAGAGAACGGGACGCCGGCATCAGTCGCCGGCCGCCGGGACCGGCTCGCCCGTAGCGCGCGCCGCGGCCCGCGAGAACACCCGGCCGCCCCAGGCCTGGAGCTCGTCCATGTACGTGTAGAAGACCGGCGTGACGTAGAGCGTCACGATCTGCGAGAAGGCGAGCCCGCCCACGACGGCGATGCCGAGCGGCCGGCGCGACGCCGCGCTCGCGCCCACGCCGATCGCGATGGGGAGCGTGCTGGCGATGGCCGACACGGTGGTCATCATGATCGGGCGGAACCGCACGCTCGCCGCGCGTACGATCGCCTGCGACGGCGTGAGGTGCTCGTCGCGCTCGGCTGCGATCGCGAAGTCGATCATCATGATCGCGTTCTTCTTCACGATCCCGACGAGCATGATGATCCCGACGTAGCCGTACACACCCAGCTCCGTGCGCGTGACCCAGAGCGCGAGCAGGGCGCCGAAGGCGGCGAACGGCAGCCCGGTGAGAATCGTGATCGGGTGGATGAAACTCTCGTACAGGATGCCGAGGATGATGTAGATGACGAAGATCGTGATCACGAACAGGATCCCCATCCCCTGCTGCGACGCCTCGAACGCCTGCGCCGCCCCCGAGAACTGCCCGGTGATCGTGGCCGGCAGCGTCGACCGCGCCAGCCGGTTCACGACGTCCACCGCCGTGCCCAGCGCCACGTTCGGCGCGAGGTTGAACGAGATCGTCACCGACGCCATCTGCCCCGAGTGCGCCACGCTCAGCGGCCCCACCGTGTGCTCGAAGTACGCGACGTCGGACAGCGGGATCATCCGCCCGTTGGCCCCGGGCACCGAGAACCGCTTGAGCGCGTTGGCGTCGGTCTGCGCCGCGTCCACCGCCTCCATCACCACCCAGTACTCGTTGCTCGGCGTGTAGATGGTGGACACCTGCTGCTCGTTGTACGCGTCGGCCAGCGCGCGCTCGATCGACGCCGGCGAGACCCCAAGCGCCAGCGCGCGCTGGCGGTCGATGTGCACCTGGAGGATCGGCGCCCGGTTCATGAGATCCGACGTCACGCTCGCGAGCTGCGGCAGCTTGGCCATGCGCGCCATCAGCTTGCCCGCCTCGGCGTACAGCGTGTCGATGTCGCTCCCTTCGAGCGTGAACTGGTACTGGGCCTTGGCCGACCGCCCGCCGATGTGGATGACCGGCGGATTCTGGAAGTACACCGCCAGCCCCGGAATGCCGGAGGTGAGCTTCGTGAGCTCGTTCACCATCTCGTCCGCCGGCGGACGCTGGCCTTCGGGCTTGAGCGTCACGCTCAGCCGCCCCTGGTTCGAGGACCCGAACCCGCCGCCCACGGACGACGTGAACGACTCGATGTTCGTGTCCGTCGCCAGCTTGCGCATCGCGATGAGCTGCAGCCGCTTCATCTCGGGGAACGACGTGCCCTGCGCGGCCTCGGTCGTGCCGTTGAGCTGCCCCGTGTCGTCGGGCGGGAAGAGCCCCTTGGGCACCGCGGCGAACAGCACCGCGGTGAGCGCCAGCACCGCCGCCGAGAAGCCGAGCGCGTAGCCGCGGTGCTCCATCACCCATCCCAGGCTCCGCTCGTACGACGCCAGCGCCCGCTGGAACTGCCGCTCGGTGGCCGTGAACCAGCGCCCGTGGTGCTCCTCGCGCTTGCTCTTGAGCAGCCGGCTGCACAGCATCGGCGTCAGCGTGAGCGACACGAAGCCCGACACGAGGATCGCCACCGCGATCGTGACCGCGAACTCCTTGAACAGCCGCCCGATCTGCCCGCCCATGAACATCAGCGGGATGAACACCGTGGCGAGCGACAGCGT
Organism: Gemmatimonadaceae bacterium; assembly: GCA_036393095.1. Lineage (GTDB taxonomy): Bacteria > Gemmatimonadota > Gemmatimonadetes > Gemmatimonadales > Gemmatimonadaceae > JAGWRI01. The sequence continues at coordinate 20,092 of DASVWS010000038.1, read as the reverse complement.
CATCGACAGGATCGTGAATCCCACCTCGCGCGATCCGTCGAATGCCGCGCGCATCGGCGGCTTTCCCATCTCGAGATGGCGCACGATGTTCTCGAGCATCACGATCGCGTCGTCCACCACGAAGCCCACGGCCAGCGTGAGCGCCATCAGCGACAGGTTGTCGACGCTGAAGTGCAGCAGCGCCATGATCGAGAACGTGCCGACGATCGACATCGGCAGGGTGAGGCTGGGGATCATCGTCGCCACGCCGCTGCGCAGGAACAGGAAGATCACCATCACCACCAGGCACAGCGCGAGCGTGAGCGAGAACTTGACGTCGTGCACCGACTGCTGGATGGACTTCGAGCGGTCGTACTGGATGTGCACCGTGACCGTCTTCGGGAGTCCCTTCTCGATCTCGGCCAGCTCGGCCTTCACGGCGTCGGCCACCTCGATCGTGTTCACCCCCGGCTGCCGCATCACGGCGAGGCCGATCGAGCGGTCGAAGTCGAGCCAGCTCGCGTTGCGGTCGCTCTGCACGTCGTCGAGCACGTTGGCCACGTCGCCCAGCCGCACCGGCGCGCCGTCCTGGTAGGCGATGATCAGCTTCCGGAACTGCGCCGCGTCGCCAAGCTGCCCCGTAGCCTGCACCGTCAGCGTGCGGTTCTTCCCGTACAGCACGCCGGTCGGCAGCATGACGTTGTTGCTCCGGATCGCCGCCGCCACCTGCGAGACGCCGAGATGCCGCTCGGCCAGCTTCACCGGGTCCACCTGCACGCGCACGGCGTACTTCATCGAACCCCAGACGCCGACCTCCGACACGCCGTCCACCATCGAGAGCCGCTGCGCGATGTCGGTCTCGGCGAACTCGTCCACCGTCTGCAGCGGCAGCACCGACGACGTGAGCGCCAGGAACAGGATCGGCGCCGCCGCCTGGTTCTGCTTGTGCATCGTGGGCGGCTGGATTCCCGCCGGCAGGTTGGGCATCGCCTGCGAGATCGCGGCGTTCACATCCTGCGCCGCCGCGTCGATGTCGCGGTCGGGCGAGAAGGTGAGGCTCACGCCCGTCGAGCCGAGCGAGCTGTTCGAGGTGATCTCGTCGATCCCCGCGATCGACGAGAACGCCTTCTCGAGCGGCGTCGCGACCGTGGCCGCCATCGTCTCCGGACTGGCCCCCGGCAGACTCGCGCCCACGTAGATGCTGGGCGAATCGGTGATCGGCAGGTCGCTCACCGGCAGCGACCGGTACGCGAAGACGCCGAACACGACGATGCCGACCATGATCAGCGTCGTCATGACCGGACGTCGGATGAAGAGCGCCGTCAGGCTCGCCCCGCCTCTCCCCCGGACGTCGCCGTACTCAGCCACGCCGGCCCCGTCCTCCGCCGCGGCGCCCGCCCGTGCTGCCCACCGGCGGATCGCTCGCGGCGCTGCCGGTGCTCCCGGTGCGCAGGCTCGCCACCGCGCCCGGCGTGAGCCGCGACTGCCCTTCCGTCACCACCCGGTCGCCATCGTTCACGCCGGCGGAGATCACCGCCAGTCCGTCCGCCGTGCGCTCCACGACCACCTGGTGCTGCTGCGCCTTGCTCTCGGGGTCCAGCGTGTACACATACGTGCCCTGCTGGCCGTTCACGATCGCCTGCGCGGGAATCACGAGCGCGTTCTGCTCCACGTAGAGCCGCATCCGCATCGACGCGAACTGCCCCGCCCACAGGTCGCCGTCCGTGTTGGCGAACGTGGCCTTGAGCTGGACCGTGCCCGTGGTGGTGTCCACCGCGTTGTCGATGAAGCTGAGCGTCCCCTGCTCCGGCTCGAGCCCCGAGCCCTGCTGCACCGCCATCGCCTCGGCCACCGGCGACGACTCGGCCACCGAGGACTGCTGCGTCGAGTCGAGCGTCGAGGAGCCCAGCGTGCCGCCCCCGGGCACCGCCGTCACCGGCAGTCCGCCGTTGGGCGCGTAGCGCAGCAGCTTCGGCAGCTCCGATGACGGCACCGCGAACCGCACCGTGATCGGACGGATCTGGTTGATCACCACGAGGGGATTGCCGCCCGACCGCACGAGGTTGCCCACGCGCACGAGCAGGCTCCCCGTCTTGCCGGCGATCGGCGCGCGAATCGTCGTGTTGTCGAGGTTGAATCTGGCCGTCGCCACTGCGGCCTGGTCGGCCCGGACCACCGCCGCCGTGGTGGCGGCCGTCGTCTCGTAGCCCTGCGCCTCCTCCGGCGTGATCACCTGCGCGGCCACCAGCTTCTGGTAGCGGTCCCGCTGCTGGGCGGCGTTCACGGCCGTGGCCGAGTCGCGTGCGTACGTGGCCAGCGCCTGGTCGTAGGCGTTCTGGTACGGGCGCGGATCCACCTGGAAGAGCACCTGCCCCTTCGCCACCTCCTGCCCCTCCTTGAACGCCACCCGCGTCACGATGCCGTCCACCTGCGACGCCACCGCCGCCGACTGAATCGGCGTGACGACACCGTTGGCCTCGACGATGTACGGGATGTCCGCCCGGCGGGCCACCGCCACCGCCACCGTAATCGGCTGGCGGGTGGGACGCGCCTGGGGCTTGGAGCAGCCGGCGGCGACGACGAGGGCGGCGCAGAGCGCGGGAAGCGCGCGGAACCCGCGCGAAAACTGCATCGAAGAGTGCATCGAGCCTGAAGCCGAGGGTGAGGGTCGAAATGCGGCAGGACGCGGCGCGCCGAACCCGCCGTCCGGCGGGAGTCGACCCGACCGGTCCGATCCTCCGTCCTTCATACGGACCAACCCCCTGAGACGTTAGGAAAATCCTCGGGACTCCGCACCGCCGGAGCGGAAGCGGCAGCTCAGCCTGTAAAAGGACCCGGAGGGCCGGTTCCGGAAACTAACGGGCCGCCCGCGTCCGCCTTGCCGGTTGCCCCCGCCGCCCCCGTCCGGCCGGCCGGCGGCGTTTCGCGGCGGTCCGGCGCCGGGCGGCGGTCCGGCGGCGCTTCCGCGCCGCCGCGGGCGGCTCAGCCACGAACTGGACGTTGATCGCCGCCAGGTCGTCGGCGAACCAGGCCACGAGCCGTCCCATGAACTTCTCGGCCAGGTAGAACAGGTCGCGGGGGGCCTTGGGCACCACGCGGGCCACCACCACGCCGCCCGCGTTCGACACGTCGATGTGCCCGTCCGACTGGATGTGCGCGAGCCGCGACTTCTTCTTGTTCGCCCACTCCCAGGTCGCGGCTTCGTGCAGCACCTTGCTCCGCAGCAGCGCGTACGCGTCCGCGCCGCTGCGCGGAACGACCTGAATCTGGATCATGGTCCGTCCTCCCCGGTGCGTGGTGGTCCAGCGAGAGGGCGTCGGCGACGCCCGGAACTCACGGATCCACGCCCAACCTGTCGAAGTACGCCACCACGCGGTCGTGCGATCCCGCCCGCGTGTACACGTCGGGGCGCGGCGACGCGATCGCGCCCGCGATCACCGCCGCCACTTCCTCGGCGCTCTGCGATTCGCCGATCGCGCGCGAGTCGGGGCCGCCGTGGCGCGCATTCAACCCGAAGTCGGTGCGCACCACCCCCGGCGACACGAGCGTGACGTGGATGTTCGGAAACTCCGCCTGCACCTCGGCGCGGAACGTCGCCGTGAGCGCGTTCAGGAAGTGCTTGGCGCCGCAGTACGCCGACCGGAACGTGGCGAAGGGCATGCGGCCGAGCATCGACGAGACGTTCACGATCTGCCCCGTGCCGCGCTCCCTGAAGTGCGGCAGCACCTCCTGCATGCCGTACAACGCCGACTTCACGTTCGTCAGCATCATCTGGTCCACGTCCTCATCGGTGAGCTGCGACGGGGGGCGCGTGATCCCCTGCCCCACGTTGTTCACCCACACGTCGATGCGCCCGAACCGTGACAGCGCCTCCTGCACCACTCGGCGAACCGCGTCCCGGCTGGTGACGTCGGTGGCGAGCGCGATCGTGCGGTCGCCGCACCGCGCCGCCACCGCTTCCAGCTCCGCCTGGCGGCGCGCCACCAGCACCAGCGATGCGCCGTCGACGGCCAGCGTCTGGGCCAGCGCGGCGCCGATGCCGCTGCTGGCCCCGGTGATCACGACGACCCGGTCCGTCATGCGGATCCCGGGCCGCTCACGCGCTCGCGAGCGTGGCGCTCACCGTCATCGGCACCGCCGACAGCGCGCGCGACACGATGCAGCCGGTCTTCGTGTCGTCGGCAAACTTCCGGAATTCGGCCTCGGAAATTCCCGCCACCACGCCGTGCGTCACGAGGTCGATGCCGCTGATGGAGAACCCCGCGTCGCCCTTGGTCAGGTGGACGGTTGCCGTCGTCGTAACACTGGCCGGCGTGTGCCCGGCCCGTTCCAGCGCCGCCGAGAGCGCCATCGTGAAGCACCCCGCGTGCGCGGCGCCCAGCAGCTCTTCGGGATTCGTCCCCCCGCCCGACTCGAACCGGCCGGCAAACGAATAGGGGCCGCTGAATGCGCCCGACCCGACCTTCAGGTTTCCGTTGCCGCCCTTGAGTCCGCCGTTCCAGCGCGCTTCGGCCTTGCGATCCATGAACCGTCCTCCGTGAGAGTAGTGCTCGACGTTTGAGCCGGGTGGTTGGCGGCGCCGCGCCCGGATTCCGCGAATGTACGGTGCCGCCCCTAGTGCGGAATCCCGTTGGCGTAGCCCGCCACGGCCACGAGATGGCACGCGCTTCCGCCCAGAACGAACAGGTGCCACATCAGGTGTGCATACCGCATGCGGGGACGCGCGTAGAACAGCACGCCGACCGTGTAGCTGACGCCGCCGGCCAGCAGCCACGTGAGTCCCACCGGCCCCACGGCGGCGGCCAGCGGCCGGATGGCGATGACCACCAGCCATCCCATGAGCAGGTACACCGCCGTGGACAGCCGCGGGTAGCGAAAGCCCAGCCCGGCCTTGAGCGCGATCCCGGCCAGCGCCAGCGCCCAGATGGTGCCCAGGAGGCTCCAACCCCAGGGGCCGCGCAGCGCCCCGAGCGCGAACGGGGTGTAGGTGCCGGCAATCAGCAGGTAGATCGCCCCGTGGTCCACCACGCGCAGCACCTGCCTGGCGTACGACCGCGCGGGCACGGCGTGATAGAGCGTGGACGCGCCATACAGGAGAATCAGCGTACTGGCATACACGGCGCCCGCCACCACCTGCCACACGTCCTGACGCCGCGCGTCGGCCATCACGAGCAACGGCAGCGCCGCCACACTGGCCAGAAACCCGGCGCCGTGACTCACCGAATTGGCGATCTCCTCCCCCAGGGACTGCACCCGACTCGCCATCCGACTTCCCCTCTTCACAATGGATGCGCGGCGCCCGACGACGGCGCCGCCACCCAGTGAAGCATAACGCATCCGGCGCCCGGCGACGGCCCTTCGGGCCCCGCTCAGCGGGTCACGGCGTAGTAGATCACGTAGAGCCACGACAAGAACCCGTGAATGATCGCCCAAAGAATGGAGTGCGAGACCGACCACGAGATGGTGATCGCGAGTGCCGTGCCGAACCCGATGCCCGATTTCGCGACGTCCACGCGGGTGAAGCTGCCCTTGTTCGCCATGAGTCCCTCCACTGGGAGTCGAGTTCCCGATGGAAGGAGCCTGATGGGGAAACGGCCCGCCGTCAACGGCCCGGAAGGCGGGCCGGCTAGTCGCCGCGCAGCACGCGCATCGGATCGACCCGCGCCGCGCGCCGCGCCGGCACCACGCACCCCGCCAGGGTCATCACGATGACGAGCACGACGACGGCCGTCAGCGTGCCGGGATCGGCCGGCGACACCTGGAAGAGCACCGCCTGCATCGCCCGCCCGGCAGCGTAGGCCAGGGCGAGACCGGGCAGCACGCCGAGCACGGCCAGCGAGACGCCGCGGCGCACGACCATCGCCACCACGTTCCCCGCGTTGGCGCCCAGCGCCATCCTCACCCCGATCTCCCGCGCTCGTTGCGAGACCGCGAAGGCGAGGAGCCCGTGAAGCCCCACGCCGGCGAGAAGGAAGGCGAGCGCGGCGAGCATCCCCAGCACGCGGAGCTGCGCGGCCCGCGACGCCGTCTGCGCGGCCACGATGTCCGCCATGCTCCGTGCGTTCGACAGGGGCTGCTCCGGATCCGCCTCGTGAATGATGCGCCGCACGGCAGGCATGACCAGTGACGCCGGCGCCGAGGTGCGGATGGCTAGGTCCTTCGGCGTGTAGATCGTGAGGAAACTGTCCGGCACTTGCGGCGCGGGAAAGTACACCTGCGGCTCGCTCGACCGGTCGAGGCCCCGCACCTTCACGTCCGGCACGACGCCGACGATCGTGCGATCGCTGAACGTCATCTTGAACTGCCGGCCGACTGCCGGGCCATCGGGCCAGTAGCGCTTGGCGAACGACTCGCTCACGATCGCGACGTAGGGCGCCTGCTGCGTGTCGTGGTCGTCGAACGCGCGCCCGCCGCGTACCGGGATCCCCATCGTCGCGAAGTAGCCCGGCGTGACGTAGCGGATGCTGGCCGAGTTCCCGGCGCTGCGGTCGAGCGTCTTGCCGGGAATCTCCGCATTCCAGATTCCGCCGCCCCACGTGAGCGGGAGCCACGAGGTATAGGCTGCGTTCGTCACGCCGGGGATCGCCCGCACGCCGTCGAGGACGCGCCGGTAGAACGCGTCGCGCGACTCCACGGTCGCGTACTTCGGCATGGCGAGCGCCGTGCGCACCGTGAGCAGTCCATCCACGCGAAATCCGGGGTCGACTCCCTCGATGCGCTGCACCGAGCGGAGCAGCAGCCCGGCGGCGATCAGCAGCACCACCGACGCCGTCACTTCGAACGTCACCAGCGCGGCCCGCACCCGCTCGGTGCGGCCGCCCCCAACGCCGCGCCCGTCGCGCAGCGCGGCGAGCCCCGCGCGGCGAGTGGCGCGCCACGCAGGGAGGGTCGCGAAGGCCACGCTCGTGAGGAGCGCGAGCGCGCCCGCGCCGGCGAGCACGCGCAGGTCGACGGGCGGGATGCCGGCCACCGGAAGCGCGTCGGGCACCAGCCGGGCCAGCAGCGGCACCCCGGCAATGCCGACGAACACGCCCGCCAGCCAGCCGGCGCCGATCAGGAGAAGCGTCTCGGTGAGCATCTGGCGCACCAGCCGCTCGCGCCCGGCCCCGAGCGCCGTCCGCACGGCCAGCTCGCGTTGCCGAGCGACCCCGCGGACGAGCATCAAATTTCCCAGATTGGCGCACGCGATCAACAGGATGCACAGCGCCGCGCCCGACAGCGACCAGAGGAGGAGGCGCGACTGCTGCGACAGCTCGTCGCGCATGCCGTAGACCGCGGCCGAGGCATCCTTGTTGGCCACCGGATACGCCGTCTCCAGCCGCGACGCCACGGTCTCCATATCGGCCCGCGCCGCGTCCAGACTCGTGCCCGGGCGCAGCCGGCCGACGACGTTCAGCCAGAAATTCGTCCGGTCCTGGAAGTCGCTCGACGCGCGATCCCACCGGAACGGCGTCCAGAATTGGACCGTCCGATCGGGAAACTGAAAGTCGGGGCGCATGACGCCGATCACCCGGTACGACTCGCCGTCCAGGCGAATTGACCGGCCGAGGATCGCCCGGTCGCCGCCGAACTCGGACTGCCAGAAGGCGTAGCTGAGCAGAACCGTCCCCGCTGCTCCGCTCCGATCGTCCGCCGCGGTGAACGCACGCCCGAGGTACGGCGTGACGCCGAGCGTCGACAGGAGATCGTACGTGACCCAGGCCCCCTGCACGCGTTGCGGCTCACCGGTCGCGATCAGATTCGCCGAGAGGCCGCTGTACGCGCCCATCGAACGGAACGAGTGCGCCATCGTCTGCCAATCGACGAAGTTGGCCGGCGACACTTCCAGGTGCGCATACCCCGGCAGCTTCTCCCATATGTCGACGAGCTGACCGGGCTGCTGGAACGGCAGCGGGCGAAGCAGCACGAAGTCGGTCACGGAAAACGCGGCCGCCGTCGCGCCCACCCCGAGCGCCGAAACGAGCACCGCCGTGAGCGCGAATCCCCACGTCCGGGCCAGCGTGCGGCGCGCGTAGCGAAGATCCTGAACGAGGATGTCCCAGTGCGCCGCGACGGCGTTGCCGATCACTTCGGGCACCGTTTCGAGCCATAGGAGGGCGATGCCGCCGAGACCCGACGCTTCGCGGCGCCGCAACGCGAATGCCTGCCGCAACTCGGCGCCGAACTCGCGCCGGAACGACGCCGGGTAGAGATGCAGGAGCAGCCGGTAGAGGCGCATCAGATCCCCCTGGGCACGAGTCCGGTGGCGCGCGCCATGCGCACCAACTCGCTCAGCCGCGCCGCCTCGGCGCGCGCCACCGCCAGCCCCAGCGGCGTGATGCGGTAGTAGCGCCGCCGTTCGTCATCCAGCGCCGGCGCGGGGCGGGCGCGCGGCTCCGTGATCAGCCCCTGCTGCAGCATCCGCTGGATGGACCGATACAGCGTGCCCGCGCTCAGGCGGATCTTGCCGCCGGTCCGCTCCTCCACGACCTGGATGATCGCGTACCCGTGACGGTCCTCTTCGGCCAGCGCCATGAGGATGTGCAGCGTGGCCGTCGGCAGGGGGAGAAACGCCTGCACGTCGTCGTCGGTCGGTCGCATGCCTCAATATATCCACTATGGTTATATCCGCAACGGGTATACCCGCCGCGGCCATACCGGCGGCGTCACGGCGCGGGCTGCCAGCTCCCGTACACCGGATTGGGCAGCACGAAGTAGCGCCGCCCGAACAGCGCCAGCGCGCTCGCGTCCGCCCGCGACGCCTGCGTGAGATGCGGGAAGTCCCGGATGTTGTCGCCCAGCCATTCCAGGATCGCGAGCGGCGGCAGCGCGGGCGACGCCGTCCCCCGCTGCACGGCGTCGAACCGCGGGTTCTTGTCGGGCTGGCCCGGCGCCTGGCAGAGCACGAGATCCGCGTCCACCCCCACCTGCATCAGGTTGCCGCGGGTCGGCCCGCACAGCGAGTCGGCGCGGTTGGTCACGATGATCACGCGGCCGCCCAGCTCGTGCACGCGGCGCGTGAACGCCACCGCGCCCGGCACCGCCGGCGCCGCCATCTCCCGCACCCACGCCGACCAGCTCGGCTCCGTGTAATCGCTGTCGAGCGCGGCGCGCCGCCGCTCGTACGCGCTGTTGTCGAGCACCGTCTCGTCGGCATCGAGGATCACCCCCCACCGGGGCGTCGAGACGGCCGGCGCGAGCTGCTCGAGCCGCGCCGCGGCCCCGGCGTACGTCTGCCGCGCCAGCGCCCGGTACTCCGCCGACCGCGACACCCAGCGCAGCCCGAGGGAAAGCGGTTCCGCCACCACCGTCGGCGCCGCCGCCGACGGGCCGGCCGCCGCTCGACCGCCCGTTGCGCACCCCGCCGCCATGGCCGCCAACAGCACGGCCACCATCGCGCCTCCGCGCCGCCCACTGCGTTCCACCATCGTTCGGCCCTCCGTCGTCACTTCCTTCTTGCTTCGCATCTCCGCGGGTTCACACGCCAACGACCAGCGCGATCGCGAACCCGTCATGACCCTTGCTTCCGACCGTCTGAATCGTGGTCATGCTCACGCGGGCGTCGGCGGCGGCCGCGGCGTTGAACCGCCGCACTCCCTGCACCGACGGGTCGGCGCTCGCCGCGTCGACCACCTCGCCGTCGCGCACCACGTTGTCCACGACGATCACCGCCCCCGGCCGCGACAATCGCACCGCCCAGTCGAAGTACTCGGGGATGTTCGGCTTGTCGGCGTCGATGAAGATGAAGTCGAAGGGCGGCGCCTCCTCCCGCGCCAGCGCCGGCAGCGTCCGGAGCGCGGGGCCCAGTCGCAGGTCGACCACGGCATCGAGTCCCGCCGCCGTGAGACTGGACCGTGCGACCTCCGCGTGCCTGTCATTCACCTCGAGCGTCACCACGCGGCCGCCGGGCTCCACGGCGCGCGCCAGCCACATCGTGCTGTACCCGCCCAGCGTGCCGAGCTCCAGTATCCGCCGCGCGCGCACGGCGCGGGCGAGCAGGTGCAGCAGCTTGCCCTGCGCCGGACTCACCTGAATGTCGGGGAGTCCCGCGGCACGGCTCGCCCGCAGCGCCGCATCCAGCCCCGCGTCGGCGGGCACGAAGAGCGAGTCGATGTAGCGGTCGACGGCCGCCCAGCGCTCTTCCATCTACCGGATCACCGGCGTCGCGATGATCGTCCAGTCGTCGGCGGCGTGCCCCGCCGCCAGCCAGCGATCCATCTCCGCCGCCGCCACCGGCATCACGTGCAGGGGCACGTTGGCGCGTCCGGCCGCCTCGATCATCAGGCGCGCGTCCTTCCGCGCCATCGCCAGGTTCCACGACGGGTGATCGTAGTCGCCTGTGAGCACGCGCTGCATCCGCGCCGGGAGCTGCGCCCCCGGATTGAACGTCTCGAACAGCGCCACCACCTCTCGCGACGGAATGTCCAGCGACTTGGCGAGCGCCAGCAGGTCGGAGATGCCGGCCAGCATCGCGATCAGGAACGAGTTTCCGAGCAGCTTCATGCCGGCCGCGCGCTCGGGCACCGGCCCGAAGTAGAGCACCTTCCCGGTCATCTGCGCGAGCTCGGGCTCCAGCCGCCGGAACAGCGCCTCGTCGCCCGACGCGAGCATGAACCCCGTGCGCGCGAGCGCGTTCGGCGGTCCCATGAATACCGGCGCGTGCTGGAACGCCACGCCGCGCTCCGTCCACCGCTTCACGCGCGCCGCCGTGCCCGCCGGCGACGTCGTCGTGTGGTCCACCACGACCACGCCCTCCGCGAAGCCGGGCCGCGCCAGCTCCAGCACGTCGTCCACGGCGGAATCGTCCGACAGGCAGAGGTGCACGCGCGCGGCGCCGCGCACCGCGCCGGCCGGGTCGGTGAACACCGTCGCGCCGTCGGCCTCGAGCGCCTGCGCCTTGTTCCTCGACCGGTTCCAGACGTGCACCGGCTCGCCGCGCTTCAGCAGCGCGCGCACGAATCCGGAGCCGAGCAATCCCGTCCCGAGCCAGGCAATCATCGTTCCATTCCTCGTATTGAGCGCCGATCCGCAATCTCGACGATCGGCGGCCGCGATTCCAGTCGTCGCGGCGCGGACTCAGGATCTCGAGCGGCCCCGGGCGGGCGTCGGCGCTGCCGCGGCCCCGCGACGAATCACGCGCGCCCGGCGCGGCGGCGCTTCCCGGCCCGGTAGATCGCGACGCCGATCAGGTTTGCGCCCAGCACGACCACGATGATCTTGGCGGCGAAGCTCGCCGAGCTGGTCACCGCGATGATCGGGAACACCGCGAACACGATGTAGAGCACCGTGACGAGGAATCCCGAGGCGGCGGCCAGCCGCAGCCAGCGCGGCGCCCGCGCGAACCCCCGCATCCCCACCAGCGGCAGCGCGAACATCACGAGGTAGCACACGGCATAGAGAATCCCCGCCGCGTTGTCGAGCAGCTGGAACGCCTCCTGCAGCCCCACGCCCACCAGGCTCAGCACCCCGAACACCAGCGTCACCGCGCCCAGGAAGAGGATCGAGTTGAGCGGCGTGCGGAAGCGCGGATGGAGGCGCGTGAACCAGGCCGGCAGCAGCCCGTCCCACGCCGCGACCATGGGCAGCCGCGCCGTGTTGGCGAACAACAGGTTCACGTTGCCCACGTGCCGGATGAGCAGCAGCAGCGTCAGCGCCGGCACGATGTACGCCGCGAACCCCACCGACCCGAGCCCGTTGGTGAGCGCCTGCGGGATGGGCGCGATCAGGTCGATCCTGTCGATCGGCGTCACGGCCAGCACGGCGCTCGTGCCGATGATGAACATGAGCGCGATGATCGGCGTCGCGATCACCACCGAGCGCCCGATCGCCTTCGCCGGATTCCGCGTTTCGCCGGCGAGGATCGCCACGTACTCGAATCCGGTGAGCGCGCCCAGCGCCATCTTGCTGAAGATGTTGATCGAGAGGAGGTTCGCCGCGGGCGCGGACGCGGCGAACGGGTGGTGATCGGCCACGGCGCCGCGCGCGAAGGCGAACGCCGGCATCGCCACCAGCGCGCCGAAGGTCAGCAGGTGCGCCATGCCGCCCGCGTCGTGGATCCACTTGCCGATCCGGAGCCCGAACAGCGATACGAGAATGATCATGGCCACCATGATCCCGGTGACCGCGCCCTCGTACAGCCGCGAATTGGCGATCGCCTGCCGCGCCGGCCCCAGGAGGTAGCTGAACGTGTCGGCGATGCCGACGCCGTACGACGACAGCAGGATGAGGGCGAACACCCAGAGGTTCCAGGCGACGATGAACCCCATCCCGTCGTTGAACCCGATCTTCGCCCACTGGTAGAGCCCGCCCTCCAGCGGCATCAGGCGGTTCAGGTAGATCACCACCGCCGCCTGCGGCAGGTAGAACAGCGCCATCGCCAGCAGCCAGTACGCAATCTGCGAGTGGCCGAGCTTGGCCGCCGTCCCCACCCACTGCGCGCCCACGATGAACATCACCTGCGTGAGCACCAGGTCGAACAGGCCCAGCTCCCGCTTCAGCCCGGCGCTGTGCGATTCGACCGCGCCCGCCTGGGCCGCTTCGGAGGACAACCGGGGGGAGGACACCCGCCAACGGTACCGCGCGACGAAGCCCGGCGGAATACCCGCCGGGCTTCGCGTTTCCCTTCGTGGCGCCGGGCCGCGCGCCGGTGTCACCCGGCGCGCGACGCGGCGCGCGTGGTCAGCAGCCGGTCACCGCCGGCATCGGCGTTGGCGCCGCGATCGCCGGCACCCCCGCCTTCGTGAGCTGGGCGTTGAACGCCGGCAGCTCCTTCACCGTCAGCGCCCGCCAGCTCGCCGCCGCGGTCTTCAGCTCGCGGCAGTCCGCCGCATATCCCGCCTGCATCGCCGGCGTCGGCGCCATGTCGCCGCCGTCGAGCAGATCCAACTCGCGCAGCATCGAGCCGTTCACGCCCTTGAAGTTGGGCGGGCCCGCCGGACCGCGGCCGAAGAAGAATCCGCCGCGGCCGCCCCCGCGCTGCAGGTCGCCGCTCACCGTGTCGATCTTCGCCGCGAACGCCTTGGCGGCGTCGGCCACCGCCGCGTTCGCCCCCGCCTGCTCCACCGCGGTCTTGAGCGCCGTCGCCTGCTGGTAGCCGTCCCACCCCGCCTTCGCCCCGTCGTACGCCTGGAGCTGCAGCGCGAACTGCGCATGCACCGCCGCGTTCGACGCCGGCGACCGCGGATCGTTCACCACCGTGAGCGACTGCGAATACTGCTTGCCGTTCACCGTCAGGCGCAGCGTGTACACGCCCGGCGGCACGAGCGGCCCTTCCGGCGACGCCGGCGTGAGCCCCGGATTCGCGTTGATGCCGTACGAGTGCGAGAATGCCGGCGGATCGTCGTAGCGCAGGTTCCAGTTGATCCGGTTGAGCCCGACCTCGGTGGGCATCGGCTGCGGCACCAGCAGCCAGAAGCTCGGCTCCGGCGGATGCGACGCCTCCTCCACCGGCGTGATCGGCGCGCTCGACAGGTGGCGCACCACGTGCCCGTGCGCGTCGAGCACCTCGAGCGAGATGTCGCCCGACGGACGCGCCCCCAGCGAGTAGTAGATCAGCACGCCCGGCGGCGCGTTCAGCGAATGCGGCACCTCCGGCGGGAAGGGCGTATCCTGGTTCACGTTCCGGCGGATGCGCACCGCCTCGCTCGGCTTGAACAGGTGCGCCGGCTCGCTTTCCATCGCCACCGTCATCTGCCGCAGCGGCGCGATGTCGTCCAGAATCCAGATTCCGCGGCCGTACGTGCCGACCACGAGGTCGTTCCCCTTGATCACCGCGTCGCGGTACGAGGTGAGCGGCAGGTTGAGCTGCAGCGACTGCCACGTGTCGCCGTCGTTGAACGACACGTACATGCCGCTCTCCGTGCCGGCGAACACCAGCCCCGCCTTCTTCGTGTCGGAGCGGATCACGCGCGCGAAGCTGCCGTTCACCTCGTCGGTGGGCAGCCCGTTCACGATCTTCGTCCACGTCTTGCCGTAGTCGCGCGTCCGGTAGAAGAAGGGCGCGTAGTTCCCCGACGTGTGGTAATCCACGGCCACGTACGCCTCGGCCGGGTTCGTGTGCGACGCGTCGATCGCGTCGAGGTCCGCGTGCTCGCGGTCGGGCAGATCGGGGATGCTCGCGTCCTCCCACGTCTTGCCGTCGTCGCGCGTGAGCTTGACCAGCCCGTTGTTCGTGGACACCCAGATGAGTCCCCGCGCCGCGGTCGACGGCGAGATCGCCTCGATGAGCCCGCCCGGCGGCGGCCCGCCACGTCCGCCGCGGCCCCCGCGCCCGCCTGCTTCGTTCTCCGGCGGCGGCGTCACGCCCTTGGGATAGCCGAGGTCGGGGCTGATCCGGTGCCAGCGCGCACCGCCGTCGTCGGTGGCCATCACGTACTGGAAGCCGGCCAGCAGCTCGTGCTGGTTCCACGGCACCCACTCCAGCGGATTCGTCGACGTCTGCCGCAGGTGCAGCCCCGGATCGACGCTCGGACTCACGTTGATCACCTGCTCGCTCGGATACGTGATCTTGAGAATCCCCGAGCCGCTCGCGTACACGACGTTCGTGTTCAGCGGATCGGCCACGATCGAGCCCCACTCCCAGCCGCCCACCGGATCCCAGTCGAGCGGCGTGATCTCGCCGAAGTTGCCGCGGCTCCGCACGCGGATCGCGCCCGCGTCCTGCTGCGGCGCGTACACCCAGTAGGGGAAGGAGTTGTCCACCGACAGGTGATAGACCTGCTCCGTGCTCTGGTTGTACCACGTGCTCCAGGTCTGCCCGCCGTCCAGCGTGACGGTGCCTCCCTGGTCCATCCCCAGCAGCATGCGCTGGCCGTTGGTGGGATCGATCCAGAGCTGTTGCGGATCGTCGCCCCCCGGCGCGCCCTTGAATCCGGTGAACGTGTTCCCGCCGTCGCGCGACACGTAGCTCGACGTGTTGATCGTGTACACCACGTCCGGATCGTCCGGACTCACGTACACGCCGCAGTTGTAGCCGCCCTGCCCGTTGCGGATCCGCGTGTCGGTGGAATCCATCTGCCGCCAGCTCGCGCCGCCGTCGTCGGAGCGGTAGAGCCCCGTGTTGCTGATCAGGAACATGCGCTGTCCGTCGGTGTGGTTCGCCACCGCCACCGAGGTCCGCCCGTTCAACTCGGGCAGTCCGTGCCCGCTGATCTCCGTCCACGTGACGCCCTCGTCCGTGGACTTGAAGAGGTGCGTGCCGCTCGGCCCGCCGAACGCGCCGCGCGCCGTGGAGCCGGGCGCCACGTAGTGCTCGTCGGTGGTCGCCAGGACGACGTTCGGCGTGTCGTGCGCGTAGGCCAGCTTCACGGCGCCGATTTCGTCGTTCACGTACAGCACCTTGGTCCACGTCTTGCCGCCGTCGGTCGAGCGGAACACGCCGCGCTGGTCGCTCTTCGCATGCACGTTCCCCTGCGCCGCCACCATCACGATGTCGGGGTTCGAGGGATCGACGATGATCGACGGGATCTGCTTGGTGGCGTCGAGCCCGATGTGCGTCCACGTCTTGCCGGCGTCGGTGGACTTGTAGACGCCGTTCCCTTCATTGATGGCGCCGCCGGTGATGATGTCGCCGGTGCCCACGTAGAGGATGTTGGTGTCCGACGGCGCGACCTCGATGGCCCCCACCGACGATACGTCCTTCACCTGATCCGTGAAGACCTGCTCCCAGGTGATGCCGGCGTTGGTGGTCTTCCACACGCCCGCCGAGGGAGAGCCGAAGTAGAACACGCCGGGCTCGCCGACGGCGCCGGAAACCGCGGCCACGCGGCCGGCGCGGAGCGGACCGATGTTCCGCCACACCAGTCCGGCCAGCATGTTCGGCTTCACCGGCGGGTGCGCCGGCGGCCGGGCGCCGACGGTGAGCAGAACGGTGGCGGCGAGCCCGAGGCTCGCCCACGGACGGATCGAAAGGACGCGGTTCAACATGATCGGATGACCCCCTTGCCGGTGAGTACGATGCCTCAAGCTTATCTGCGGGGCACGGGACGAGACAGTGCGGCCCGGAACGCCGTGTCCTTCAGTTCTCACAAAGGTTCGTCCGCGGCGCCGCCCTGTCTAGATTCGTCGCCGTGCACGCGCTCCTCTACGCTTGCCTCGCCGCGCAGACGGCGGCCGCCGCCGTCGTGCTGCGCCGCCTCCTGCCCGGCGCGCGCCGGATGCCGCCGGTGCAGCCGCGCGACCGCGGACCCGCCGGCGCCGTCACCGTGATCGTGCCGACGTACAACGAGGCGAAGCGCCTCGCCCCCTGCCTCGCCGGACTCGCCCGGCAGGGCGACGTGCTGGCCGAAGTACTCGTCGTGGACAGCCGCTCCACCGACGGCACGCGCGAGCTCGTCGCGCGCGCCGCGGCGCTCGACCCGCGCCTGCGCCTGCTCGTCGATCCGCCGCGCCCGCCGGGATGGATCGGCAAGGTGTGGGCGCTGCAGCACGGGCTCTCGCAGGCGCGCGCGCCCTGGGTGCTCGGCGTCGACGCCGACACCGTGCCCGATCCGGGCCTCGTGGCCGGCGCGCTCGCCGCCGCCGAGGACGGCGCGTACGACGTGGTGTCGTTCTCGCCGCGCTTCGCGCACCTGGCGCCCGCGGAGCGCTGGCTCCAGCCGGCGATGCTCGCCACCCTGGTGTACCGCACCGGCGTGCCGGGCGGCGACGATCCCGGCCGCGTGCTCGCCAACGGGCAGTGCTTCCTGGCCCGGCGCCGCGTGCTCGAAGCGGCCGGCGGATACGAGGCGGCGCGCGCGTCGTGGGCCGACGACGTGACCCTGGCGCGCTTCCTCGCCCGGCGCGGTGCGCGCGTGGGCTTTCTCGACGGGTCGCGCCTGTTCGACGTGCGCGCCTACGCCTCCGCCCGCGAGATGTGGCGCGAGTGGGGGCGCTCGGTGGACCTCGCCGACGCCACGCCGCGCGGGCGCCAGTGGATGGATCTCGCCATGCTGGCGCTGGCGCAGGCGGCGCCGCTCTGGATCGCGATCGCCGCCGCCGGCGTGCTCGCCTCCGGCGCGGGCACGGCGCGCCTGGCGCTGGCGGCGCTGCTCGCGGTGAACGCCGTGCTGCTCGTGCTGCGCGGCGCGCTGCTGTGGGCGCTGCGCGGATCGTACGCGGAGCGCGGCGTGCTCTACTGGCTGTCGCCGCTCGCCGACCCCGCCGCCGTGTTTCGCATTTTCCTATCGACGGTGCGCCGCCCGCGGCGCTGGCGGGGGCGCGAGTTCGCCGAGGCCGCCGGCGACCACGGATAGCCGCGCCGCGGGACGCGGCACCACGCGCTCCAGCACCTTCGCCGAGCAGAGCACGCCCGGCACGCCGCCCCCCGGGTGCGTGCCCGCGCCCACGAAGTAGAGTCCCTGCACGTCGGGCGAGCGGTTGTGGTAGCGGAAGTACGCCGACTGCCGGAGAATCGGCTCGGGCCCGAACGCCGCGCCGTCCACCGAGCGCAGCGTGTGCTCGAAGTCGCGCGGCGTCATCGTCTGCACCGTCACCAGGTGGTCGCGCAGGCCGGGCAGCAACCGCCGCTCCAGCGAGGCGAGAATGCGGTCCAGATAGGCGTCGCCCTCGCGCGACCAGTCGATGCCGCTCCGCGTATTCGGCACCGGCGAGAGCACGTAGAACGCCTCGTGCCCCGGGGGCGCCATCGTCGGATCGGAGCGCGTGGGCGCGTGCAGGTAGAGCGAGAAGTCGTCGGCCAGCACCTTGCGGCGGAACACGTCGTCGAGGAGTCCCTCGTAGCGGGGGCCGAGCGCGATCGTGTGGTGCGCGAGACCGGGGTACGTGCGCGACACGCCGAAATAGGCGACGAACAGGCTCATCGACTGGCGCGTGCGCGCCACCGCGCGGTCGCTGTGGCGGCGCCGGTGCCGCGCGCCGATGAGGTTGGTATACACGAACGACGGATCGCCGTTGCTCACCACGAGCTCGCACGGGATGCGCTCGCCGCCCGCCGTGCGCACCGCGGCGGCGCGCCCGTGCTCCACCTCGATCTCCTCCACCGGCGCGTGGAGCCGCACCTCGACGCCCAGCTCGTCGAGCAGGCGGACGAGCGCGGCGACGATCGCGCCCGTTCCGCCGCGCGCGAAGTGCACCCCCCATTTGCGTTCCAGCCAGTGGATCAGCAGGTAGATCGACGTCGTGTCGAACGGATTGCCGCCCACGAGCAGCGGCTCGAACGAGAACGCCTGCCGCAGCCGCTCGTCGCGGATGTAGCGCGAGACCAGCCCGTACACCGAGCGGTGGCTCCCCAGGCGGATCATCGCCGGCACCACGCGCAGCATCGTGGACAGCCGGTCGAAGGGCTGGTCGGCGAGCTGCGTGTAGCCGACGTCGAAGATGCGCCGCGCGTGCGCGGCCAGCTTCCGGTAGCCGTCGACGTCGCGCGGTGAGAGCGCGGCGATCTGCGCCAGCAGCCGCTCGTCGTCGCCCACGTAGTCGAAGGTCGAGCCGTCGTGAAAGAGGATCCGGTAGAACGGATCCACCGGCATCAGCTCGAAGTAGTCGCGCGCGTCGCGTCCCACGAGCGTGAACAGCTCGTCGAGCAGGTAGGGCGCGGTGATCACGGTGGGGCCGGCGTCGAAGGTGAAGCCGTCGCGCCTGAAGACGCGCGCCCGCCCTCCGGGCTGGTCGAGCGCCTCGAGCACCGTCACCTCGTAGCCCATGGCCCGCAGCCGGACGGCCGCGGCCAGCCCGCCGAACCCGGCCCCGATCACCACGGCGCGCGCCCTGGTCCCCTTTGTCACGAAAATCACCTCACCAGAGTGGCGCCGTGGTGACCCAGGAGAGGGCCTCCAGCGGCAGCCGGTGTCAGCGCTACCGACCTCAGGATCGCCAACTGTCCATGTAATGTCAAGTATTATTCTTGAAAATAGCTTGACAATAGATGGACAAAATGCCATTCTTCGTCCACACGATCCGCCACCACCAGCGGCCCCCAGGAGTTCCGTTGCCCACCGCACCGCAGTCTCGAGGAATCGACGCCCGCGCCGCGGGCGGCCCTCGTCCCGCACCCGCCGGCCCGTGGGCAAACGGCGCGCTCCAGCTCTTCGCCCTGTTCACTGCCGCGGCGATCGCGGGGTTCGCCCTCTTCGCGCGGCACCCCGCGCTGCTCGCCGGACGCCCCGCGGCCATGCGCGTCTATGCGGCGTCGTTCACCTTCTTTCCGCGCGCGCACATCGTCCTTGGCGCCGCGGCGCTCGCCGTCGTTCTCGTGAGTCGCGCCGGGTGGCGCTGGACCGGCGCGTTCGTCTCCGTCTACGCGCTCAGCCTCGCCAGCGAGCTGCTCGGCACCACCGTCGGCCTCCCCTTCGGACCCTACCGCTACACCGACGGCCTCGGCCTCAAGTGGTTCGCGCACGTGCCGGTGCTCATCCCGCTCAGCTGGTTCCTGATGGCGCTCCCCAGCTACGCCATCGCGAAACGCCTCCTCGGCGACGGCGCCACGGCGGCGCGCCGCGTGCTGCTCGGCTCGCTCATTCTCCTGAGCTGGGACCTCGCGCTCGATCCGGCGATGAGCCAGTTCACGAGCTACTGGGTGTGGGGATCGTCGGGCCCGTACTACGGCATGCCCTGGCTCAACCTGGCCGGCTGGTACGCGACCGGGCTCATGCTGATGCTCGCGCTCGTCGCGACGCGCGCCGACGCGTGGATCGGCCGGCTGTCTACGCGCTGGCTCGGCGCATTCTACGCGCTCAACCTCGCGCTGCCGCTCGGTCTCATTCTGGCCACGGGCGCGTGGGGTGCGCTCGTCGCGACCACGGGCGCGCTCCTCCTCTGCGCCGTGCTCGGCCGCGGCGCCGCCCGGCGCCCGGCTTCGACTCCGGTGGCGGGCGCCGCGGTGCGCGGGGCGGCGGTCCGATGACGGCGCCGCACGTCGTCGACGCGTCCGACCGCGGTGACGCCTGGCTGTCGCCCGCGCCTCCGGGCCCGGATCAGTGGATGCGCTACTTCGCCCGCCACAGCCGCTCGTTCCGCTTCGCGTCGCGCTTCATGCCGCGGGAACAGCGCAATCGGTTGGCGCGCGTGTACGCCTGGTGCCGCTACACCGACGATCTCGTCGACGACGCCGCCGATCCGTCGCGCGACGCCATCGAGGCGCGGCTCGCCACCTGGCTCCGCCTCTCCGGGCGCGCCTATGCGGGCGAGCGCACGGGCA
>DASVWS010000037.1:0-20217 GCA_036393095.1 Gemmatimonadaceae bacterium | reverse complement strand
GGGCGCATACCGGATTCGGTATGCGCCCGACTCGTCCTTCTGGTGTGCTGCGTCAGCTGACCGCTAGAACCTCGAGCCACCGAATGGCGTCCGGTGCGGCGGCAGCTTGAAGCTTGGCAGCTCCATCGTCCTGCCGTCGGGCAGCGACAGCGCACGCCACGGTCCGTTCTGGTAGGTCTGGATGTTGAACTCCGGGACCGCTGTTCCCGTGCCGGCGGTAATCCGGCTCATGTCGGGCAGGCCCACGCCGCCGAAGGTATACACCGGCAGCCCGTCCGTCTGCAGTTCGCTGGCCGGCACCGGCAGGTGGCGGAGCGTTCCATTCTGCAGCTGGTCCATGCCGCGCAGGGCGAAGAAGCCGTAGCCGTCGGAACCGTCGCACTCGACTTCCAGCTCGTACGTGATCGCCGACAGGAAGCTGGCTGTGCTGCTGGTCGCGGTGAGCGGTGCCAGCCCGCCACGGCCCACCCGCGTGTAGTTCACGAGGTCAGCGGCCTTCTGGAGATCGCCGCCGGTCCGAACCAGTGCTTCGGCCTCGAGCAGGTCGGTTTCGGCCGCCATATTGTACGGCGCCGGGCCGATCTGCGCGTTGTTGGACTGGTACGAGTAGGCGATGTAGCGCACGTGGTAGTACGGGCTCTGCATGTAGATGCCGCGGGCCGCTGATCCCTGCACCTGCCGTGCGTACACGAAGTCGGTCTTGTCGTCCGTGCCGGCGACGTACGAGTTGACGTCGGTCGTGTCGATGCCGAGGCGCTTGTCGGTCAACGCCGATGTCGTATCCGGGGCCCACACCGCATCGTAGGCCGAGGCCGGCGACGCGGGGAGGCCGGTGTAGTCGGTCGGCACGTTCGGCGCCATCTGATGGATCAGGTGGAGGTCGACCATCATCCAGCTTGGATAGTCGAAGTACGACACGAAGTCGCTCCACCAGTTGTTGTAGTCACCGATCACGCTGAAGTCGATCGGAGCGCCGCCGTCGTGCCCGAGCCCCTTCTGCGCGTAGGCCAGCACCTGCGCCCAGTTCGCGCTGCCGGCCTCGGCGGCCGTGCGGGGCGAGTAGGCGATCAGCTGCGCGCCCCACGTGTTCGCGACTCGATACATCAAGTTCGACGTCGCGCCGGTCCCGGTGGCGTTGACGCTGTAGTCGTTGCCCTCAGGCTGCACCGAGGCGGGGAATTCGGTCTTCTGATCGTACGTGTAGTTCTGGTTCTGGACGAAGGCGATGAGGGCATCGATCTTCGTCTTCGTGAACGCTTCCATGGCCTTGTAGTCGACCATCGACGGCGGGTTCGACGGGGAAACCGTCTCGTCCACCGGGAAGGCCTGGTTGTACACGAGCGACAGCTCGAGCAGCGCGCCGGCCTGCGAGAACAGCGCCAGCGCCTTGTACTTGTCGGTGCCACCCGGCAGCGAAATGCCGCCGGCGATCGCGTTGATCACGTCGTTCGCCGCGCCGATCGTGGAATACTGCGAATTCCACGGATTCTGCGCCACTTCGGCGTCGCCGCTCGCCGCGTTGTTGTTGTACGGAATGCGCGGCTCGAGGTTGTTGAACCGGGCGCCGAAGTTTCCGTAGTTCATCGTCATGAGGTCCCCGGTCACGTTGAGCATCACCCAGGGATCGACCTGCGTGGCGCCCATGTACCAGGAATGGATCGTGGAAACCGCGAGGGTCTGCACGTCCGCCGGCGTGGCGAGCACGCGCGCCTTGTCCGGCTGATTGGGGTTGGTGACGTTGAGGTCCTGGCTGCAGGCGGCGCTCATCAGCAGCGCCGCCCCCGCCAACACCGCCCCAACCTTGTGATGGATTCGCATTAGTGTTTGCTCCATGAATGGGCGGTAGGGTTAGAACCGGATCTCGACCTGGCCGGTCAGCGTCCGGAAGGGCGGATACCGGAACCCGTCGATCTTGAAGTTGAAGTCGCTGCCGGACGTCACGTCAGGATCGAAGCCCGAGTACTTGGTCCAGGTGACCAGATTGCGTCCCACGAATGACAGGCGGAGGCCCGACGCACGGCCGAGACCGATCCGGGGCAGCACGCTGAGCGGCACGTCGTAACCCACCGACAGCTCGCGCAGCTTGAGGTAAGCGCCGGACTCGACGTAGTAGCTGGCCGGATCGAGGCCGTTGTAGAGACCGATCGTGAAGAAGTTCTCGGCGATCTTCTGCGCATCCGGCTTGCCCACCATGTTCATGTCCGGGTTGCGCAGGTCCTGCGTCGACCACTGCTTGCTGAAGTTGTAGATGTCGCCGCCGAGCTGGCCGTCGAAGTTGGCGTGGATGCTGAACCGGTTGAACCGGATGTCGTTCTGGAACCCGTAGTTCAGCTTCGGATTCACGTTGCCGATGACGAACGTGTCATTCCCGTTCGCGTCCACGATTGGAATCGGACGCTCATTCTGGGTGCCGCGATTGGCGGCCAAGACGACGAACCCCATCGGGTTGACGACGTAGTCCGAAGGATTGGTGCTCGGGAAATTCGTGTTGTGATTGGTGATCGCCTGCTGGATCGTTGTCGCGAACCTCGTCCCGTAGATGATCCCCAGCGGCTCACCCGCCTTGTAGTAGAAGATGCCCTGCCCCTGTCCGCCGGCGTTCACCGTGATCGGGGCGCCGTTCAGCCAGGTGATCTCCTGCGTGGTGTGATCGCCGGTGAGGGAGAGGTCCCACGTGAAGTCGCGGCGATCGAGCAGCCGCGTCTGGAGGGCTCCCTCGAGGGTGTTGGACAGGATGTTCGCGGCGTTCTGCCACTGGTTCGAGTAACCGCCCGAGGCCGCCTGGGAGAGCTGCACGTTGAGGAAGGCGCCGTCGGTCACGCGGTGGGCGTAGGTCAGTTCGCCGCTGAACCGGTTGAGGAAGTCGATGTTGAGGCCGTACTCGGTTTCGGTCAGCACCGCGGGCTTGAGCAACTTGTTTCCGACGTTCGCCTTGGTGAGCGAAACGCCGGAGAAGTTGTACGTCTCGTACTGGTCGGTGTAGCCCGGGCGCAGTCCGGCAGTGCCCTGGGCGACGTGGAGCTTCAACTCCTGCACGCCGGGAATGTGGATGTCCTGCGTGACGCGGTACGCGCCCGAGATGCGGTAGAAGTTCGACCACCGCGCATCCGCCCCGAACAGCGAGGAGCCGTCGCGACGGTACAGGGCGCTCACGATGTAGCGGTCCTTCAGGTCGAAGTCCTGCGACACCATGTAGTCGATCGTCCGCGACAAGTCATTGTAGGAGCCGACCGACAGAGCGGTCGTGTTCACGGCGCCGAGGGTGGGCGTGGCATAGACGCTGAGCTGGTTGCCGCCGGCGTTGAAGCCGGTGTGCGAGCTGTTCTCGGTCTGATACGCCACGCTCGTCGTGGAGAGCAGGCTCCGCCAGAGCTTCGTGGCGGTGGCCCGCAGCTGCGAATTCCACGACACGTCGTTGTTCGTGTATTCGCGCAGGTTGCCCAGGGTCACGCTGCCATTGGCGTTGTTCGGGGTGCCGCGCGCCTGATAGTACTGCTCGGTCGCGTTGAGGCGGTCCGTGCCGTAGTTGGCGTCGAGCCGCAGCCAGTCGGTGGGATGGTAGCGCGCCGCGAGCGACCCCAGCATGCGCTGGCGGTTGAAGTCGTCCGATGCCGAGTGGAGGTCGAACAACGGGTTGCCGCGGGCGTTCACGTCCGACCAGGTCGGGAGCACCGGGAAGTAGATCGACGAGTCGCCGGCGCTGAAGCCCGGTTGCGGGTTGGCCGCGGTGCCGTAGGGATGCGCCAGATCGATGATCGGCGACGCCTGGTACAGGTTGAACCACGCCGTGGACGAGTTCGGCCCGTAGTCGTTGTGCTGGTTGCCGTAGGTGATGCTCGCCGACAGGTCGGCCTTGTCGCCGATGCCCTGGTCGACGTTCAGCCGGACGTTCTGGCGGAACTGGCCGTTCTTGAACGGCAGGATACCGCCGTTGTGGTCGGAGCTGTACGACGTGTTGAAGTTCGTGTTGCCGCGGCGGAGACCCACCGTCACGTCGTTGTTGTAGTAGTCGTTGTTGCTGGTCCACTGCTTCAGCTGGTTGCGGAACCGGTTGATGCCGCTCGACGGATACGGCGTATCGTCGAAGCCCGAGGTGTTCAGCACCGCGGCGCCCGTCCCGGTGAGCTGGATGCTGCCGTCTGGGTTGAACTGGTTGCGCGTGCCGGCGTTGACGCCAGGGTAGTGCGCGATGTCGGAGTTGCCGTACTCGGTGTGCGCCGTGATCGTCAGGTGGTTCTCGACCAGATCGCGGCCGCGCTTCGTCGTGATGTTGATGACGCCGTTGGCTGCGTTCGAGCCGTAGAACGAGGCGCCGGCCGCGCCCTTCAGGATTTCGATCGACGAGATGTCCTGCGCGTCGATGTCGGCGATGCTCTCCGTCGTGATGACGCCGTCGATGATGATGAGCGGGCTGCTGCAACCCACCGTGAGGCAGGTCGAGCCGCGGATGCGGATCGCCGGGTCGCTGCCCGGGTTGCCGGTGCCGACGTCGACCTTGAGGCCGGCGACCTGGCCCGAGAGGTTCTCGAGCGGGTTGGCAGCGGGAACCGCCGCAATCTGCTCACCGGTCACCTTGGCCACCGAGAAGGTCAGGCTCCGCTGCGAGGTGGAGTCCGCCACGCCCGTGGTCACCACGGCGCCCAGGTGGAAGGGGTCGGCCTTCAGTGAGAAGTTGAGCGTGTGGGTGCCCGGGGTCAGCGTCACGGACTGCGTGAGTGGCGTGTACCCGAGATAACGCACGGTGACGTCCACGCTCTGCCCGCGCGCGCCGGCGTCGGGAACGGTCAGCGTGTACTCGCCGGACGCATTGGTCATCGTGCCGAGGCGCAGGGACACGATGTTGACCGTGGCGCTCTGCAGGCCGGCGCCGAAGGCGTCGGTCACCTTGCCGGTGATGATGGTCTGTCCCATCGCCGGCAGTGCCGTGAAGCCCATCAGGCACGCGCTCACGAGAGGGACAATCCAACGCCTCATTCGATTCACGTTCATGTTGTTGGTCCTCATCCAGGGGTCTCAAAACCAACTTGAGGGACGGACGGCCAGCCTTGCGAGGGAGTCGAGACTGGACTTCGTCAGGGGCAGGTCGTCGAGCCGCCGCCGGCACCGCGCCGGCAAACGCCTTCGAGCAGGGGTAGAAAACGGGAGAGAAAGGCCCATTTTGAGGAATGGACCAGACGCTCGCAAGGGTTCAGTTGAATCCCTAACCGCCCGAGCGCGCCTGATGGTCACAAAATGCCCGCCGGGCCATCACATGCGCTGCGGCATTCGCGAGGGGCCACATAATTGCTCGGTAAATGTGACCGATCGGCAAACGCGACCCGTCGCGCCGCTGCTACAGATCCACCAGAAGGGACTAGTGGCCCGGACCCGGAATCGAGTCGGCCGCGCCGTACTTGAAGTCGAACGGCATCTCCACGATCTGCCGGACCCGGCGGCCTTCGAGCCGTGCCGGCGAGAACGACGCCGAACGCAAGGCCTGCACCACCGCGGCCCCGAACGGCGGTTCGGTTGCCGACACGATGTGGATCGTCCGGAATTCGACCGATCCCGCCGTATCGACCACGAATCGCGCCACGACGCGCCCCGGGACGCGCGCGCGATACAGTGAGTCCGGATAGACGGGCACGGCCGTGCCCCGCGTGTACTCCGCCGCCTTGTCCACCGACGCGGCCGTGTACACCTCGTTGGCCCCGAGCAGCGAATCGATGTTCACGCTGTGCCGCGGCAACACCTGGTCCGCCCGCAGCGTGGGACGCATCGGCCGGGACCAGATCGCGATCAACCCGCAGTTCTCCATGCCGTACGTTCCGGCGAGCTCCGACGGCACCGACGACCCATGCAGATAGACCTCGATCCCCTCGACGGTCGTGAGATCGATCATGTTCAGATCGAACCGGCCCAGCGATGCCGGGAAGCCGTCGACCATCACGAGCGGAGCGCAGCGCGAGCCCGCCATCGTGACCGACGTGCCCAGCGCGCCGGCCATCGTGTACTTCCGCACCCCCGGAATGCGTTCCAGCACGTCGGTCATGCGGAACGTCCCGAGTGAATCGATCTGCGCACGGGTGATGTAGTACCCGAACTTCTGGTTGACTCGGCGGTAGAACCCGGCGAGGCGTGCATCGTACGGCTCGTGCCGCGCCCGCGCGTAAACCGTGGGCAGCACCGTGGGGAACCGCGCAATGTGCAGGTCGAGCGACAGGGTAATCGCGCCCAGATCCCACATGGACGTCGCCGGCGCGAAGCCGATGCGCCGCACCGACAGCGCCACAGGGCCCTGCGGCACGCCGCGCAATGCGAATGCGCCCATCGAGTCGGTCAGCGCGATGTACCTGGGGCCCGCCTCCACACGCGCTCCGGCGACGGCCGCTCCGGTGCTGTCACGGACGAATCCCGTGATCGTTCCGACGGCCTGGCTGTCACGTGGAGCGACCACTGGCGTGCCGCGCTGGCCCGCGGCCGGAGCCGCCCATGCCAACACCAGGGCCGCTGCGATGCTCGCGACCGCGCCCGACGAGCGGGCTACTACTCTCGAGTGCAAGTTCGGCACTCCGCCTCCCAGTGCCTAACTCATGAGGCGGACCGGATCGGAGCGCAAGGCCGCCTTCCGACGATCTGCAATTCCCGTACATTTGTCGCGCACCTGACGCCTCTAAACATCCGCGCGCAAACCGCTTAGCCCGATCCCGGCCGTGCACTTCACCCGCCACCCGCTAACCTGAGACGCCGCCCCCCCATGCCCATCGAACACATCTCCGACACCGCACGATGGGTGGCCGTCTATCGCGCCATGGAGTCCGAACGCCCGGACGCCATCTTCCGGGATCCCTACGCGCGACGCCTCGCCGGCGACCGCGGCGAGGAGATCGTGCGCAGCATCAAGCGCGGCCGCGCGAGCGCCTGGGCGATGATCGTGCGCACGGCGCTGTTCGACGAACTCATCCGCGAGACGATCGCCGCGCAACGGATCGACACGGTCGTGAACCTCGCCGCCGGCCTCGATGCCCGCCCGTGGCGAATGGAGCTGCCGCCCGCGCTGCACTGGGTGGACGTCGATCTCCCGGCGATCCTCGCCTACAAGACCGACGCCCTCCGCGCCGAGTCGCCCCGCTGCCGCTACGAAGCGGTCGCGACCGATCTCACCGACGACTCGGCGAGGCACGCGCTGTTCGCCAGGATCGGGGAGGGCGCGCAGCGCGCGCTCGTGGTCACCGAGGGACTGCTCATCTACCTGACCGCCGAGCACGTGGCGGGGCTGGCGCGCGACCTGCACGAGCAGGCGAGCTTCGCGTACTGGCTCATCGACCTCGCCAATCCCTGGCTGCTCAAGTACATGAACAAGTCCTGGGGCAAGGCGGCCGAGCGCGGCAATGCGCCGTTCCGCTTCGCGCCCGCCGAGGGGACGAAATTCTTCGAGCCGTGCGGATGGCGCGAGGCGGTGTTCCGCTCGTCGATGGAGGAGGCGCACCGCCTGCACCGCGAGATGACGCTCGCCTGGCTCTGGCGGTTCATGGGCCGGTTCAATTCTGCCAGGCGACGCGAAGAGATGAGGCGGATCTCGGGCACCGTGCTCCTCGAACGCACGGGCGGCTGACCCCGCGCGCCCGGCCGGAGCTGCCGGCCGGGCGCCCACCGTCGTCGATCAGTGCCCGTGGTCCTCCTTCCACGTCGCGCGCTGCTTGTCCACCTGCGGCACGCCGTCCTTCATCCAGTCGGGCATCGGCGCGCCCTTCAGATAGTGGTCGAAGAACTGCTTCATGCGGATCTGGAAATCGATCTGATTGGGCTTCTTCGACAGGTGGTGCGGCTCCCCCGGGTAGGAGACGAAGATCACCTGCTTGCCCAGGCGCCTGGCGGCGGCGTACAGCTCGAGCCCCTGGTGCCAGTCCACGGCGTTGTCGGCGGTGCCCTGCAGGATCATGAACGGCGTCGTGATCTTCGGAACGTTGAACAGCGCCGACTGCTCCTCGTAGAGCTGCGTGCTGTTCCAGGGATTCACGTTCTCGCCCATGCGCACCTGCCCGACCTCGGTGATCCCCTGCTGCAGGGTGCCCGTGCCGGGATAGGTCTCGTCGTAGAAGCTGATGAGGTCGGTGGGCGGCGCGCCGGTCACGACGGCCGCGAAGATGTTCGTCTGCGTGAGGATGTAGCTCGACTGGTAGCCGCCCCAGCTGTGCCCCTGCAGCCCGATGTGCGCCGGATCGGCGTAGCCGAGGGCGATCACCTTCTTCACCGCGCTGGTGACGCAGTCGAGCGCCGAGCTGCCCGGCTTGCCGATCTGGTACACGACATCGGGCTCGAGCACGAGGTATCCGTTGCTCGCGTAGGTGGACATCTGCGGCCGGTCGTCGAACGTGGGCATCGAGAACTGGTGGTGCGTGTTCGACAGGATCTCGTAGAAGTACACGAGCATCGGGTACTTCCTGCCGGGCTGGTAGCCCGCCGGGAGCGTGAGCGTGGCCTGCAGCTTCTGGCCGCGGCTGTTGGTGAAGTCGATGAGGACCTTGCTCCCCCACGCGTAGTCCTTGAGGAACGGATCGGCGTCGGTCACCTGGCGGGGCGCCTGGAACGCGGTGTTGGCCACCCAGTAGTCGGGGAACTGGCGGAAGGTCTGCTCGGTGAAGATGACGCGGTCGGCGTGCTCGGCCTTCGAGGCCTGCCCGATCATCTTGTCCTCGTAGATGAGCGGCCTGGGCGCCTGGCCCGGCGCCAGCGTCCAGTAGCCGGACTTCTTGGTCCACTCGCCGTACGCGGAGAGGGTGATCGGCCGCGAGAGGTCGATGCCGTGATCCTCGACGCGCGCCGGCGGCGTGAATCCGCCGCGCCCGCCGCGCCCGCCCCGTCCGCCGCCGCCCGGCAGGTCGAGCCGCACGACGCGGAACTGGACCTGCTGCGCCCGTCCGGCGCCCTGCGTGAGATTCACCGGCCTGCCGGTGCCGTCGAGCGACAGCCGCCACACGTCGTACTTGTCGTATACCAGCACGTACCGGCCGTCGCTCGACCAGCCGGCCAGCCCCCAGATCGGACGCTCGTACGCGTGGTCGTCGTCGGTGTTCACGAAGCTCATGCCGCCGTCGACCGGCACGCTCTTCCGCGACGCGGCGTCGTACGCGTAGATGTGCCCGTTCTGCAGGTAGAGGAACCACTTGCTGTCGGGCGAGGTGCCCATGGTGCGCCAGAGCTTGTCGGCGATGAGCGTGCGCGCGCCGGTGGCCGTGTTGACGGCGTAGTAGTCGGCGTGGCCGCCGCCCCACGCCACCTCGCCGCGGTACGTCGTGTCGTTGCGCCCCACGCCCCACGAGCCATCGTCGGCCATCTGCAGGGTGGGCATGGCGCTGTCGGCGAGCTGCGCGAACCGCCCCGACGGCACGAGCACCGCCGCGGCGAGGGTCGCGCGCCGCTCCTGCTGGAGGCGCACGATCTGCACCGACTGCACCTCGGCGTCCTTCCAGTGCCAGACGTCGACGTTGGCCTGCGGCTCCTCGCTCCGCGGGAGCGCGTCTTCCTGCTGCTTGATGCCCACCAGCACGCGCGACCCGTCGTCGCTCCAGCGCGGCGCCGCGTACTCGCTGAGCACGAACCCCTTCGGGAAGTCCGCTGCCTTCGACGGATCGTACACCGTCTCGGCGCCGGCGCCCGCGTCGAGGCCCGTCCAGGCGAGCAGCACGTTCTCCTTCTCCGTCTCGCCCTCGGCCTTCGACCCGCGCAGCACGGCGAGGTCCGCGCCCCTGACGCTCCAGGCGAGGCCGTCGTAGTCGCGGGGCATCGCGTCGAGCGCGCGCGTGACGCCGCTGCGCGTATCGATCAGGTAGATGCCGTTGCCCATGTCGTCGGCCGCGTCCACGGTGTACGCGAGCAGACTGCCCGCATCGTCGAAGTCGTACTGCCCCACGTTGCCGATGTTGCGCGTATCGCCGGCAGTCAGATCGCGCAGCAGCAGGTCGGAGCCGTTATGCATGGTGTCGGCACGTGACGCGCGGGCCAGATGCACGGCCAGCGACCCGGAACCCTTCGCGAACTTGAACGCCTCCGCGTTGGGCGCGTCCCACTTGTCACCCGTGGCGAGGCTGAGCAGCTCGAACGTCCGCGGCCCGGAGCTGGCGCCGCGGCCGCCGCGCCCCTCGGGCGCCGGGGGCGCTTCCCCGCGGCCACCGCGGCCACGCCCGTTCCGCTGCGGCGGGGTCACGTAGTAGCCCACCCAGCGCGAATCGTCGGAGAACGACGGCGCTGCGCCGCGCGGAATCGTGTACAGCGCGTTGCCGTCGAGCTGCTTCACGAAGAGCGTGTCGTCGCCCTCGTTCGGCGCGTAGGCATAGGTCATCCAGCGGCCGTCGGGCGACAGATCGGCGGAGTTGATGCGCTTCCAGCGCCCGTAGTCGCCCACGTTGAGAATGCGCGGGCCGCTGTCGTTCCGTGCCGAGTCCTGGGCGGGGCGCGCGCGGCGGCCGCGCTGAGCGGCCGCGGAGGATGGAGCGGCGAGGGCGAACGCCAGCAGGAGGGCGAGGGCCGGCATCGAGCGGGAAAGACGGCGCATGGAAGACTCCGGAACCGAGTCGTGGGTGGGAGTGGGGGATGAGGACCGATTCGCGACTGCCAGGCCACCATCATGCAGGCCGGTACACGGGCGTTCAAGACGCACGCCGGCGCGCCGCGGCGTATGCGGCTGCCGCAGGGCCGCGTATACTCCGATATGGTGGCGCATGACGAACCGGATCTCGGGAGCGTGGCGTCGTGACCGGGAACGAACGCGCGGGGAACCGAACGCTGGCGTCGACGTGGACGCGGGCCGTCCTGCTCGCCCTGCTCTGCGGCGGACTGGCGCTGCTCGCCGCCTCGTCCTCGCTGCACGCGGCACTGCTCCGGCTGATGGGGGAAGCGGAGTCGGTCATCACACACCATCCCGTCGGCGGGCCGGTGCTGTTCTTCGCGCTCGCCGCCCTGTCGGCGATGCTCGCGTTCTTCTCGAGCGCGGTGATCGTGCCGGTGGGCGTGTACGCATGGGGGGGCCTCACCTGCTTCATGCTGCTCTGGGGCGGATGGCTGGTGGGCGGGATCGGCGCGTACGCCATCGGCCGGTTCCTGGGCCGCCCCGTCGTCGCGACGCTGGTATCGGCCGACGTGCTGGAACGCTACCAGCAGCGGATCTCGGCGCGCGCCCCCTTCCGGCTGGTGCTGCTCTTCCAACTCGCGCTTCCGTCGGAAATCCCGGGATACCTGCTCGGCCTGGCGCGATACAGCCTGCCCAAATTCGCGGCGGCACTGGCAATCGCCGAGTTGCCGTTCGCGCTCGGCACCGTGTATCTGGGCGCGAGCTTCCTCGAACGGCGCATTCCCATGCTCCTCGCGCTCGGCGCGCTGGGCATTGCGTTCAGCGTGTGGGCGGCGCGCCGGCTCCGCCGCCACCTCTCGGGCTGATCTAGCGGGCGCGCAGGTGATAGGGGAGTTGCGCGCGTTCGAGGCCGGCCTCCTCGTCGTCGCGGAGCTGGAGAATCCCCTGCCGCTCCCGGGTGACGATGCGCAGCATCGCCTCGCCGCCGCGGTACACGGTGAGATCCTCGAGCGACGATTCGCCCGGCGTGAAGGCGAACGGCCCGCCGGGGAGCATGCCCCGCAGCACGCCGACCGTTTCCCCGGTCAGCCGCCAGCGATCGCCGGCGCTCGCCACGCGTTGGCGGAACGACGCGAGCAGCTCGTCGACTACGGCCCACGGGGTATTGGCCAGGTACGGCGGGCCGAGGAAGGCAAGACTGAACGCGTCGGCGCCGCGGCGCGCGCACCACTCCAGCAGGCGCCAGCTCTGCTCCGGGGTGAAGTCCTCGCCGCGCAGGTAGAAGGTCTGCATGGGGAAAGTGCCGATCCGTCCTAGACGGCGCGCGCCTCGGCGAGCCAGTCCCACGGCAGCCGGGCGCGCAGGCGGCGCGGCGGAGTCAGTGCTTCAGTGCTCCAGCGGTAGCGGACGCGCGAGAGCCGCAGCACGCGGAACCCGGCCGCGGCCAGCACCGCGCGCAGCTCGTCGGCGGCGTAGTGCTTGGTGGGCACGCCGTCGATGCTCACGATGCCGGTGGTCGCAGCGCGCGTGCCGGGATGGAAGTCGTACGCCGAACCGCGCCGTGGGGCCGTCTGCCGGCGCACGAGCTCGCAGTGCATCGCGGACTCCAGTGCCGGCACCACGAACACGCCGTTCCCGCCGCGCTTCACCACCCGGCGGATGGCGTTCCACAGCGGGCGCCGGACGCGGCCGTCCGGATGGATCACGACGTTGGCGGCGACGACGCATCCGAAACCGCGTTCCAGGCGCGCCAGCGCGCGCGGCGTGTTGCGCTCCACGGCGACGTTCGGCAACCGGCGCGTGCGCTCCTGCGCACGCTCCACGCACCGCGGCGACCAGTCGATGGCGTGCACCGATTC
Organism: Gemmatimonadaceae bacterium; assembly: GCA_036393095.1. Taxonomy (GTDB): domain Bacteria; phylum Gemmatimonadota; class Gemmatimonadetes; order Gemmatimonadales; family Gemmatimonadaceae; genus JAGWRI01. The sequence goes on along the minus strand of DASVWS010000037.1, from coordinate 7,809 downwards.
GAACGTGTGCGAGAGAAAGCGGAGATAGCCGCCGACGCCGCACCCGAAATCGAGCACCGTCCGGTGCCGCGCCGCCGCGGCGCGCAGCGCCCGGCGGATGACGCCGCGCACGTCCTCGCGCAGGCTGTCGAAGATCTCGTCGTCCCAGTGCCCGGCCTGGCGATCCCAGTACTCGCGGTTCACGGGCGGCGCACCACCCGGCCGCCTTCGATCACGACGCGAACGGCGCGCGTGTTGCGGATGTCCGTGGCGGGATCGGCGCCGAGCAGCACGACGTCCGCCACCTTTCCCGGCGCCAGCGTGCCGACCGAATCGGCGATGCCGATGGCCCACGCCCCGTTCTGCGTGGCCGACGTGATCGCCTGCAGCGGCGTGAGGCCGGCGTTGGCAACCAGCGTCTCCAGCTCCCGGTGGATCACCGGCAGGGAGTCCACCTTGGGATCGTACATGTCGTCCGTGCCGGCGACGATGCGCACGCCGAGCTGCGCGGCCCGCCGCGTCACGGCGTACATCCACGGCGTGCGCACGCGGCTGACCGAATCGTGCGGGAGCTCGTTGGCGAAGATCCAGAGCGTGGGGTTGAGCGCCACGCCGCGGTCGCGCATCGACTCGAGGAGGTGCTCGATGACGGGCGAACCGGCGGGCACGTGGCGGAAGTCGCCGCTCGCCCGGTGGCGCCAGTCGTCGCTGCGCGGGCTGCCCTGCCACACCAGGTACGGCGTGTGCGCGAGCATGTCGGCGCCGGCCGCGACGAGATCGGACGGCATGCCCGGGAAGGTCGTCGCGTGCGCGATCACGCGCAGCCCCTGGCGGTGCGCCTCGGCGGTGGCGCGCGCGACTTCGAGCGAGTCGAGCGCGGCGTACAGCTTGAGCCCGGCGGCGCCCGTGCCCTTTGCCTCGGCGACGGCGTGCGCGAAGTCCGTCGTGTCGGTGACGGCCTGCATCCAGGGCGCGGTGCCCGGCGCGTAGCCGCGCGACGCGTCGACGGTGCGCGGGTCGGTGAAGAAGTCGGGCCCGCCGAACAGCGCGACGTAATAGATGTGCGGCCCCCGAATCTGCCCGGCGACCACGGCGCGCTGGAGGTCGCCGGTGGCGCGGGCGTCGCCCGCCAGATCGAACACGCTCGTCACGCCTCCGTCGAGCGCGTGGCGGAGCGCGCCGGCGCGGTCGTTCCATGGATCGGTGCCGAGGTGCACGTGGGCGTCGATGAGCCCGGGAATCGCGAACAGGCCGCGGCCGTCGATCACCGAATCAGGGCCGCCCGATCTGGACGTTGGCGCGCCGGTTGCGGTGACGGCGGCGATGTGTCCGTCGCGTATGAGCAGGTCGGCGTGCGCGCGGGGCGGCGCGCCGGTGCCGTCGATGACGGTGACGTCGCGAATGAGAATGGGGCCGCCGGCCGGTGCGGCGGCGGCCGCCTGCTGCGCGCGCACGCCCGAGGGCAGCAGCAGCGTTGCCGCGCAGAGAACGAATGCGTCGTGAATTCTCATCGGTTCAACGTGTCATTGCCCGCCGCGCGGGGCAACTCGGTTCCTGCCGTCACCACGCAGCTTCCGCAACCCGCTGCACGCGCACCAGCCGCCGGATGGCCGCGATGCCGAACGCCGGTCCGAAGGCGAGGATTGCCAGCGCCCAGTGCCACCCGAGCGCCGTTTGCGCGGGCGGCACGAGCTGGATGGAGACCATGGTGAGCAGGAAGCCCACGGACGTCTGCACCGACAGCGCGGTGCCGACGGAGTGCGGCGGCACCGCTTCGGTGACGAGCGTGCTGAACTGCGCCGAGTCAGCCACCACGAAGAAGCCCCACACGACCGCCACCGCGCCTGTCAACCACAGAGCGTGGCCGAAGGTGAACCCGATGAGCACCGCGCAGGCGCCGCTCGCCGCCATCGCCACGGTGACCAGCCATTCGCGGCCGCGCCTGTCGGCGACGAGTCCGCCCCAGATGCACCCCGCGCCACCGGCCGCGATGGCGAGGAACGAAACCAGCGACGCGATCTCGTTGGTGCGCGGTCCCGCGGCCATTCCGCTCGCCGCCGCGCTCGCGGCAAGGAACACGGGGATCCACGTCCACATGGAGTACAACTCGAACATGTGGCCGAGGTAGCCGCCGGTGGCCAGCCGCCAGCGTCGGACGCGGAACACCGTGCCGACGAGTGACCAGGAGAACGGCCGCGAGGGAAACGCGTACGGGCCGTCGTCGTATCCGACCGTCACGATGGCCGCGCCGAGCACGGCGAAGCCGCTCACGGTGAACAGCACGGTCGCAGTGCCGGCGCCGGGAAAGGCGTGCACGAGGTACGGACTCGCCTTGCCGATGGTGAGTGCACCGACGATGGTGCCGATGCCGAGGCCGCGCTGCGAGCGAAACCACGTGGCGATCATCTTCATCGCCGGCGGATACACGCCGGCCAGCGCGAACCCGGTCACGAGGCGCAGCGCGAGCGCTGCCTGATACGTGGACGCATGGACGAGCGCGGCGTTGGCGGCCGCGCCGATCAGCGCGGAAACGGCGAACAGCCGCTTGGACGGAATCACGTCGGCCAGGTTGAGCACGGCGGAGACCGCCGTTCCAAGCACGAACCCGAACTGGACGATCGTCACCAGCCATCCCGTTTCCGATGCGCTGAGCTGCCACCGCGCGGCGAGCTGCGGGCCGACCGCAGCGGCCGCCAGCCAGAGCGACATCCCGAACAGCTCGGCGAAGGCGAGCAGCGCGAGCTGGCGCCAGCGGCGGGGATCGGAATCGGGAGAGGGGAGGGGCATGGACAGTTGGACAGTCGGACAGTCGGACAGCAGGACAGGGGAGCGGGATACTCTGGCACCTTCGACACCGATCCGAAAGGCGTGCGGTTCGAGCGCGCGCGCCGCGGAAGCCGCGTTACAGCTCGTCGATCGACTTCGGCCAGTCGTGTTTCAGCAGGCGCGACAGCGCGCGATCGGCGAGCAGGCGGCCGCCGGTCTGGCAGCGGGCGCAATAGTTCGTCTCGTTGTCCGCGTAGCGGATGCGCTGTACCGGTGCGCCGCACACCGGACAGGACTGCCCGAACCGCCCGTGCACGGCCATCCCCTCGCGGAATGCGGTCACCTTCTCGGGAAACGCATCGCCCGCCTCGGCCCGTAGGCGGCCGGTCCAGTCCGTGAGCGTGGCGCGCGCCGCATCGAAGAGGCGGTCCACCTCCTCGTCGGTGAGCTTCGACGTGAGCGCGAGCGGCGAGAGGCGGGCGGCGTGCAGGATCTCGTCGGAGTACGCGTTGCCGATGCCGTCCAGCAAGCGGGGATCGGTGAGCGCGCGCTTGAGCGTGTGGTTCTCGCTGCGGAGCCGCTCGGCGAAGGCATCGCGGGACGCCGAGAAGACGTCGAGGCCGCCGCGGTCGAACTCGCGCAAGGCCGCACGCCCCCGCACCACGTGAACCGACGCGCGGCGCTTGGTGCCCGCCTCGGTGAGGAGCAGCGTGCCGTCGTCGAAGTCGAGCGCCAGGAGCGCGATGCGCGCCGGCGGCTTCCGGCCGCGCGGCAGCCAGCGCAGGCGGCCCGCGATCATCAGGTGAATGACCAGGAACAGGTCGTCGTCAAATGCGAGCACGATGCGCTTGCCTATGCGCGACACGCCCACGACGCGGCGCCCGTCGACGGCTGAGAGCGGCGGATCGACGGTGCGCAGCGCGAACGGGCTGAGCAGCCGCGCGTGCACGACCCCACGGCCGCCGATGCGCCGCTGCAGCGCCTCGACGTAGACGGTGATATCAGGAAGTTCCGGCATCGCCGGGAATCATGATCGCCTCCGTGGCGGGTGGCGCGCGAGGGGTGTAGAGTCCGTGGCGCCCATGACCGCACTCCATTTCAGCTCCTGGCTCTTTCTCGCCTTCATCGCGATCGGAGTGCCGTACGGCGCCGTCACGACGGCGCGCCGCACGCGCAGCGCCGACGGACCAGCGCAGATCGCGTCGCGCTCCCAGCTCCACCTGAACGCGATGGCCACGCACCTGCTCATCTTCGGGATCGCGTGGTATGCGGGGATCCTGCAGGGGCTGCGCTTCCTGCAGCCGGTGCAGCTCACGGTGCCCGACTTCCTGGCCGGCGCGGTGGCGCTGGCGCTGATGGGTGTCCTCGCGGCGGTGTCGCAGCGCCTGCGCAGCGAGGACGAGCGGCGGCGCATGTGGGTACTCGGCTTCCTGCCGCGCACGCTGCGCGAGGGCGTGCCGTTCACGCTGCTCGCCGCCGTGGGCGCCGTGTCCGAAGAGCTGGCGTATCGGGGCGTGACGTTCACGCTGGTCACGATGCTCACCGGCAGTGCCGCGGCGGGCGCGCTCGTGGCGGCGGCGGCGTTCGCCGCCGCGCACGTTCCGCAGGGCGGCAAGAGCATGGCGGTCATCTTCGCGATCGCGCTCGTCAAGCAGGAGCTGGTGCTGTTCACGGGCACGCTCTGGGTGGCCATCGGCGTGCACTTCACGTACAACGTGATGACGGCGGTGCGCATGGCCCGCCGCGCCCGCGAGGCCGTGGTATCCACCGGTGCGCCGCCGCCGGATTGACGGGGCCGCGGCACGCGTGGACTATTTCGTCTCCCGCCCTCTGGATGGAGATGCGTGCCGATGATCGCCAGCGTTTTCGCCCTTGCCCTTCTGTTCCAGGCCGCCGACTCCACGGCGCTCGCCGGCGCGCGCAACCCCGCGTACGCACCCGACGGACGCCTGGCCGTTTCGCGGCACGGCGACCTCTGGGTGCGCCAGACCGACGCCCGCTGGACGCAGCTGACGCACGGCGCGTTCGTCGATCGCGAGCCGGCGTGGACGGCGCACGGCGACTCCGTGGTGTTCAGCTCCAATCGAGGCGGAGGGTTCGCACTCTGGATCGTGGGTGCCTCGGGGGGCGAGCCGGCGCGCCTCACCTCCGGCCCAGCGGACGGCGAGCCGGCGGTGGCGCCCGACGGGCGCCTGTTCTTCATTCGCGGCTTCACGACGGCCGGGCGGCTCTGGGAGCGCGCCCCCGACGGATCGGAGCAGCGCGTGACCGACAACGTGGACGCCGAGTCGTGGCCCGCAATCTCGCGGGAGGGACGCCTTGCGTACGTCACGACGAACGACGGCACCGGCCACCTGCACGTGCGCGGCATCGACGGCGCGGCGGGCGACCGCGACATCGTCGACGCGCGCGGCCTGACGGCCCCCGCGTGGTCGCCCGACGCCACGCGCATCACCTACACGACGGCGGGCCCGCGCGGCGGCGTGTACGTCACGTCGATCGACGGCGCGTACGCGAACCTCGTGAGCGCGGAGAACGCCGAATCGGCGTGGAGCCCGGACGGCGCGCGCGTGCTGCTCGTCGAGCGCCCACCGGCCGACGTGTCGTACAACGGCGATCCCAACCGGCTCGGCGACCGCGACGCCTACGACGCGTTTGCCGAGGGCGGGCGGATGTGGACGGTGGACGCGCCCGTGGCGCCCGACGCGGGGCGCGCGCCCGTGGCGCCGGCGCCGGTGGATCGCGCCGAGCGGAACGCCGAGGCGTTCGACCGCTTCTTCGCGCGCCAGACTTCGCTGTACTACTCGGGGAGCGCCGCCGCGGCTCGCCGCGCACGGTGGGACGCGTTGCGGGCCCGCTTCCGCGAACGCGCCGTGGCGGCACGGACCGACGACGAGCTGCGCGGCGTGCTGCACGCGATGCTCGAGGCGCGCCCGCCGCTGCGCGACGACGCGACGGGGCGCGCCGCCGTTTCGAGCGCGAGCCCGGTGGCCACGGCCGCGGGACTCGAGATCCTCCGCGAAGGGGGCAACGTGGTGGACGCCGCGGTGGCGGTGTCGTTCGCACTCGCGGTGGCGGAGCCCGACGCGAGCGGGCCTGGCGGCTACGGGCAGATGCTCGTGTATCGGCGCGGCATGCGCGAACCGCACCTGATCGAATTCATGACTCGCGTGCCCGAGGACGCGTCGCTCTCGGCGCTCCCGGGGTTTCCCGCCGAGCGCCCGGGGATGACGAACGTGCCGGGCACGGTGGCGGGGATGTACCACGCGTGGCAGCAGTTCGGCAGCGGGAAGATTCCGTGGGCGCGCCTGCTGGCGCCGGCGATTCGCGCCGCACGCGAGGGGTACGTGGTGAGCGATGGGCTGGCAACCACGCTCGCCACGGAACGCGACGAGTTCCTCAAGTATCCGGGGGCGCGGGCGCTGTTCTTCCGCGACGGCGAGCCGCTGCATGCCGGCGACACGCTCCGCAATCCCGACCTCGCGTGGACGCTGCAGCAGATCGCCGACCGGGGCGCCGACGGCTTCTACAAGGGCGAAGTCGCGAAGCGGATGGTGGACGACCTGCGCCAGCACGGCAACCGGATGAAGATGAGCGACATGGCGCGGTACTTCGCCGTGGACCGCGAGCCGGTGAGCGGCACGTACCGGGGATACACGCTCTATTCCACGGCGCCGCCGGTGGCCGGGGGCGCCGAGCTGGTCTCGACGCTCAACATGCTCTCGCACGTGGCGTCGCCGCGCCCGTATACCGACGACGTCCATACGCTCAATGCCATGATCCAGGCGTGGCAGCTCGTGCCGAGCACGCGCGGACGGATCGCCGACCCGAGCCTGTGGCCGGTGGATCTGCAGCCGTTCACCAGCCGCGACACGGCCGACGCGCGGTGGAAGTGCAGCGACCCCGACCACGCGCTCAGCGTCGCGGCCATCCGCGGCGACGCCGTGGCCTGCAAGCGCGGCGACGACGGTCCGTCGACGCTGGACGTCGACACGCCCGAGGCGAACTGGGATCGCCGGCGCTCCATGGGGACGACGGCGTTCATCGTGGCGGACGCGCAGGGCAACATCGTCGCCGTCACGCAGACGCTCGGCACCTGGGGCGGGACGTTCTACGTGACCCCGGGGCTCGGGTTCCTCTACAACGACAAGCTCGGCTCCTATCCCACCGATTCGAACGCGTACGGCGCGCGGCTGCCGTTCGCGCGGCACGGCAGCACGATCGCGCCGACGATCATCTTCAAGGACACGGGAAGCGCGCGGCAGCCGTTCGCGGCAGTGGGTGCGGCGGGTAACGCGTGGATCACGGCGGCGGTGTACGAAACGATCGTCGGGATGCTCGACGACCATCTCGGTCCGCAGGCAGCGCTGGAGCTACCGCGATTCCTGATCGGCGGCGGTCGAGGCGGCCGCGGGGCGGCCGGTGGAATCCCCGTGCAGATGGAGGACGGATTCAGCCCCGAGGTGATGCGCGCGCTCGAAGCGATGGGCTACACGCCGCGGCTGGTGTCACTGATCGGCGAGCGGCGCGAGGGGTACGGGGCGGCGATCATGATTCACGACGGGACGGTGACGGCCGGCGCCGATCCGCGCCGCAGCGGGACCGCAGGCGCGATACACTGACGACGAGTCGAGAGCGGACAGTCAGCAGTGCACTGTGCACGCTCGACTCGCCGTCACTGCGCACTGCCTACCGCGAACGGCCCACCGCCTTCGTCGTATCCGCCGCCGGCAGATCGGATAGGTGTTCCTGAATGATCACCCACTTCTGGCCCTGCCGCACGAACACCGCGGTCCACGCGCCGCCGATGTCGTGCGGCTCGCCGCGCGGCGTGTAGTGGGGAATGTGGTACGTGGCCGTCATCACGGCGGCGTCCGGCGACAGCACGTCGATGATCATCTCCTTCCAGACCCATCGCGGCTGCTGCATGTAGCGGCCGACGTTGTCCCAGAAGTAGTGGATCCCGCCGGCGAGCGAGTCGAGCGAGGTGATGATCCGGCCGCCCGTCGCCGAGACGATGCGTCCGGAGTCGGGGTAGAGGCTCAGCATGTTCGCCGCGATGTC
>DASVWS010000036.1:0-32999 GCA_036393095.1 Gemmatimonadaceae bacterium | reverse complement strand
TCAACCGCGCCAGCAACGCTACATCCTCGGCTCGATTCAGGTCCGCGGCGACGCTCAGCTTGTTCCGGTTCACGCTGAGGAAGTACGCGCTCTCGCCACGGGAGTCGAAGGGCGGTCCCCAGCCGCGCGTTTCGTCGCCGGTGCCGGGCCGCTCCACTTTGATCACGTTGGCCCCGAGGTCCGCCAGGAGCATCGAGCAAAGCGGTCCTGCAAGCAACCTGGAGAGATCGAGTATCTTGACGTGAGTGAGCATATAATGGCGCTATGATGTATTTGTACAGGCGTTGATATTCATCGCGTTTGCTGTTGCCGCCAGCGGCTGCAGATCATGCCGCTGCAGCACCGACGCTCCTTGCATAGCCTTTGAAAAATCATATACTTGCCGCCAATTCAGAGGCTGCAGTTCCAGCATTCTGCGAGGACGCAGGGGCCGCGAAATTAGTGGCGCTCCCCGAGTCCATCAAACATCACGGGGCGCTTGTCCCCCTTTTCTCGACCACTGGACGCGACTGATGCCGGATTCTGCACACGCCGGTTCCGCCAAACCCTCCGCTGAACAGCCCCCGGCCGCGGCGACACCAAGACGTGGGCCGGGCCATCGCGCCGACGCCCGCGACACCGTGGCCGAGCTGGCCGAAAAGGCCCAGCTGATCAGCCTCGAAGCGGGCAGCAAGGTGGCAGCGGCGATGAAAGACGTGATCAGCGCCGCCGCCGGCATCGCAGGCTTCGCCATCGAGAGCGCGCGCGACCTCACCAACTATATGGTGCGGCGCGGACAGATGACTCAGGACGAGGCCGACAAGCTGCTGCGCGAGGCCGAGTCGGCGCACTCGAAGCGGCCCGCGTCGGAGCGCGGCAAGCCGACCGCCACGAAGATCGCTGCCGAGAAGGCCGCCCTGGCCAAGGCGCAGGCGGCGCGCGCCGCCGAAATCGCCGCGGCCGCGTTCGCCAAGCTGCATCCGCCCCGTCCGCCGAAGCCGCCTTCCAAGGTCTTCATGCCGCGACCGGTGAAGAGCGCCAAGGCACACACTGCGAAGCCCGTATCGAAGGCGGCGCCGAAGAAGGCGGGCAAGGCATCCGCGGCAAAGAAGGCGGTGAAGAAGCCCGCCGCGAAGAAAACGGCGCCGAAGAAGGCTGCGCCATCCAGGGCAAGGAAGGCGGCCGGCAAGAAGGCTCCCGCGAAGAAGAAGCGTTAGCGCCACGGAGGCGAACCATGTTCCGCGCACGGCATCTCGTTCTCCTGGCCGTCGCTGTCGTGGCGGCCTGGTTCGCGTTGCGCAGCCTTTCGACCACTGCGTCGCAGACGCGCCCCGACTCAGCGCAGGTGCATCGCGAAATTCTCGGCGTGCTCGACCACGGCGCGAAGGCATGGGACGCCGGCAACCTCGACGACTTCCTCTCCGACTATCTCCCCGATTCCGAGACGACGTTCATCACGAAGACGGGCGTGCTCCATGGAATCGAGGCGATTCGCGGCGTCTACGCCGCCCGCTTCGCACCCGGTGCCCAGCGCGATTCTCTTCACTTCCAGAACGTCGAGGTGGACATTCTCGGCCCCGACGTGGTGAACACGATTGCCTGGTACGTGCTGACGCGCGGCGACTCGATCACCGCTCGCGGCCCGACGTCGTTGGTCATGCGCAAGGTTAGCGGCCGCTGGCGCATCGTGCACGACCATTCCAGCTGAGATGTCCCGCGCCGTTGCCATGCGCGCGCCGACGCGCGTGGACTTCGGCGGGGGCTGGACCGACGTCCCCCCGTACGCCGACATCGAAGGGGGCGCGGTGTGCGCGATGGCGATCGCGCGCTACGCGACGGCCGAGGTAGCCGATGGCCCGCCGGGACGCGACGCGGCCCCGTCGACGCGCGCCGCCGAAGCCCCGCTCGTCCAGGCGGCCCTCGCGCGCGCGAACGTTCGCGACGCCGCGCCGCGCGTTCGGCTGCGCAGCGACTTCCCCGTAGGCGCGGGCCTCGGCGGCTCGTCCGCGGCGAGTGCCGCGCTCCTCGGCGCGCTGGACGGCTGGCGCGGAATCCCCATCGACCGCGCGGACATCGCCGAGCGTGGCCGCCGGATCGAAGTGGAAGATCTGGGCGTGCCCGGCGGCCGGCAGGACCACTACTGCGCGACGCACGGCGGTCTGCTCGGGCTCACCTTCGGGCAATCGGTCGGCGTGCACCGCATCCCGCTGACGCCGCTGCTGCGCGAATCGCTGGAACGCCGATGCATTCTCGTCTACACGGGAGAGTCGCGCATCTCCGGCGACACGATCAGCGGCGTACTGCAGGGCTACCGCCGCGGGGACCGCGGTGTAACCTTCGCCCTCGCGCGCATGCGCGAACTGGCGCAACGGATGGTCGCGGCCCTCGAGCGCGCCGACGTGGATGAGCTGGGCGCGCTGGTCGGCGAGCACTGGACGCACCAGCGCACGCTGCATCCGGCGATTCCGACGCCGCGCATCGACGGCATCGTCGAACGCGCCGCCAGGGCCGGAGCGCTCGGATCGAAGGCCACTGGTGCGTCGGGCGGCGGATGCGTCGTCGCCATCGCGCGCAGCGGCCGGGAAGCGGAGGTGCGCCGGGCGGCCGGCGCCCTCGGAGAACTGGTGCCCTTCACCCTCGACGAAACGGGACTCACCGAATGCGACTGGAACGCGGAGACGCCGTAGGACTGGCCCGCGCGCTGATCGGCGTGGATTCCCGCAATCCGTCGCTGGTGCCGGGCGCTCCCGGGGAAGGGGAAGCGGCGCGGCGGCTGGCCGGCGTGCTGGATGCGTGGGGATTCCGCGTCGAGCTGCACGACGCCGCGCCCCACCGGCCGAACGTCGTGGCCCGGATCGGCGCGCCCGGCCGTCGGGCGCTCATGTTCAATGGGCATCTCGACGTGGTCGGCGTGGAGGGCATGCGGCACGCGCCCTTCGACGCCGACGAACGCGGCGGACGCCTGTACGGACGGGGGTCCGCCGACATGAAAGCGGGCATCGCGGCGATGTGTGCGGCCGCCGCGCTCGCCGGCGATGGGCTCACGCACGGCGAGCTCGTCGTCTGCGCCGTCGCCGACGAGGAGTACGCCAGCCTCGGCACGCAGGCGCTCGTCGAACGCGGCGTTCGGGCCGACGCCGCCGTCGTCACCGAACCCACGGGGCTCGCCATCATGCCGGCGCACCGCGGGTTCGTGTGGGCGGAGCTGGTCTTCCACGGGCGCGCCGCGCATGGCAGCCGCTACGACGTCGGCGTGGACGCAATTCGCCACGCCGGCCTCGTGTTGGCGGAGCTCGACGCGCTCGACGGCAACGTGCTCGTCCGCCATGCGCATCCGCTGCTCGGTCACGCATCGCTGCACGCGGCGCTCGTGAGCGGCGGCGAGGGCATGTCCACCTATCCCGGGCGCTGCGAGTTGAAGATCGAGCGACGCACGCTGCCAGGCGAAACGCCGGCGACGGTGCTCGCCGAAATCGAGGCCGCATGCGCCCGCGTGCGCGAACGCCGGCCCGAGCTCCGCGTGGATCTGTCGCTGATCCTCGCCCGGAGCCCCAGCGACGTGCACCTCGATGCGCCGGTCGTCCGCGCCCTCCGCGACGCCCTGGATCACCAGGCCGTCCCCGTTCGCGTGGAGGGGATGAGCGCATGGACGGATTGCGCGATCCTGAACGACGCCGGCATCCCCGCCGTCTGCTTCGGCCCCGGGGACATCGCGCTGGCGCACGGACCGGAGGAGTACGTCGAGATCGAGCAGATCCAGCGCGCCACCGCCGTGCTCGAGCGGATGGCGCGTGCATGGTGCGGCGCGGGAGGCGAGGCCGGATGGCGGAAATGACACACCTCCAGTACGAAATGCTCGAACGTGCCGTGCTGAACGGACAGCGGATCGTGGTGTACCGACGGGGAACCGAATACCTGGTGGTCCCCGACCGGATTGCGCTGCATGGCCGCCGGGAAGCAATCGAAGCCCGCAACCCGACCACCGGAGACCGGCTCACGTTGTACATCGACGAACTGGACGCCATCGAGGTCGTGCGTTGAGCGCCGCCGAGCCGCTGCCCCTCGTGGCGGTCTACGCCGACGAGTCCTGTCTTGGCAACGGGCAGGAAGGCGACAATCCCGGAGCCGCCGGTGGCGTGATCGAGTACCGCGCGGCCGGCTCGTCCAGCGTCACGCGGCGCGACTTCTGGGTCGCCGAACCCGCCACCACCAACAACCGCATGGCGCTCCGAACCGTGATCGAGACATTCCGGATCCTCGCGCAGAAGAACGGCCGGTTCCGCGTGCTGTTCACCAGCGACTCGCAGTACCTGATCAGGGGCATGAGCGAGTGGGTGGCCGGCTGGATCGGGCGCGGGTGGCGTCGCAAGGGCGGCCCGATCGAGAACCTGGCACTCTGGCAGGAAGCGGTGGAGCGCGTGCGCCCGCACCAGGTGCAGTGGCAGTGGGTACGCGGCCACGTAGGACACGTGCAGAACGAGTACGCCAATCATCTCGCCACGCGCGCCGCGCGAGACCAGACGAGTTCCGCCGGCGCCGTGCCTTCGGGCTTCGACGGCTGGCTCGCTGCCGAGCGAGCGGCGGGGCGCATGCACGACGCCCCCGCAGCATTTCCTGATCCGCATAGATTCAAGCCATCGAAGCCGCTGCCCGCGGCCGCTCAGCCGACGCTGCTCGACTAGGGGAGGACGGGATGGACGCCATCGACCGCATGTTCACGGTGCTTGCCCGGACGGTGCGAGACACGCAGCCCCGCTATCTCAGCCAGCCATTCGAGGTGGCCGAGCTCTACCAGACGCTGCTGCCGTACCGCCACTTTCGCCGCGAACTGGCCCTCGACACCAATGAGGATTACGAAATCACATTGATGCAGCTCCTTTCCGGGGCTCGCGGGTATCTCATCGTCGACGACCGGATGCGCGACGCGCTCGAGCGCGAGCTCCGGTCGCCGAATCCAGACCCGGGGGCGTTCCGCCAGTTCGCCGACGCCCAGGTCGCGCTCTCCCCGGCGGCGCTGCAGCGGCAGACGGCGACACCAGAAGGCGTGGCCGATCCAGCGCGGGTGGGCGGTTCGACCGTACGGCTGGCGACCCCCGCTGCGCAGGCCGCAGCGGCCGCCGCAGCCGACGAGGCGCGGTGCCGGTATTGCACGAGCAAACTGCCCCAGGGGCGCAAGGTGGTGTTCTGTCCGAACTGCGGCCAGAACCTCACCGTCATCAACTGCAGCGCCTGCGGCGCGGAATTGGAGGTCGGATGGAAGTTCTGCGTGGCGTGCGGGCGGTCAACCGGAGAGGCGCTCTGATGCGGCGCCGGTGGCGGACGCCGCTGGTGCTTGCCGCCGCGGCGGCGATGGCGGCGTGCGCCTCGGGGCGCGGGCGCCGTCCCGCTCCCACCGTGACGCCGGCCGCCGATCTCTGGCCGGTGCTCACGCGCGAACACGTGGACCTCTGGCTCCACGGCTACGCCATGATCACGCGCGACGAGGCGAAGGTTCCGGTGTTCCGGCGCGGCTACCGCGACTCCGTTGAAGCCGTCCGCCGTCGCGACAACGTGCTGACGGCGCTCGACGCCAATCACGCGAAACTCGCACTGCTGATGGCGCAGAATCCCGAGATCGGCAATGGGCAGTTCGTGCCGCTGTACTTCTCGTCGTGGGACGACATCGTGCGCGCGGTCGACGCCTTCGTGCACGCCGACGCCCGGCCCGCCGACGTCGCCCCCGCCGATCGGCAGTCGTTCGCGATCCTGGCGTCGATGTATCCCACCGTCCAGGACCGGGAGTGGCTCCGCCTGTTCACGCAGTCACTGGGCGACGAGTCGGACCACTTCTACCATCGGTACTGGACGACCCAGGAAGAGGCCCACCGCGGGATCGTCGTCGCCGTGGACTCGCTCTGGCGCTCCCTGCGGCCGCGCTTCCAGCGATTCCTCACCAACACCGGCCAGACCGATGGGCAGATGGTGCTGTCCCTGGTGCTCGGCGGCGAGGGACGCACCATGAACGCGTCGCCCCAGCACAACATCGTCGTCGTGACGATGCCCGACTCGATGGCCGGCGTGGCGGAGCCGATCTACGTCTTCGCGCACGAAATCGTGCAGGTCATTTCGAACCAGGCGGTGAACGCCAACACCACCGCCGAGCAGCAGCGCAGCGGAGCGGCGGCCGACTACGCCCCCATCGCCGCCGTCCGCGGCGGAGCGCTGCTCCTGGAACGCGTGGCGCCCGAACTCGCCGACGGATTCATGCGCTTCTATCTGGCGCAGTCCGGCGCGGCGGTGCCGGCGGGAAATCCCGAAGCCGCCTTCGTCGGCGCCTTCCCCCTTCCGACCGCGATCGTCGCCGACATGGACCGCCAGATCGGGGCCAGGCTCACGGGAATCTGAACCGGGCGGACAGCCGTATATTGGACTCATGGCTGACGCCCCGGTCCCCGCTCCTCCACCCAAGCCCCTCGATCGCGCCGCGCTCGACCGCGTGATCGCGCGCGCCGCGGAGCTGCAGGCGCGCACCGCGGATGCCGGCGAGGCGCTCACCGAAGACCAGATCGTCGCGCTCGGCCGCGAGGTGGGCATCTCTCCGGCCTACCTCCGGCAGGCGCTGGCGGAGGAGCGCTCCAGGCGCGGCGTGCCCGATGCCGTTCACGGATTCCTCCGCGGGCCGGCGCTGCTGTCGGCCGAGCGCACCGTGCGCGGTTCCGCTCCGGAGGTGTTCGCCGCGCTGGACGTCTGGATGCAGAAGGAGGAGTGGCTCCAGATCAAGCGCCAGTTCCCGGACCGGATCGTCTGGGAGCCGCGACGCGACTTCGAGGGCACGGTGCGGCGCGTGCTGAACGTGGGCGGCCGCGGCTATTCGCTGTCCAAGGCCACCGATGTCAGCGCCACGGTGGTGCCGGCCGACGAGGGTCGCGTGCTGGTCCGTCTGGATGCCGACCTTTCGGGACACCGCCGGAGTTCCCTGGGCGGCATGGCCGCCGGCGCCACCGCCGGACTCGTGGGCGGCGGCGTGCTGCTCGTACTCAACTTCGCGGTGGTTGCCGCGGCCGCGCCGGTGGTGCTCCTGGGCGGGGTCGGCTACTTCGCGGCCCGCACCGCGTACGCGAAGGTCGCCGAGCGGGTGCAGCTCACCCTCGAACAGACGCTCGACCGGCTGGAGCGCGGCGAACGCGCCGACAACCCGTCGCTGCTCCGCATGATCGCGCAGGCCGCCGGCGCGGCCATTCCGCCGCGCCGCTACTGACCGCCGGCGAGCCTCGGCACCAACCGGACCGGACGCCGGCCGGCGCGGGCGGCCAGCCATGCCAGCGCCCGGTTGCTCATCACGCCCGCCACGCTCAGCACGATGATCGACTTCACCTCGCCGCGTGAGATCTTCACTACGGGCCGCCGCGCCATCGCCGACGGCATGCGTCTGAGGTCGCGGAGCGTGGCGTAGGCGAAGAGGAGCGGCAGCACGCAGAAGAGCCGGATTGACACGGCCCGCCGCGGGATCAGGAGCAGGTAGTCCTTCGCGTGCTCGAGGTCCTCCCACGCCAGCCGGACCAGCGAGGCCATGGCTGCCTGCGTATTCGCCGCGCGCTCCCCAGCCAGGATGGCCGCGTGGCTTCCCCCGTGCTCTACCAGCAGCTGCTCGGGGATGTAGATGGAGTTCTCGTGCTCCGCGTCGGTGGCCACGTCCTTGAGGATGTTGACGGTCTGCAGCGCCTCCGCAAACGAACGGCTGCGCTCGCGCAGCACCTCGTACTGCCGCGGGCCGATGCTCGGCGCGTGTTCGTGCCAGAGATCGGTGAGGAGATAGCCGACCGTGCCGGCCACGTAGTAGCAGTATTCACGGTACTCGTCGAGCGTCTGGATGCGGATGCCGGCGGGGTAGAGCAGCACGAACTTGCGCATCCCCAGCACCATCTCGGTCACCCAGCGCCTGATGTGGACCCGGGTGGCCTCCGGCAGCGCGCGGTAGGCGACGAACACGAGATCGGTGTGGCGGATGAGCCGCAGATGTGCCGGCTCTCCCGCCAGCGACGCCACCAGCTCCGGAAACCGGTCGGCCGCCGTCGCGTCGTCGAAGCATTCCAGCATGCGGTCGAACAGCCGCGCCTTCTCGGGGGCCGGCATCGCCGGCTCGTCCTCGATCGTGTCGGCGATGCGACAGAGGAGGTACGCGCAGTTCACCGCCGCGCCGAGTTGCCCGCTCAGCACGCGGATGCTGAGGGCAAAGGTCCGCGACACCGACGGCAGAATCTCCCGCGAGAAGCGGAGCGCCTGGTCCAGCCGCGGATCGGAATCGGGTCGGGGAGCGGAGGACGCCACGGTCAGCAGCGGGGTCGTCGTCGATGGAGTCGGTGCGTTAAACTTCGGCGTTGCCGGCTTGGCTGGAAATTATCCCACCGGCCCCGCTGGCGCTCGCTGCCGCCATCACCATCAATTCGAGGAACCGGATCGCGTGAGCCTCACCGCCCCCCCTGGATTCAGAGGAACGTTCCGCACCGACGACGCGGCCCGCGCCGTATACGGCGAAGCGGCGGGGATCGCACGCTGCTGGCCCCGCGCAGTCGCGGTGCCCGTGGACGCTCGCGACCTCCAGGCCGTGGTGGGCTGGGCGCATCGAGAGAACGTGCCGCTCGTTCCACGCGGATCGGGGAGCGGGATGGCGGGAGGCGCGATCGGCGACGGCGTCGTGGTGGATCTCAGCCGCTTTCGAACGATCGGCGAGGTGGACCGCGCGGCGCAGACCGTGCGCGTGGGCGTCGGCGTACTCCGCGGCGAAGTGGATCGCGCCGCGCGGGCGGTGGGACTGCGCTTCCCGGTGGATCCGTCGAGCGGCGAGTTCTGCACCATCGGCGGCATGGCGGCGACCAACGCCGCCGGCGCGCACACCATGCGGCACGGCCCGATGCGCCCCTGGGTGCAGGCCCTGCATTGCGTGTTCGACGACAGCTCGGCCGCCGACATCCGCCGCGGCGCGACTCCCGCTCGGGAAATCGCTGCCATCGACCGCTTCATGCGCGAGGCGCACGACGCGATCGTCCGCCGCGAGCACGCCACACCGTCGGTGCACCGTGGCGTGTACAAGGACGCTTCCGGCTACGCGACGTCGGCCTACGCCGCGAGCGGCGACTTCGTGGACCTGCTCGTGGGAAGCGAGGGGACCCTCGCCTTGTTCACCGACGTCGAGCTCCGGCTCGAACCCGTGCCGGCAGCGAGCGCCAGCCTGCTTGGCGAATTCCGCTCCCTGGACGACGCCGTGCGCGCGGCCGCCGAAGCACGCACGCTTGGCGCGAGCGCCTGCGAACTGCTCGACCGCACGTTTCTGGAGTTCGCCGGGCGCGGCAGCACTCCGCTGCCCGTGGGCCCCAGCGCCGAGGCCGTCCTTCTGCTCAAGTTCGACGGCGAATCGACGCGGGACGTCGGCGCCCGGGCGCGGTCCATCGAGCAGGCCTTCCGCCGGATCGGCGCCTCGGGCGTGACGCTGGCGCTCGACGCGACCGCCGAGCGCGAGCTCTGGGAGCTGCGCCACGCCGTGAGCCCGATCCTGTCGCGCCTCGATCCGTCGCTCAAGTCGATGCAGTTCATCGAGGACGGCGCCGTTCCCCCTGCCCACCTGGCGGACTACGTGCGCGGCGTTCGCGCGGTGCTCGACCGGCACAAGGTTCAGGGCGTGATCTTCGGCCACGCCGGGGACGCGCACATCCATGTGAATCCGCTCATCGACGTGAGCCAGCCCGACTGGCGCGCCAAGGTCGACGCCATTCTCGACGGAATCGTCGCGCTCACCGCGTCGCTGGGCGGTACGCTCACCGGCGAGCACGGCGACGGCCGGCTGCGCACGCCGTTGCTCGCCCGCGTATGGACGGATGCCGCCCGCGAACGGTTCGCGCTCGTGAAGCGCTGCTTCGATCCGGCCGGCATCCTGAATCCCGGAGTCAAGGTGCCGCTCGTCGGCCAGCGCCCGCTGGCCGACGTGAAATACGACCCGGCGCTCCCGGCCCTCCCGGCAGACGCGGCCCGTGCGCTCGAGATCGTGGAACGCGATCGCGCCTACGGCCAATTCCGGCTCGGGTTGCTGGAGGCGCCGGCCGCGTCTTGATTCCGGACTGAACAGCCCCATCGCATGACGTTCGCAGCTCAGCGCACCACCCCTCACCCGCACCCCGATGCCTGAATTCTTCCGCTCCCCCCGCGTGACGCTGCTGGCCCGCCCTGCGTTCGTCGAACCGTCGCACCTTCCGGTCGAGTGGCAGGGCGACAGCACCGACGGAGAGCGGCTGGCCGAATTCGCCGGGCGCCTGTGCTACATGAGCCAGCACAACCCGGCCCGGCGCGCCACGCGGGATTACATCGAGAACATCAAGAAGCAGGGGCACGGGAGCGTGCTCGAGCATGCCACCTACTCGATCCTGCTCGAGGGGGTGAGCCGTTCGCTCACCCACGAGCTGGTGCGCCATCGGGCGGGGTTCGCGTACTCGCAGCTCTCGCAGCGCTACGTGGACGAGTCGCACGCCGCGTTCGTCGTGCCCCCCGCGATCCTCGGCGACGAGGCGCTCGAGCAGGCGTGGCGGGCGCAGATCGAGGCGGCGCAGCAGAGCTACGTCTCGCTCGTCGAGCAGCTGATGGAGCGCTACGGATGGGTGGCCGACAAGGTGCATCGCCGGAAGATGGCCCGTGAGGCCGCCCGTGGCGTGCTCCCCAACTCGACCGAGACCAAGATCGTCGTCACCGCGAACGTGCGTGCCTGGCGGACGATGCTCGAGCTGCGCAGCAGCGAGGGGGCGGAGATGGAGATCCGTCGAGCCGCGATCGCCGTGCTCCGGCTCCTGCAGGAGGAAGCGCCTGGCTTCTTCTCCGATTTCGAGACCTACGTCGCCGACGACCGCCACGAAGCGGCGCGCATCTCGTACCACAAGGTGTAACGCCCGGCGCGTCGCCGGTCTTTTTCCCGTTGCGCGACGAATTCGCCGCGCGTATCTTGGCGCGTCCCTTCGATAACGGATGACGCGCATCGGTTTCGCGTACAATCAGAAGCCCTTGTCGGATCCCGCGACGGATGCGGTCGACGCCGACGACGAGCCGCCCAGTACGCGCCGGGACGAGAGTTCCCGGAACTTCAATTCGGTCCCGTCCACTCCTTTCGCCGCGAACGGCGGTGGCACGGGCTTGGTCGCGCCACCCCGCGCCGTTCCCGCCCCGCCGGTCTCCGACGCCTACGCCGAGTGGGATTCCGTCGAGACCATCGACGCCGTCGCCAACGCGCTCGCCGCCTACGGCACGGTGATCCGGCTCGAAGCCACACCCGATTTCCCCGAGCGCCTGCGCGCCTCGAACGTCGACATCGTCTTCAACATCGCCGAAGGGCTCCACGGACCGAACCGCGAAGCCCATGTGCCCGCCATCTGCGAGTTCTACGGCGTGCCCTACTCGGGGAGCGATCCGTTCACGCTCTCGCTCTGCCTGCACAAGGCGCGCACCAAGCAGCTGCTCGCCGCCAGCGGCGTCCCGACCGCACGATTCCGTCTCGTGGAAGCGGAGGCGGACCTGACCGCGCTCGCCGCGGACCCACAGACGCAGGGGCTGCGCTTCCCGCTGTTCGTGAAACCGGTGCAGGAAGGATCGTCGAAGGGAATCACCGAGCGGAACTTCGTTCGTGGCCCGGACGAACTCGTGGCCCGCGGCTCCGAGCTGCTGCGCCTCTACGACCAGCCGGTGCTCGTGGAGGAGTATCTGCCAGGCGCCGAATTCACCTGCGGCGTCCTCGGGAACGGCCGCGGCGCGCGCGTGCTCCCGCTCGTCGGAATGCGCTTCGATACGCTCCCCAACGGCGCCCTGCCGGTCTACGGCTTCGAAGCCAAGTGGGTCTGGGACACGCGCGAGCATCCGCTCGAGATCTTCGAATGCCCGGCGCGCATTCCCGACGATCTGCGCGCGGCCATCGAGGCCGTGGCGCTGCGGGCGTACCGCACCCTAGGATGCCGCGACTGGTCGCGCATCGACGTCCGTCTCGATGCCGCGGGCGCTCCCAACATCATCGAGATCAATCCGCTTCCCGGGATTTTGCCGGATCCGGCGGACAACTCCTGCCTGCCCAAGGCCGCGCGTGCGGCCGGGCTGTCGTACGACGAACTGATCCAGGCCTGCCTCGTCCACGCCGCCGAGCGGCAAGGTGTTGCCCTCCAGCACCGGAGCGTCTCGTGAAGATCGCCCTGTTGTTCGATGGAGCGTCCGCGATTGCCGCGTACCCCGACCTCCTCATCCTCGACACCGTCGAGGCCATCGAGCGGGTGTTGGTGGACGAGGGCAATGGCGTGAGCCGCATTCCGGTGCACCCCGACGGCCGATGGATCGAGCGGCTGCGGATCGGCGGATTCGATCTCGTCTTCAACATGTGCGAGGGAGTCGATGGCATTGCGACGCTCGAGCCGTCGGTGATCGCCGTGATCGAGCTGCTCGGCCTCCCGCACACCGGCAGCTCCAGCTTCACGACCGCCCTCTGCCTGCGAAAGCACGTGGTGAACGGCCTGCTCGCCGGCGCCGGGCTGCCGGTGCCGGAGTTCACCACGGTGCGGCCCGGTGACCCGGTGTCGTCCGTCGGATTCCCGGCCATCTGCAAGCCGGCCGCCGAGGATGCCTCGATCGGCATCGAGCAGAAATCGGTGGTTCGCACCCGCCGCGCCCTCGGCGACCGCGTCGAGGCGATGCTCCAGCGATGGAACCAGATCGTGGTCCAGCGCTATGTCGAAGGGCGGGAAGTCAATGTCGGCGTACTCGGCGACCAGGTGCTGCCGGTCGCCGAGATCGACTTCAGCGGAATGCCCAAGGGCAAGTGGCGTATCGTCAGCTACCGGTCCAAGTGGGAAGCGGGCAGCGACGAGGACGCGGGAACGTCACCGCGCTGCCCGGCGGATCTGTCGCCGGAGCTCGAGGCCGAGGTACGGCGGGTGGCCCTGGAAGCGTGGCGCGTCGTGGGAGGCCAGGGCTACGGCCGCGTGGACATGCGCATCGACTCGAAGGGACGGCCGTGGATCCTCGAGGTGAACCCGAACCCGGACATCGCTCCCGACGCCGGCCTGGCGCGCATGGCACGAACGGCGGGGCTGAGCTACGGCCGGCTCATCCGCGCCATCTGTCAACTGGGCGTCCGCCGCCGCATCGAGGTCGGCGACGCCGACCGGCTGTGGGCACTGGCGTTCGAGCTGTCCGGCGGAATCGACCCGTCGCTCCAGTCGGACATGTTCGACAGCGCCCGGCAGGCGTCCTGATGCCCTCCATCGGCCCGCTCAGCGCCGCGCACCGGCCGCAGCTCGACGCGCTGCTGCGCGGCACCGGCGCGTTCCGGCGCGACGAGGTCGACGTCGCTCTGGAATTGTTCGACGAGACCTACGGATCCCTCGCCGACCCGGGCACGCCGGCCGACTACGAGTTCGTGGCCGCATTCGACGACGCGGGGTCTCTCGCGGGTTACTGCTGTTACGGAGCAACGCCGGGCGCCGAGGGCACGTACGATCTCTACTGGATCGCCGTCGATCCCGCGCAGCAGGGGATCGGCGTCGGCTCCATGCTGCTGGCCGAAGTGGAACGGCGGCTGGAGGAGCGGCAGGCTCGCATGCTGGTGGTCGAAACGTCCGGACGGGACGAGTACGAAGCGACACGACAGTTCTACGGAGCGCGCGGTTACGACGTCACGGCGCGTCTTCGCGATTTCTACGCCCCCGCCGACGATCGGGTGGTGTACACGAGGTACCTCGGCAGTTCTCATCCACCCGCGGCACGCGGAGTCTGACCGCCATGAGTGACTGGCAACAAGTCCTGCACACCGGTATCGACACGCTCGACAAGCTGGCCGAGAAGTTCGGCAGCGACGTGATCGACGTCGAAGCTCTCAAGCCGGCCTTCGACAACTTCCAGATGCGCCTCACGCCCAACGTGCTCTCCCAGTTGAAGGAGGTGGGCGATCCGATCTGGAACCAGTACGTCCCCACGGTCCAGGAATTGAACGTCGTGGATGGCGTGATCGACTCCCTCGACGAGGACGGCGATTCGCCGGTGCCGAACATCACGCACCGCTATCCGGACCGCGTGCTCTTCCTGGTGAGTCCGGTATGCGCGTCCTACTGCCGGTTCTGCACGCGGCGGCGGAAGGTGGGCGACCCGGAGAAGATTCCGCTCAATCAGTACGAGTCGGCATTCGAATACATCCGGAACCACCCCGAGGTCCGCGACGTAATCATGAGCGGCGGCGACCCGATGATGCTCAGCGACCGCCGGCTGGAGTACATCTTCCAGCGGCTGCGCGAGATTCCGCACGTGGAGATCATCCGCCTGGGGAGCCGCATCACCTCGCACCTGCCGGAGCGGATCACGCCCGAATTCTGCGCGATGGTGAAGAAGTACCACCCCATCTATATGAACACGCACTTCAACCACCCCAGCGAGCTGACGCCGGCCACGGTGGCGGCCCTGGGGCGGCTGGCGGAGGCGGGCGTGCCGCTCGGCTGCCAGACCGTGCTGCTCCGCGGCGTGAACGACAACCCGGAGACGATGAAGGAGTTGATGCAGAAGCTGCTCAAGGCCCGCGTGCGCCCATACTACCTGTACATGGCCGATCAGGTGGCCGGCGGCGAGCACTTCCGGACGATGGTCGAGACGGGACTCGAGATCATCAAGGCGCTGCGCGGGTGGACGTCCGGACTGGCCGTGCCCCACTTCTGTATCGATGCGCCTGGCGGCGGCGGCAAGGTGCCGCTGCTGCCGGAGTACGTGGAGAAGATCACCGACGACGAGGTGATCTTCCGCAACTACGAAGGCAAGCGGTTCACGTACAAGCAGCCGCGGCTGCCGATCGCTGCCTCCGCCTGCGACACGGCTGCCGAGCAGGAACCGGTCGTGCTGCCGATGCGCGCGGTGAAGCCGCGCAAGAAATCCGTGCGGCCGCGGCGCCGGAAGACGGGCTGACCCGTCGGGGACGGGGGCGGCGGCGCGCATCGCGCTCCGCCCTCGCCCGCCCGTATTACCTCGACGTCAGGACGATCGCCCCACCAGGGTTCCCGGATCCGAACCGCAGTGTCGCCTGCGCGGGATTCAAGTAGCGGATCTCCTTGACCGTGGCCAGCGGTATCGTGCGCAGATCCGCGATCTCGCCAACGCGCGCGTTGTCCATGTACACGTGGACGGTGTAGTCCTGCGCCGCATCGATGGAGGATGTGGAGTTGGCGAGGCGCGGACGCAGCATCGCCGGCCGCAGATGCTGGATGGCATCGTAGACGTTCGGCGAGTTCTCGTTGGCCAACTCGGCCTGCGTGATCACGTTCGGATCCACACCTGCGGGCGCGGCGCCCGCTGCCACCCCACCGCTGGCGCAGCCTGCAAGCACCAGGCCAGCGAGCAGCGCCCGTACCGACGACAACCTCATGATGCGACCTCCCTGGGTTCGGCCCGGCGCTGTCAGTGCGCCAGCGCTTCTTCGTGCTCCTTGGCGGACTCGCTGATCACCCGCTGCGCCGCGTCGGGCGGCATTTCCTCGTAGCCCCGGAACTTCCGGCCGAACGTCGCCCGCCCCTGCGTCATCGACTGCAGGGAACTCGCGTACATATATAGTTCAGCCTGCGGAATCACGGCCCGGACGCGGGTTCCATCGGCGGTGGCGTCGGTTCCCAGAATGTGCCCGCGCCGGGACGACAGGTCTCCCAGCACGTCCCCCATGTATTCGTCCGGCGTCACGATCTCCAACTCGTCCAGCGGCTCCAGCAGGACCGGCTTGCATTTCGGCGCCACCGCCTTGAAGCCGAGAATCCCCGCCATCTTGAACGACATTTCGTTCGAATCGACGGTATGGAACGATCCGTCGTACAGCTCCACCTTGAAGTCCACCAGCGGATAGCCGGCCAGCACCCCGCGCACGGAAGCTTCCTGAATCCCCTTGTCTACCGCGGGAATGAATTTGCTGGGGATCGCGCCGCCGACGATCTTGTCCACGAACTGATACCCGGCGCCGCGGGGGAGCGGCGAGAACCGCACCCAGCAGTCGCCGAACTGGCCGCGCCCGCCGCTCTGTTTCTTGTGGCGGCCCTGTCCTTCCCCCGTTCCGCGTAGCGTCTCGCGATACGCGATGCTCGGCTTCGACAGCTCGGCGTCGACCCCGTACTTCCGCTTGAGCTTGGCCATCGTCACTTCGAGGTGGCGCTCCCCCATCCCGGACACGAGCGTCTCGTGCGTCTCGGCGTTGTAGTGCATCTCGAACGTCGGGTCCTCGTCGTGCAGGCGGTGCAAGCCCGCCTGCAGCTTCTCCTCCTCGCCGCGGGCGGCCGCATGGACGGCCATCTGCAGCAGCCCCTCCGGGAACTCGATCTGCGGCAGGCGCACTGGATGCTGCCGCGTGGAGAGCGTGTCGTTCGTGTGCGTGTTCCGGAGCTTGGCCACGCACCCGATATCGCCGGCAAGGAGCGCCCGCACTTCGGTGCGGTCTTTCCCCTGCACGACGGACAGGTGGCTGAGCTTCTCGACTCCGTCACGGGTGGCGTTGAATACCTCGGCGCCCGTTTCCACCCTGCCCGAGAAGATGCGGAACAGGCTCACTTCGCCCACGTGCGGCTCCGACATCGTCTTGAAGACCAGCGCGGCGAACGGCGCGTCGTCGCTGGCGTGGATCTCCACTGTATGGTCGCCTTCGGCGCCCTTGAACGCGTGCAGCTCCTCCATCTCCCACGCGCTCGGCATGAGTTCCACCACGGTGCTCAGCACCGCCTTCGTTCCGTACATGAACTCGCTGGACACGCAGAACAGCGGGAACAGTTCCATCCGCTTCATTGCTTCCTTCATGGCCCGAAGGGCGTCGTCCCGGCTGATCTCCCCGCCTTCCAGATAGCGCTCCAGCAGGCCGTCGTCGGTGGCGGCGATCGTCTCGATGAGCTGTTCGTAGTACTTGTCGAACACCGGCTGCAGTTCGGCCGGCACGTCGACCTCTTCATAGTCGGCGCTCCTGCTCCCCTGCTTGTACAGGTGCGCCTTCTTGGTGAACAGGTTGAGGATGCCATGGAAGTCGGGACCCTCGCCGATCGGGACCTCGACGGGAATGACTTTGCTGGTCAACCGTTCCCTGATCTGGCTGAAGATCGTGTCGAAGCTCGCGTGCTCCTTGTCCATCATCGTGGCGACGAACAGCACCGGATCGCGCCGGCGTACGGCCTCGCGGAACATGCGCTCGGTGCCCACTTCGATGCCGGCGGTCGCGCTGATGACGCAGAGGGCGCCATCCGCGGCGGCAAGCCCCGCGACGGCGTCGCCCTGGAAGTCCAGGAATCCCGGCGTGTCGATCAGGTTGATCTTGACGCCGTTCCACTCGGCGAAGGCGCATCCAAGGTTGATGGAATAACCGCGCTCGATTTCCTCGGAGCCCGTGTCCGTGAGCGCCGTCCCGTCCTTCACCGATCCGTGCCTCTTGCTCGACCCAGACACGAAGGCGAGCGCGTCGACCAGGCTGGTCTTGCCGCTCGCCCCGTGTCCAACTACCGCGACATTCCGGATCTCCGACCCCCGATATTCTGGCATCTCCCGGCCCTCGTCGTCTCAGGTGAGCGTGCCGATGCGCGGCGCGACGGAAAGCCAGGCCCGGAGAGTCTCTTCCTCGACCTCGCCGAGGCTCCCGGGCAGATCCACGGCGAGCGCGCGACCCGACTGCCGCACCTCACTGACGCAGATGAAGACCACGGCGCTGTTGCCGCCGGCCTCACCTTTCACGTACGTCGCGGTCCACATGCGGCCGAGCGCGTCGGTGAAGACGCGCTCGCCGCCTGAGGGGCGGCGAGGGGTGGTGCGGATGGACTGCCTTGGCACGATGGGTGATCCTCGTTCCAGAAGCGTGGCCAACCGATTGGGGGTTCGTCAAGGTCCCGAACCCCGCCGCCCCGAAACGAAAACCGGGGAGCGCTCTTGCGCTCCCCGGCCGGTGCCGCTCGACCGGACCGTCGAGCTCTCCTATTCGCCGTCGTAGTCGAAGGCGAGGCTGTCGGCCTCTCGCCACCGCTCCAGCACCGACTCGAGGGGCTTGAGCACCGGAGCGGTGAGTCCGACCACCGGGCCGAGCGAGACCGTGATCGCCCGGCGCGCCCCTTCGGGCCAGTCCGGCATCGACAGGCCGGCCACCAGGCGGCCGATCACCTGCCCGCATTCGCGCATCAACTGCGTTGCCGTGGCGCGCAGAATTTCCAGGGGAATTTCCAGGTCGCGGGTCACCAGCTGCCCGCTGTCGTCCCGCCACGCCGCATCGCCCACCGCACCGCGTTCGGGCCAAACGCCGACGTGGCGTATGGACTCCAGCGTTCCCGGACCGTCGCCTGCGCCGGTTCGATGACATTCCACCGCGGCGGCCAACGCCAGCGCAACGGACTCCGGGTTCAGGTCGCCATACAGGGTGACGACATCCCTCGATGGCCGCTCGGCATCGAGCGGCGCCGGAACCGAATTCACGTGCGCGAGCACTGGCGACTGGTCGGGATCATCCTCGAGCATCACGAGGACATCCATGTTTCCCCTCCTGTTCAGAAATCGCCAAACCATCGCCTCGCCCCTTCAACGAATGTCCGCTGCGGAGAGTTTCAGTCGAATCTTCGACGGACCGCCCGCTCACGGTACAAACCCATCTTTCGCGAGTTCGTTCCCGCAAGAAACGCTCCCCGACCAACGTCCATGCCCACTCAACTCATCGAGGCGCGATCGGGTCACCTGAGAGAAAGAGGGCCTCGCGACGTGCGAGGCCCTCTCGTGATCAGGATCACCGGAGATGTACCGTGCTCCATCACGAACGATGGAACCGGCGGCGCAACGTTCGTGCATCGACACCCGGATTTTTTTCGAGACGCGACCTTCCGACCACCGTCGCCGGCGCGCAGAACCGCGACCGGCGACCGCGTGCCGGTGGCTGCGTTCATTCCGGAGACGTCAACTCGCGGAAGCGGCGGACCAGCGCCGTGAATCCCAGCGCGGCGACCCGCTCGGCGTACCGATCGACGGCCGCCAGTGCCAGCTCCCGGTCGATCGCCACGAGCGCGGGCGCGCACGCTGCGGTGAGCCACGCCGCACTGTACAGGTCGGCCCGGTCGGCCAGCGCCCGCGCCACCTCGAAGTGCGTCACGGCATCGACGTTCCGTCGCTCGGCCGCCGCGATGAGCACCCGCAAGGCATCGACGAGTTCGCGCCCCTGGAACCACTCGGTTCGCGACGCCATACGGCTCTCCGCCTCGGCGAGCGGACGACGCGCCTCGTCCAGCCGGCCCAGCGCGAGCAGGCACAGCCCTTCGCCGGCCCTGGCGCCGATCTCGATGTCCGACTGCCCGATTCGCTGGGCGAGTGCCTTCGTCGACTGGTAGAACTCGAGGGCCCGGCCGGGGCGGCCGCGCTCCCGCTCGGTATGCGCCATGTTGAACAGCGAGTAGAGCTGGTACTCGGAGTTCTTGAGCGACGCCGAGAGTCCCATCGCCTCCCCGAACAGCTCGCTGGCGCGGTCGTAGTCGCCCAGCTTCAGGAAGATCAGGCCAAGATTCAACGCCGCCGCCGCCCAGAGATCGGCCATGGCCGAAGCCCGCGCGAGCGCGATTGCGGTCGCCAGGGACTCACGCGCTTCGTCGATCTGGTTCTCCACCTGGAGCACGATGCCCAGGTTGTTGTAGCACCGAACCTGCCCGCGGATGTCGCCGGCCTGCCGGGCGAGTTCGAGCGCCCGCTCGTAGCATTCGCGCGCCCGTCTGGGCGACTCCGACGAGATCGTGGTTCCGAACCGGGTCAACGCCTCGGCGAGCAGCAGCGGATCCCCGATGCGCTCCGCCATCTCCACGCATTCGGACGCGATTCGCGCCGACTCCCGGGTCTCGCCCAGCCGGCCGTACACCTGCGAGAGCAGGGTGAGGATCGCCACCCGCTCCTCGTCGAACCCGAGGCGAGACGCCTCGAGATCCAGCGCCTGGAGCGCCTCGAGCGACCGGCGAGCCGGCTGCCCGAGCTCCTTGCGCGCCGATTCGCGCATCCGTCGCAGCGTGAGGGTGCGGCGCTCGTCCCCCTGGTTCTCGAACCAGTCGAGCGCCAGGTCGCACAGCTCCTCCTCCTCATCGTACCGGCCCAGGGCGTCGGCAATCTGGGCCATTCGCACTCGCACTTCGGCCAACTCGTCCGGCGCCGTCGCGTTGCGCGCCGCCACCTGCAGCAGGTTCTTGGCGGTAGTCACCGCGTACAGGGACTCGGCTTCCGTTGCCGCTCGCAGCGCGTTGCGATACGCCGAGCTCGACGCTTCGGCCGCGTCGTAGTGGAGGGCGATCTCGAGCGCCGTCCCCTCTCCCCGCGCTTCCATGGCTCGGGCCACCCGCTCGTGCTGCAGCCGGAGCTGCTCGGGGGGGAGGGCGCGCAGCAAGGCATCAGCGATGGTCTCGTGCGCGAAGAGGAACGCCTTCCGCCGGCGCTCGTACGTGTACTGCAGCACGCCGGTGGCCATGGCCTCGTCGACCGCCACTTCCACCGCACGCGCGCTTCCCGCGCCCGCCGCCTCGAGCAGGGGCACTTCGAACTCCCGCCCCACCACCGCCGCCGTGGTCAGCACCGCGCGCGTACTCGCCGAGAACCGGTCGAGCCGACGCGACACGATGCCGTCCATCCCCGACGGGAGCTGCATCTCGGACACCGGCTTCCAATCCCAGCGCGTCCCGTCGTGCCAGAGCATGCCCTCGTCGGTCAGGCAGCGCAGCAGCTGCGTGAGTAGGAACGGATTGCCTTCGGTCTGCCGGTACACGAATGCGAGGAACTCGCGGGCGACTTCCTGGTGGTCGAGCGCCGCCTCCAGCCACCGTTTGACTTCGTCGCGCGTGAGCTGCGAGAGCGGAATCTCCTGATAGCTCGCGTGTGCACGCAGCGATGCCCGCCGCTCCGCGGCGACCGTGTATTCCACTCCGGTGCGCATGGTCACGCAGATCATGATCTGCTCGTCGGTGAGCTGCTCCACGAGATGGTCGAGCGCGTCCCACGACGCTTCGTCGGCCCACTGCATCTCGTCGAGCACCACCACGACCGGCCACTTCGACGCCGCTGCCCGCAGGTATGCCGACATTTCCTGCATCAGCCGGAACTTCGAGCCCGGCTGCAACGCGCCGTCGCGCTCCATGGTCGGCACGAGCTTGGGCAGTTCGTGCCACGGCTGATCCGCCGGCGGCGCGATGCGGCGCATCGCCTGGAACACGCCGGCCCACGGACCATACGGCTGGCGCACTCCCATCGGACGGCCGCGCCCGTACAGCATCGATCCGCCGAGCAGGCGCACCTCGGGCTCGAGTTGCCGGGCCAGCGTGACCGTACCGCTTCCCGCCTCTCCCACGATGGAGATGACGTGCGGCTTGCCGGTGGCGACTTCGTCGAGCAGCCGGAACAGTGTCCGCCGTTCCGCGAGCCGCCCCGCGAAGCGGCCGACATCCGGAACGACGGAGGACGGCACGGCGGTGATCGCCGTGGGCGCCACGAACACGCCGTCGCCGCCACGCTCGGCGACGGAGCTTCGGGCGCGACGTGCCGTCGACACCAGCTGCTGCGGATCCAGTCCGTGATCCGGAGCGGCCGCCACACCCGCAGAGATGGTGATGCGCGGAACCGAGCCCGATGGCCGAGCCGCGGCGGCCGGCATGAAGTCGTGCCCGCGCACGGCGGCGCCGATGCGACTGGCCACCTGGCGCGCATCCTTGATCCCCGCGCCGAGGAGCATCACGACGACTTCGCCTTCGGACACGCGCTCGACGTAGTCGCCCGTGCGCAGAATTCGCTGCACCATCACCGCGATCTGCTCGCACACTTCGTCCGGTCCCGAGGGCCCGAGCGCCGACCGGAGTGCCTGAAGTCGATCGACTTCGATCGAGACCACCGACACGGGGCGCTTCGTCGCGCTCGCTTCTGCCAACGTACCTGAAACGACGTTCAGGAGGTCTCGCATGCGGGGTGTGTGATGGGGATTACAAGCGGCCCCGACAGAACTATAGTATCCGACCTCTACGGGCGGCACAGAACCGTACGCCACATAACACGATCCCGCAAGCGTTTAGGTAACTCACGGAATCGAATTTTTAACGGGGCCGCCATCCCTGGCGTCTTACGAGCACGCCTGCCAGAACCGGAGAGTCCAAGATGCGGTACCGCCTCTCACCCGACCGGGTGTTGTGGCCAGTCCTCGGCGCCATCGCCGCCTGCGCCGGCAGAGCGCCGAATCAGGGCGCGGACCCGCTTCCCTCCGTCGCGGCCATGCCGCAATCCGTGGCTCCAAGGGAACAGTTGCCGGACCAGCAGGTGCTTCAGGTGCTCAACCGCATGGGGTACGGTCCGCGGCCCGGGGACGTCGCGCGGGTTCGGGCCATGGGCGTCGATCGATGGATCGCGCTGCAACTCGACCCGCAGCGCATCGACGATCGCGTGGCCGACTCCGCGATCGCGCAGTACCACATGCTCGACACGCCCACCGGCGACATCATGGCCGCGTACCGCGAGGCGATCCAGGCACGGCGCGGACTGCAGTTGGCGGTGAAGGGGGACGACAGTGCATCGCAGCAGTTGGCGCGGCGCGAGTACCTGCTCGCCCATCCCGAGCTTCGCGAGATCCAGCAGCGCGTGCAGGCGCCGGTCAACGAGGTGATCTCGGCCAAGCTGGCGCGCGCCGTGCTCAGCGATCGCCAGCTCTACGAAGTCATGGTGAACTTCTGGGAGAATCACTTCAGCGTCTACGTTGGCAAGGGGCAGACGCGAAACTTCCTGACCGCGTACGACCGCGACGCGATCCGGCCACACGCGCTCGGCCGATTCCGTGATCTGCTGGGCGCCGTCGCGCACAGCCCGGCCATGCTCTTCTATCTCGACAACTGGGAGAGCCAGGCCGACAGCACCCACTCCGTGCTCGCGGCCAATGGACGCGTCATTCCGCCGGCGCAGCGGCGCCGGGCGCTGGCCATGCTGGCGTATGCCCCGCCCAATCGCCTGCCGCCCCAGCTCCGGAGGCTTTCGCCGGCGCAGCGCCAGCAGGCGTTGGTCCAGGCCCGCGGGCGCGGCATCAACGAGAACTACGCCCGCGAGCTGATGGAGCTGCACACGCTCGGCGTCGACGGCGGATACACCCAGCAGGACGTGATCGAGGTCGCCCGCTGCTTCACGGGCTGGACCATCGACATGCGGACCGGGACGTTCGTCTTCCGGCCGCAGGTGCACGACGCCGACGCCAAGGTCGTCCTGGGGCACGTGATCCCCGCCGGCGGCGGGGAGGGGGACGGCGAGCAGGTGCTCGACATCCTCGCCAGCAGCCCTGCGACCGCGCACTTCATCGCCCGCGAGCTCGTGGTGCACTTCGTGAGCGACAGCGCGCCGCCGGCGCTCGTCGACCGGGCGGCCCGGACCTTCCTTCGCACCGACGGCGACATCCGCGAGGTCGTGCGCACCATCGTCACGTCTCCGGAGTTCTTCAGCGACGCCGCGTATCGCGCGAAGGTGAAGACACCCTTCGAGGTGGTGGCCAGCGGGCTTCGGGCGCTCGATGCGATGCCCGACACCACGCCGCGGCTCGCCGGCCTCGTCGCCCTGCTCGGCCAGCCGGAGTTCGGTCGTCAAACGCCCGACGGCTGGCCCGACCGCGGCGATGCGTGGATGAACACCGGCGCCATTCTCAATCGCATCAACTTCGGATTGCTTCTCGCGAGCGGACGGCTTCCCGGCGCCCCTTTCTATCGCTGGCCATATGCCGATTCGCTCCGCCGTGCGCCCCACGATCAGCAGGTGGATGGCGTCATCAACGCAATTCTCGGCGGGGAGGTATCGCCCGTTACGCGTGACGTGCTCCTCACCGGTGAGAACCCCTTCCTCAAGACAGCTCAGAGCGATTCGCCCGCTAATGCGGCCGATGCAACGGCGTCGAATGGGGTGGGTGACGGTCGGGGGCGGCGCAACGGCCGAGGGATCGACGCGTTCGCGGCCGCCCGTCGCGGGGGACGGGGCGGCGGCGTGCTGGGAGCCGGCGCGCTCTCGCGTCCCGTGAATCTGGCTGGTCTGCAGTTGGTGGTCGGGCTGGCGTTGGGCACGCCCGAATTTCAGCGCAGGTAGCAGTCGGGGGAAACCATGAATCGACGAGTCTTCGTGAAGTCGGGCGCGCTGGCGCTCGTGACGATGGGGTTGTCTCCCAGCTTCCTGCGTCGCAGCGTGTTCGCTGCCGGGCTCCCCAAGGCGCAGAGGGGCAAGACGCTCATCTGCATCTTCCAGCGGGGAGCAGCGGACGCGCTCAACGTGATCGTGCCGCACGGGGAGCCTGCGTACTACCGCATGCGCCCCACGATTGCGATCCCGCGGCCGACGCGGAGCGCTGAGGGCTGCGCTGTCGATCTCGATGGATTCTTCGGGTTGCACCCGGCGCTCGCGCCGTTCAAGCCGTTATGGGACCGCGGCCTGCTCACGGCCGTGCACGCCGTGGGCAGCCCGAGCAACTCGCGCTCTCATTTCGATGCGCAGGACTACATGGAGAGCGCCACCCCCGACGACAAGAGCACGCCCGACGGATGGCTCAACCGCTATCTCGCGGCGCAGGGCACATGCGCCGAGTGCGCGGTGACTCCGCCTCCGGCGCCGTTCCGCGCCGTCTCGATGACGCCGCAGACCCCGCGCATCCTCGAGGGAAAGGCGCCGGTGATCGCCATGAACAGCCTCGACCAGTTCACGATTCGCACGAGTGGCACCGCCGCCGCGGAGCTCGAGGCCCTGTACATGACGGGATCGGCCGATGTGGTGCACGCTGCCGGTGACGACATGTTCGAGGCGATGAAGGTGCTGCGGGCCGCCGATCCGGAGCAGTACCAGCCGCGGCACGGCGCTCAGTATCCGAACTCGCCGTTCGGGCAGCACATGAAGCAGGTCGCGCAACTCATCAAGTCGGACGTCGGCCTCGAGATCGCATTCGCCGACGTCGGCGGCTGGGACACGCACGTGAATCAGGGCGGCTCGACCGGACAGCTCGCCGGACGGCTCGCCGATTTCTCGAGTTCCCTTGCGGCGCTCGTGACCGATCTCGGCGACCGCATGGCCGACGTCGCCATTCTTACGATGTCGGAGTTCGGCCGCACCGCACGACAGAACGGGAACGGCGGCACCGACCACGGGCACGCCAGTTCCATGTTCGTCATCGGCGGCGACGTCCAGGGCCACAAGGTGCATGGCCGCTGGCCCGGCCTCGAACCGGAACAGTTGAACGAAGGGCGGGATCTCGCGTTGACGACCGATTTCCGCAGTGTCTTTTCCGAGGTCGTCGGAAAGCACCTGGGCGCCACGGCCTTCGAGCGGATCTTTCCGGGCTTTCAGGTGGATAAGAATGCGTGGGTGGGCGTGCTGTGAACGAGGGGGGACGCGCGAGCGTCCGAGAGAGTGGCACGGCAGCCTGCCCGAACGGCCCCGGCGGATCATCGCCGGGGCCGTTCGAATTCCGGGACTCCCGCAGACACCGCGGGGAAACGGTCAGAACCGGATGATGCGCTGGAATCCGCGCGCCAGTCCCTCCAGCAAATCGGACAGTCCTTCAGCAATGCTCGGCATCTGCGGACCGGCGTGCATCTGACACGTGTCGGTAGGGGCGGTGCCGGGCTTGAACCACTCCGTGGTGCGCTGCGGGCACCACGGCCCCGCCAACTGTCCGGACTCGGGATCGATCACCGCCGGAACCATTCCGGGCGGGGGCGTCCATGCCGAGCTGTCGGGCTCGCGCCAACCGGCGCGGATGATCGAGGCCCACGCCGGCGCCGCCAGCCGTCCACCCGTGGCGTCGTGGCCGATCGGGCTCGGTGTGTCGTACCCGAACCAGACGCCGGCCACCAGCGTCGGCGTGTAGCCCACGAACCAGACGTCGGCGTTGTTGTTGGTGGTTCCCGTCTTGCCGGCCACCGGACCGGTCACGCCCATTTCGCGAACGACGCGGCCGGTGCCGAAGTTCACGACGCCTTCGAGCATCGCAGTAATCTCATAGGCATTCTGCGGATCCATCGCCGGCTCGGTCCGAACGCGGTCGCTCCACAGGATCGTTCCGCCGGGAGCGTCGATCTCGCTCACCAACCGCGGCGTGACGCGCGCCCCGCCATTGGCGAACGGAGCGTAGGCCGTCACGAGTTCCAGCGGCGATACTTCGAATGCGCCGAGCGCGATGGCGGGCACCGGCTCCAGCGGGCTGGAGACGCCGTTGCGCCGCGCTGCCGCGATCACGCGCCGCTCGCCGACGCCGTGGCTCACCCGCACCGCCGCGGCGTTGGACGAGATCATGAGGGCACGCCGCAGCGTGATCGGGCCGGTGTACTCGCCGCCGTAGTTGGCCGGGCTCCAGACGCGTCCGCCGACGTCCACGTCCACCGGCTCGTCCTGCACCATCGACGCCGGGGAGAGGCCCGCGCGGAGCGCCGCGGCATAGACGAACGGCTTGAATGCCGACCCCGGCTGGCGGCGTGCTTCGATGGCGCGGTCGAACCCGCCGCGAACGACGCTCACGCCTCCCACCAGCGCCCGGATGTCCCCGGTGGCAGCATCGATGGCGACGAACGCGCCTTCCACGGGACCCGGCGACGAGCCGTACTCATTCCTGGTTTCCCACCGAATGGCTGCGGCCTGCCGCGGGAGCACGCGATCCGCGGCCTGCTGCAGCTTCCAGTCAATGGTGGTGCGGATCGTCAGGTTTCCCGGCCGGCCGCTTGCCAGGAGCACCGAATCGACCACGGCGCGCACGGCGTCGATCACGGTCGAGGCATCGCCCTGATCGGGGCGCCACGAGTCGTCTGCCAGCGCCATCGATTCCGACTTCGCAGCGTTCGCCTGGCGGCGCGAGATGTAGCCCTGCTCCGCCATCAGGTCCAGCACCAAGTTCCGGCGCTGCACGGCGCGGGCTGGATCGGTTCGGGGAGTGTAGGCGGAGGGTCCCTTGGGGAGCGCGGCCAGCATTGCCCCCTCGGCGAGTGTGAGCTGCCACACATGCTTGCCGAACAGATCGCGGCTCGCCGCTTCGACGCCGTATGCTCCATCGCCCAGATAGATGGCGTTGAGATAAAGGTCGAGGATTCGGTCTTTAGTCAGGTCGTTCTCGAAAATCTTCGCGTAGCGGATTTCCAGCAGCTTGCGGCGCAGCGATCGTCCGTCGTAGCGGTAGGCGAGAAACGTGTTGCGCGCCACCTGCATGTCGATGGTGCTGAACCCCTCACGCACGCTCATTGCGGTTGCATTACGAAGCGTTGCGCGAGCCACGCCCCACCAGTCCAGTCCGTGATGCCGGTAGAAGCGACGGTCTTCGGTGGCGACGAATGCCTCCCGCACGTACTTGGGGACGCGATCGAGCGGAACGTTGACGCGGTGGACGACCGCGAGATGCCCGATGAGCTTGCCCGTCCGGTCCAGAATCCGGCCGCCTTCGTCGGGCTGGTATGCCCGAACTTCGGTTCGCGACGGACACCCGGCAAATCCGCAGGTACCGAGCCAGGCGTCGAACACGACCAGCGCGCCGAGCATCGGCAGCGCGAGCGCGAGAACGACGAGGCGGAGGCGGGGGAGTGTGACGTTCATGCCGGTGCAGTGGTGAGAGGCTCCAGAAATTCGTACGCCGCCGGAAATCACAGGTTTCCAGTGTGGCCGCTCGAGTTTGGCGGCGGCGCAGCAATCACGCTCTGATCAGGGTTCGCATCCATGTTCTTCCGGAAGGCCAGGTGGCTCGGTATCGGCGTCGGGGCGGTCGCATTCGCATTCGAGGCGGCCGCGGCGCAGGCAACCGCCACCCTGAGTTCGACAGCGCCAGGGCGTCCCGGGGTTCACCGGCCGCCGGCAGTTACGGTTCCGGCCGGCCGCGACGCCAAGCAGCCGCCGGAGCGTTTGCGTCCGAACCTCGAGGGGCGCGTCCCGATTCTCGAGTATCACCTGATCGCCGACAGCGACTCGCGCTGGGGGCGCAGCTGGCGCCATTTCCGGCAGGATCTCGAACTGCTGTACCAGCGCGGCTACCGGCCGGTGAGCGTGTCGCAACTCGTGGATCGCAAGTTCGACATCCCGCCCGGCACATCGCCGGTCGTATTCACGTTCGACGATGCGTCTCCCGGGCAGTTCCGGTACATCGAGCACGATGGCCAGCTCGAGGTCGATTCGACGAGCGCCGTGGGGATCTGGCTGGCCTTCCACGCCAGGCATCCGGACTGGGGTAACCGGGCGACGTTCTGCATGCTGCCGGCCGCGGCCGCAGGACACGCCTTCTTCGGCGAGAAGGGGATTCAGGGCCAGCAGACCGCCTGGCGCCTCAAGAAGGTGAAGTTTCTTGCCGACCAGGGGTTCGAGCTCTGTGACCACACGCTGTGGCACGCCGACCTGGCGAAGTACGACGACGAAGTGGTACAGGAGCAGATCGCGCGCGGCGAGATGGCCATCGATTCCGCGGTGCCCGGATATCGGGTCCGCACCTTCGCGCTTCCGCTGGGCGTCTGGCCGAAGGACCGGGCTCTGGCGCGGCGGGGGTCCTGGAAAGACCCGAAGACGGGCCGCGTTTACAGCTACGATTTCAACGCGATTCTCGAAGTCTCCGGCGGGCCGAACCGGAGTCCGAACGACCCGCAGTTCAACCCGCTGAGCCTCCAGCGCGTGCAGGTGTACGACGGCGAGCTGGAGCGAGTGCTCGACATGCTCGACCGGACCAGGTCACGGTACGTGGCGGGGGGAGTTGCGGCACCGGGGGCCGGCCACCCCTGATCCGGCTGGGCGCACGACGCCCGGTCCGCCGTGTGGCGGCACCGGCGGCGGTTCAGGCCACCACGGTTCCCGCACCGTTCACGTCAACCGCCATGCCTGCCAGAGCGACGGCAGCATGGTCACGATCCAGAACGCCGCACCGAAGGCCCATGCCCTGGCTTTCGGGAGCTTGGCCATAACGGCCACCCCGATCGTGATGAGCGCGACCGACCACAGGATGAATAGCTCGACGTGGTCGTACACCGCGCCCAGGAGCGGTTGGATCGCGTTGGGGTCCATGAACCGTGCCGGTCCGAACTCGATGCTGAACCGGGTGGTGAGCTGCGAAGGGTCGATCAGCAGCCCCTGGAGGGCAAGGGCGATCTGCTGCACGACCCGGGGAATGAGGCCGAATGATGCCGCGACCATTGCGGCGTTCCAGGACAGCTTGGCACCGAACGCCTTCGTCAGCAGCCACGCGACGAACGCGAGGATCAGCGCCAGGATCGGCACGAAGACGATGCCGCCGTAGAGCGCAAACGTGAACCCGATTCGCCGCGAACGATCGAGCAACTCGGGCGTCATCTGCGGATTGGCTTTCAGCAACAGTGGCGCCTGGCGGGCGAACTCCGAGTTGTAGATGGGCTCCATGACGGCCCGGTTCGCAAAGGCGAGGACGGCCATCAGGAGCGTCACGACGAGCAACGGGATCCAGAAGTTGCCGTTCGCCCGGCGGCGGAAGACCTGGGAGGGTGAGTAGAAAATGTCGAGGAAGTCCTCCCAGACGGATGCCTTTTCGGGCTGGGCGGCCGGCGATTGTGGCGACATCATTTGCTGGGAGTCCATAAGGGCCTCGTTCGAGTGGGGACGGCCCGGCTGCGGTCGCCGGGCGAGCGATTCCGGGGAGTTGGGCGGGCTGGGATGGAAGATTCGCGCCGGTGTCAAAATTCGTCAAATCAGGCCAAAGTGTGAACCAGATCACATCTTGGGCCTTGCCTGTCACAAAAAGTGATAGTCACGACAGAAAACAGCACTTGTACGGGATTCCGCTCCGACTGATCTTGACGGCCGGGAAGTCTTGCCCCGCGGCACGGAGGAATACCCGGTGTTCGGTATCGGCGACTCGCTGCGACATCTCGCGTTCTTCGAAGAGACCGCAGCCC
This sequence comes from Gemmatimonadaceae bacterium, assembly GCA_036393095.1. GTDB lineage: Bacteria > Gemmatimonadota > Gemmatimonadetes > Gemmatimonadales > Gemmatimonadaceae > JAGWRI01. The sequence continues at coordinate 3,144 of DASVWS010000036.1, read as the reverse complement.
ATGAGGAGCATGAAGCGGACTGGCGGGCGGCGGCGGCCGGCCTCGTCACGTTGCGCCTGGTGGATGCCTGGATCGAAGAGGGGCCGGAGCTCGTGGCCCCCGATTCGTGGAACGTCCGTGCCGTGCTGCGGGCCATCGATGCAATGGACGAGGGATCGACCCTGCCGTCGATCCTTCGGAGCATCGTGAGCGCCATGCAGGAGGCGGCCGCCAGCAACATCCACGACGTGATTCCGCGGCTGGCCGCGTACGGGCGAGCGCTCGAGTACGAGGCCAAGTGGACGCTGGCACTGGATGTGTACGACACGATCGTCGCCCACACCCACCCGATGGAGGAGAGCGACGCGGCCGTCGCAGCGCACAGCCGACGGGGCGTCTGTCTGCGCACGCTCGGCCGCCTCGACGCAGCCCAGGAGGCCTACCGGACCGCCGGCCGCATCGCGGTGGCTTCCGGCGACATGATGGGTGTGCTTCAATCGCGGCTTGGCGACGCGAAAATCGCCGTTGCCCGGGGCAACTTGCCGCAAGCGGAAAAGGTGCTCGACGATACCATCGCCCGCGCATCGACGCTCGGAATCGCCGACATCCATTCGAAGGCGCTCCAGGACCGGGCCATGGTCGCCGGTATGCGCGGCCGGCACGATCTGGCCATCGAACTGGCGTACGACGCGCTCCGTCAGACGGCCAGCCAGATCGAACGCGATCGTATCCTCAACGACATCGGCACGGCATTCCACATGCTCGGGCTCCGGAGCGTGGCGCGCGATGCTTTCCTGGTGCTCTCGGCAACGGCACCGGAGCAGTACATCCGCTGGCTCGCGACGTTGTCGCTCCTGGGGATTGCCGCAGAGGACGGGCTGGAGCCGGTGTTCGATCAACTCCGGCGGCAGCTGCGCCCGAGCGAACTGCCTCCCGAACTCGAAATCGAGTACTACATCCGCCTGGGCCGCGGGAGCCGGCAGCTCGGCCTGGACGACCAGGGGCAGATCGCGCTCGGAAAGGCCGTCGAACTGTCCGAGCACTACGGGCTCTACGCGCTCCTGTTCGAGGCGGAGGAAGCGCTGAAAGTTCCGTCGAGAATCCGGCGATTGCAGCCGGTGGCGGAGGAAGCCATTCCGCTGCGGGTGGCGGGCGTGGCGGAGGCGGTCAGGCACATGCGGGTCGCGGCGGTCGCTACATAGGGCGTGAAAACACATCGTGGGCCCCGCTGGCGGCGGGAGCCCACGATGCGGTAGCAAATTGGCAGGGATGGATCAGTTGCAGGTGATGCTGTTGCTCCCGACGTACCCACCGATGCAACCATCATGCTGCGGCGCGGTCGGGCTTGCGCACGCGGCGATAACAACGGAGGCGATGGCCAGGACGAGGTAGGTTAGTTTGCTGCGCGACATGAGGCGTGCTCCGAGTTGAGAGGCAGGGATTTCCGTGACGGGGGACCGCTGCCAGCCAACCTAGGGTCGCCGTTCGGTGCGTAAACTCGCATTTTGTGACAACAGATTGCGGTTTTATGACATCGAATCCCCATAAGGCGTGGACGTCGTAGCCCTACTGCCCCGGCCGCTACTCGATCATCTGACCCAGGTACTCGGGCCCGCGCATTCGCTGTCCGCGCCAGCAGACTGGAGTGCGCTGCGCGCCACGGTCCAGAGCCGCATCGTCGACGCCGTCATCGCGGATCCCGCGTTCGACGGAACGGTCCAGACGCAGGACCTGATGGATCTACGGGAGTTGTACCCCTCGTTGCCCATCGTCCTGTACACGACGCTCAACGCGACGGCGATGCAGGGAGTGATCCAGCTTGCGCGATACGGAATCGAGCATGTGGTGCTCGCCCGCTTCGACGACGAGCCCAAGCGCTTTCTCGAGCTGATCGAGGGAGTGCCCGGATCCGCCCTCGGTGACCGAATGCTGCGGGAGCTGCGCGAACCGATGAGCAAGCTCCCCGTCACGATCAGCAGGGCGATCGAACGGCTGTACCGATCGCCGGGCAACTTTCAGGGAGCCCGGCAATTGGCGGAAGCGGCTGGCATAACCCCGCGGGGCCTGTATCGTCACTTGGCAGCCGTGGGCATGCCGTCGGTGAAAGCGCTGGTGGTTTCGGCGCGGCTGGTACGGGCGTACGGGTACCTCAAGGACCCCGGACGTTCGGTGAAGGAAGTCGCCGCCCGGGTGGGCTACAGCCGCCCGTGGCTGCTGACGAAGCAGATGCGCGAGTACACGGGATACGTGCCCAGCGATGTCCGCAGGGCGCTTTCCCCGGAAGATTTTGTCGTGCTGCTCACATCACGAGTGCGCACCGAGCAGCAATAACGAGGACGGAAGGCCCTCACCGGCCTCTCTCCGATGACGGAGGTAATCGCTGTGCCGGGAACACCGACTCGGGTGCTCATCATCGACGACGAACCCGCAATCTGCAAGGCCCTGTCCATCGGGCTCGAGCGTGCGGGGTTCTTCGTGCGCACGGCACTGTCGGGAGACGACGGCGTCCGGTTCCTCAAGGACGAGCCGTTCGACGTCCTCGTGCTCGACCTGCGCGTGCAGGACATGCGCGGCGACGTGATCTTCGAATTGGCCAAGGCCGAGCGTCCGGAGCTGGCGCGCCGCACGCTGTTCGTGACCGGCGACATTTCCGAGCGGGCCGACCACATCATCGCTGCCTGCAAGTGTCCGCTGCTGCGCAAGCCGTTCGAACTGCGCGATCTCATCAACATCGTCGTGTCGATGGTGCCGCGCGCGAACAACGCGTCAGCCTGAGGCGCGCTCCAACTCGTTCCACCGGTCCACGGCGCGCCGCAGGTGCGGGACCACGATCGATCCGCCCACGATGAGCCCGATGGACAGCGATTCGAACACCTGCGCCCGGCCGACGCCCACCTCGGCGCAGCGCACCAGGTGATACGTCACGCAGTCGTCGCAGCGCAGCACGAGTGACGCCACCAGCCCCAGCAGCTCCTTCGTCCGCACGTCGAGCGCCCCGGCTTCGTACGCCCGACCGTCGAGCGCGAAGAACCGGTTGATCACCAGGTTGTTCTCGCCCAGAATCTCGGCGTTCATCCGCTCGCGATAGGCGCGGAATTCGGCCAGGGATTCTCCGTACTCGTGCGCGTCTCCGCTCACAGCTTCCACTCCCGCAGAGTCTTCAAG
>DASVWS010000035.1:0-7711 GCA_036393095.1 Gemmatimonadaceae bacterium | reverse complement strand
CGATGACGGGGTGCAGCGGCGCGCCGCCGGGCCCGACGTAGTAGTCGTATTCGTCCTGCTGCAGGCGAATGCGGGCGTTGGGAAAGAGATCGACGCCGTCGGCGTGGTCCCAGTGGATGTGCGAGAGGATGATGTCCGAGATGTCCGCGGGAGCGATGCCGAGCCGCTCGACGGCCTGCGCCGGCGTGACGTAGTCGCGGGGCTTCCACTGCTTCATGAATTTGTCGCGGTAGAAGCCGGCGTCGAAGAGAATGACGCGGCCGTGGGGGCCGGACTCGCGGATGACCCAGAACATCATCGCGAGGTCGGTGCGCTCGCCGCGCGGCGCGCCGGCGATGAGGCCGCGGAGCGGGAAGCCGGCGACGGTGGCGTAGCGGACGGCGTAGATCTCGTACTGCGGCGGGGATTGTTGGGGCGCGGGATGCGAGATCAGCGCGGCGGCGAGGAGGGCGCGGAACATTGGCTTGGCTCGGGTGAGCTTGGAGTGGTCAGTCGACAGTCGACAGTCGACAGTAACGGCGTTTCTTGGCCGACTATCCGACTCCTTACTGCCTACTGCCTACTGCCTACTGCGAACCGTCTTCGATTGCCATTCCCATCGCATGATATCCCTTGTCGACATAGATCGTCGCGCCGGTGATGCCGGAAGCGAGAGGGGAGGAGAGGAACGCCGCGGCGGTGCCGACTTCGGTGGCGTCGAGCTTGTCGGTGAGGGGGGCGTTCTTCGAGACGTAGTCCACCATCTTCTGGATGATCCCGATGGCGCTGGCGGCGCGCGAGGCGTAGGGGCCGGCGCTGATCGTGTTGACGCGGACGCCCCACTTGCGGCCGGCCTCGAAGGCGAGCGTCCGCGTGTCGCTCTCCAGCGCCGCCTTGGCCGACGACATTCCGCCGCCGTAGCCGGGCACGGCGCGCTCGCTGGCCATGTACGTGAGCGAGAGAACGCTCGCGCCGGGGCGCATGAGGGGGCCCAGGCGCTGGAGCATCGCGACCAGCGAATACGCGCTCACGCTGACCGCGGCCAGGTAGCCGGCGCGGCTCGTCTCGAGCAGCGGCTTCTTGACCTCGGGCCCATTGGCGAGCGAATGGACCAGGATGTCCAGCGGATGGGGGCCGAAGTCCGCCACGAACTGCCGGGCCAGTCCGTCCACCGAGCAGTCGCCGGCATCCTTGTACCGTTTGGAGGTGCGCAGGTCCTCGGGAATCTCGTCGTAGGTATCGAAGGCGGCGTCGAGCGGGTAAATCTTCTCGAACGTCAATAGCTGTCCGTTCGAGAGACGGCGGGCCTCGTCCATCTTTCCCCGTTCGATCAGATTGAGGAAGATGTTCAGCGCGGGGGGCCATGTGCCCACGCACACGGAGGCGCCGGCCTCGGCCAGGCTCTTGGCGATGGCGAATCCGAATCCGCCGTCGTCGGCAACGCCGGCGACGAACGCACGACGGCCGGTGAGATCGATATTCAGCATGACACTAGATACGGCAGTCGATAGATCGGGACAAGAGGACGACGGGGAAGCGCCCGTGCGGGTCCAGACGACCGGACCGGTAGGGGTCCCGCTCTTCTCGCGCGGACTCTGGCGCATCGCCTCGGCCAACGTGTCCAGCGGCAACCGCGTGCACCTGCTGCACGACGGTCCCGAGACGTTCGACGCGATGATCCGGCTGATCGACGGGGCGCAGGAGTCGGTGGCGCTGGAGAGCTACATTTTCCGGGCCGACGAGGTGGGCGCACGGTTCGCGACGGCACTCAAGGGAGCGGCGGACCGCGAGGTGAGCGTGCGGGTCATCATGGACGGCATCGGGGCGCTGGGCACGGCGCACTGGTACATCCGCGACCTGCGGCAGCATGGGGTGGACGTGCGCGTGTTCAACCGTCCGGGGATCAAGCTCTGGCTGGGGCTCATTCCCCGCGACCACCGCAAGCTGCTGGTGGTGGACGACGCGGCCGGGATCACGGGCGGCGTGGGGATCGGCCGCGAGTGGATGACGGGGGTGCAGCGGCGGGGACGGTCGCGGTGGCGCGACACGGCGCTGCGCATCGAAGGTCCGGCGGCGCTGGACATGAGCGACGCGTTCGACACGATGTGGCGGCGCGTGACGGGAGAGCGGGTGAAGCGGGTGAGACACCTGCGAGCCATGGCGCGCGGGGCGAATCTCGACCCGGCCACGCACGAGAGCGCGCTGGTGGGGATCATCGAAGGGGAGCCCTGGCGGGTGCGCGCGGCGCGGGCGCTGCAGATGCAGGCGATCAGCGCCGAGCGTTCGATCTGGCTGGCGAGCGCGTACTTCGTGCCGAGCTGGTCGGAGCTGGAAGCGCTGCTGGGCGCGGCGCGCGACGGGGTGGACGTGCGCGTGCTGGTGCCGAGCCGGAACGACCAGCCGTGGGTGACGCGCATGGGCCGGCGCTACTACCGGCGGCTGCTCACCAACGGGGTGCGGATCTGGGAGTGGCAGGGGGAGATGATGCACGCCAAGACGAGCGTGATCGACGGGAGCTGGGTGCGGGTGGGCTCGACGGACGTGAACTTCCTGAGCGTGGCGGTGAATTACGAGCTCGACGCCGTGGTGCAGGACCACGCGCTGGCGTACGAGGCGCAGATGATGTTCCTGGACGACCTGCGGCAGAGTCAGGAGGTTACGCTCAGGTCGAAGATCGTTGCGAAATAACTACAGGCGGACGGTCGGACAGTCGGACAGACGGAAGGCAGGGGCGTTCAGACTGCAACAACAACAACAACAACAACAACTGCGGGGAAAGCTGCTTCATGCGTAGATCACGATGGGTGGTGGGGATGGTGATGGGGTGGGCGCTGGTTTCCGGCACGGCGGGAGCGCAGCAGGCCGCGGCGGCGCGCGACAGCGTGTCGGGGCCGCTGTTCACCGCCACCGACGCGTGGCTCACCGGCGCGTTCGCGGTGGGCACCGTCGTGGCGTGGCCGATGGACGAGAGCATCGCGAAACGGTGGCAATTGCCGGGCAACCAGAACAACGCGACGCTGAGGAACACGGCGACGGTGTTCCGCAATCTCGCCGATCCGGGAACGGTGATCATCAGCGTGGGATTGTGGGGCGCCGGCCGGCTGACGCACGATGCGACGATGGCCGAGGTGGGGCTGCGGTCGAGCGAGGCGATCGGGGCGTCGGGGATCGTGGGCTACGTGATCAAGTCGCTGGCCGGCCGGGCGCGTCCGCGCGTGGACATCACCCGTCCGCACGACTTCAAGCTGGGGCGCGGCTTCGGCGCGTCGGGCGACTACCAGTCGTTCCCGTCGGGGCACACGCTGGCGGCGTTCTCGCTGGCGAGCGCAGTGACGGCGGAGGCGGGCAAGTTCTGGCCGCGGCAGCAAACGCTCATCGGCGTTCTCACGTACGGCGGCGCCACGCTCTCGGGGCTCTCGCGCATGTACAACAATGCGCACTGGGCCAGCGACGTCGTACTCGGCGCCGGGATCGGCACGCTGTCCGGAATCATGGCGGTGCGGTGGAACGAGCTGCATCCGGACAACTGGTTCGACCGGACGCTGCTGCACGCGGCTGTGGCGCCGGCGCCCGGGGGCGGGATGAACGTGGGGTACCACGCGGCGTGGTGACGCCGCCGGCATGAAGTCGGGGATCATCGTCATCGCGCTCGTGGAGCCGCCGCTGCGCGACCGGATCCTCGCATTGCAGCGGCGGTTCGATCCCAAGCTGGCGGCGTCGCAGCCGCCGCACGTGACCGTGGCGGGCTCGTCGGGGATGGGGCCGATCTCCACGAAGACGGCGCCGGCGGAGCTGCGCGCGGCGCTGGAGCCGGTCGCGCGCACCACGGCGCCGCTGTCGCTGCGCTTCGGCGCGCCCCTGCGGTTCATGCAGACGAACGTGGTGGTGCTGCCGCTCGATCCGCACGGCCCGATCCGCGCGCTGCACGACCGCATCAAGGCGAGCGGCCTCCTGTACGAGCAGCCGCGCTTCACCTTCACGCCGCACGTGACATTGAACTTCTTTCCGGAACCGACGCCGGAGAAGCTGCGCGCCATGCTCGCGGTGCGCATCGACGAACCGGTGATGCTCCGCCGCATCCAGTGTCACGAGACGCTGGACCTCACGCGGACGCGCCTGCTGTTGGAACTGGAACTGACGGGCGACGGCTCGGCGCCAGGAGACGCTCATATATGAAATCATCAATCACGGACGAGATCGAGCGCGACATGGCGCCGGCGGTCGCCGAGGCGTTCACGCAGCTCGCGCTGGACTACCTGGCCGAGACGCGCGACGAGGCGCAGCGGGTGACCACCCGGCACACGCCCGCCGAGCTGGCCGCGCGGTTCGCGGAGCCGCTGCCGCGCGGCGGGCGGAGCGTGGAGGAGCTCGTCGCGCGGCTGCGCACGGACGTCGTGGCCGAGAGCAATCACCTGTGCCATCCGCGCTACATGGGGCACCAGGTGTCGGCGCCGCTGCCGGCGGCGGTGTGGGCGGAGCCGGTGATCGGCGCGCTGAACCAGTCGGTGGCGGTGTGGGAGATGTCGCCCGCGGGCACGGTGATCGAGACGCAGGTGATCCGCTGGATGTGCGAGCTGGCGGGGTTCGGCCCGGAGAGCGGCGGCACGATGACGTCGGGCGGCACGGAGGCGACGCAGACGGCGCTGCTCGCGGCGCGCGCGGCGGCGATGCCCGACGCATGGGCGGAGGGGGTGGGCGCCCATCCGCCAGTGGTGGTGTACGGCGAGCACGCGCACTACGCGGTGTCGCGCGCCGTGGGCGCGCTCGGACTCGGCGTCAACAACGCGGTGAAGGTTCCGTCGCGCGGCTATCGCATGGATGTCGACGCGCTGCGGGCGACGCTCGATCGTCTGGCGGCCGAAGGGCGCGCGGTGATGGCCGTGGTGGCCACGGCGGGCTCGACGGCCACCGGTTCGTTCGACGATCTGGAGACCATCGGGCGGATGTGCGAGGAGCGCGGCATCTGGCTGCACGTGGACGGCGCGCACGGCGCGTCGGCGCTGCTGTCGGCGGCGCACCGGCATCTCGTGAAGGGGATCGAGCGCGCGCAGTCCATTGCGTGGGATCCGCACAAGATGATGCTGCTGCCGCTGGCGGCGGGCGCGGTGCTGGTGCGCGACGAGCGCCAACTGGAGGCGGCGTTCCTGCAGCAGGCGCCGTACCTGTTCCACGGCTCGGCGCCGGCCGAGCGGCGGTGGGACCAGGGGATGCGCAGCGCGCAGTGCTCGCGCCGGATGGACGCGCTCAAGCTGTGGGTGGCGCTGCAGCGCTACGGCGCCGACGGCATCGGCGCGCTGTTTGACCGGATGTGCGCCGTGGTCCATGCGATGTACGACGACGTGAGGCGGCGGCCGGAGTTGGAAGCGATGCACGAGCCCGAGTGCAACATCCTGTGCTTCCGCTGGGTGGGGGACCGCTCGCTGGACGATGCCGCGCTGGACGCGGTGAACCGCGAGCTGCGGGAGCGGTACAACGCGTCGGGGCACGGGTGGATCACGGCCACCGACCTGGACGGGCGGCGGGTGCTGCGGGTGACGATCATGAATCCGCGCACGACGCCGGCGCACTGCGGCGAGGTGCTGGACGCACTGACGGCGGCCGGCGGCGCGATCGCCGCCGCGCGCCGGGGGCGTTAGAGCACTTTCCTGATCGCGGTTTCGAGGTCCTGCTTTCCGCCCAGTCCCGTGTAGACCACCTTGCCCGTTTTGTCGAGGATGACGACGTACGAGGTGGCGGGGGCGTCGAAGGCGCCGCTGGCGTCGCCGTCGGTGTCGAAGAATTGCGTGCCGGGCAGGTGGTACTTGGCCGCGAACGCCTTGACGCGCGCCGGGTTCTCGTTCACCGACACGGCGATGCCGACGAACTGCACCTGCTTGCCGTATCTGGCGGCCATGGCGTCCATGGTGGGGCGGAGCTCGCGGCAGTTGGGGCACCAGGTGGCCCAGAACTCGATGAGCGTGGGCGTCTTGCCGACGAATGCGGAGAGGTCGGTCTTCTGCCCGTCCAGCGTGTAGACGGCCGGGTTGGGAGCCTTGCTGCCGATGTCGAGGCCGAGTCCCTGGGCGCGCGCGGTGCGCGGCGCGGCGAGGGCGAGCGCGGCGGTGGCGAGAGTGAGCGCGGTGGCGCGGAGTGTCGTCGTCTTCATATGACCAGCTGCCCCATCTTGAAAAGGTAATACTCGGCGACCGCGAGCATCGCGAACGCGAACAGCTTCTTGATCCACAGCATCCACGCGCCGGCGCGCGGCAGCCGGGCGAGCGTGCCCGACGAGGCGCCGAGCACGATCAGGAGCGCCGACATGCCGAGCGAGAAGGCGAACAGATAGAGAAATCCGAGCACGGCGCTCTTCGTCGTTCCCACCCAGGTGAGCACCACGGCCATGACGGGCGCCGAGCATGGCGCGGCGACCAGTCCGGACATGGCGCCCATGACGAAGGCGCCGGAGAACTTGCCGGCCGTTCCGGCGGTGGCCGCGCGCGCGGTGAGCGCGTTCGGCAGCCGGACGGGAATCACGTCGAGCATGGCCAGCGCCGCGATCACGAGGACGTTGGCCATCACGAAGTACAACCAGGGATTGGTGCTGACGGTTCCAAACAGGGTGCCGGTGAGTCCGGCGACGAGGCCGAGCACGGAGTAGACGAGGGCGAGCCCGGCGACGTAGGTGAGGGTGAGGGCGAGGGGGCGGAAGCGCGGGGTGGTGGTGTCGGCGCTCTGCCCGCCGACGATCGCGATGGTGATCGGGATCATCGGGTAGATGCAGGGGGTGAGGCTGGTGAGGACGCCGCCGAGGAAGACGAGCGGGAGCGCGAAGAGGGGGTTCGCGGAGAGGAGGCGGGAGATGGTTTGCGGATTCACGGGGCGGAATATGGGGGAGCGTGAGACAGTCGGACAGTTGGACGGGAGAACAGTCCAACGAACGAATCCGGGGGGCACGCGATTCGGTTCGGGGCCGGGCGTTGTTGCCGATCCGATGAATTGGATACAAATTCGGCCGATATCATTCCCTGGACCGGGGGAACCCATGCGTACGCGGGCGTCGTGGTGCGCGGCGGGATGCCGGTGGGTGCTGTTGGCGGGAGTGTTGCTGGCGCCGTTGCGTGAAGTACGCGCGCAGCAGACGACGCCGCCGATCCAGGTCGTCCCCGGCCGGTTGCTGGGGGTGTTCGACGCCGAGACGGGGGAGCCGCTCGCCGGGGCCCGTGTGCTGAACGTCAGCAATGGGTTGTCGGTGGAGACGACGGTGAGCGGGACGGTCTCGCTGTTCTTCGTCGACACGGTGGGCGGGCTGCTCCGGATCACGAAGCTGGGGTACGACCCGGAGATGCTGCTGGTGGCGAATTCGACGCGCGACACGGTGCCGCTCACCGTGGTGTTGTCGCGCCAGGGGCAGCTCCTGCAGACGGTGGTGAGCCGCGGGCGGCGGCCCCTCACGCCACGCGGGCCGGCCGATACGGTGCGGCGGCTCGATGACGTCGGCTTCTACGACCGGCGGTACACGACGGGGGCACCGTCCGCCTCGTTCATCACTGCGAAGCAGCTCAACGGAATGCGGACGCTGGACGATCTGCCGCGGATCAGCGGGCGCCCAATCTGCACCGGAAATGTCTACGTGGATGGCGTCCGCGTCACGGTGCCGAGCAGGTACTGGGGGAACGGGCGCATCAGCCTGTCGACCACCTCGCCGCTGGATATGATCGTCCCGATCGGCGAGATCGCCGGCGTGGAGATGTAC
>DASVWS010000034.1:0-66516 GCA_036393095.1 Gemmatimonadaceae bacterium | reverse complement strand
AGCTGTGAATCGGGCAGGATGCGTCCCCACGCGGGCATGCCGGTCATCCGCACGCCATGCTCGATGATATATAGATTCTCATATTCCGGCATGTCGGGTGCCTCGCGCACGAACCGCGGCGCCCTCGGATACAGGGCGTCGGCCAGCGCCGCGTCGGGGTGGGCGCCGTCTCCATGGCACAGCGCGCAGTTGGCCTCGTAGACCTTCATCCCGGCCAGCAGCGCATCCCCGCTCGAATCCGCGGACGCCGGTGCTTCCGGCGCTCGGCGCTCCACCGATGCATCGAGCGACGGCATGGCGATGCGCCGCTCGAGCGCACCGACGGGAATGTCCGCGCGCGGATCCACGAATCCCAGTCGGGCGAATCCAAGGGCGGCCGCGGGCAGGACGATGATCCCGGCGATGAAGCCGAAGACGAACCTTCGCATCGGACGCACATCTCCATTTCAGGCGTGACGGTTGCACCGGGCTCGACACGCCGCGAGCCCGCGGCGGTCGAGCGCGACCCCCAACATGGCGAGGGAAGGCAACGCGGGCCATGCCGGCGACCGCGACGCTGCCGTCGCGATGGCGCGGGACGGGCGCCGCGACCGCTATACTCACTGCCATGCGCGATGACCTCACCGAGCCGCTCCCGACCGAATGCCGGGGCTCGATGCCGGCCGTGGCGCCCGCCTGCCCGCTCTGCGGCGACGCGTCGCCCGCACCTTACCACACCGACCGCGCCCGCGAGTACCTGCGCTGCGCACGGTGCGCGCTCGTGTTCGTGCACCCGGCATCCCGCCTCCCGCCTCTCGCCGAGGTGATGCGCTACCTCGAGCACCGCAACGACCCGGCCGACGAAGGGTACGTGCGGTTCCTCTCGCTCCTCGCCGATCCGCTGCGCGCGCGGCTTCCCGCCGGGTCCCGGGGTCTCGACTACGGCTGCGGACCGGCCCCCGTGCTCGGCGGGATCCTCACCGCCGCCGGTCTGCCCACCGTTTCCTGCGACCCGCTCTTCCACCTCGACGAATCGCTGCTCGAGCGCACGTACGACTTCGTCACCTGCAGCGAGGTCCTCGAGCACGTTCACGAGCCCGGCGCCCTCTTCCCGCGCCTCGCGGCGCTGGTGCGCCCCGGTGGAACGCTCGCCATCATGACCCGCTTCCACGGCGCCGAGGCGCCGTTCGCCACGTGGTGGTACCGCCGCGACGCGACCCACGTCTGCTTCTACCACGCCGACACGATGCGCTGGATCGCCGCCCGCTTCGGATGGCCGCTCGAGCTGCCGGTGCCGAACGTCGCGCTCTTCACCGTCACGCACGCGGCGCAGCCCCGAACGCCACTCGTCCGCTGACCGCGGATTGCATTTTCGCGGCGCGGCCTTCCTTATAGTGAGCGACGAGACGCGCCGCGTCGGCGCGAACGGAGGATTCGATGAAAGGCACTGTGCCGCTTGCGGCGGCGCTCATCATGCTCGGAATGGCGCACTCGCCGGCGCATGCGCAGGGCGGCGCATCCCGTGCCGCGACGAGCGCCCCGCCCATCGTGCTGCATGCGGCGCGGCTGTTCGAAGTCGTGCCCGGCACGATCGTCAGCCCCGGCGAAGTGCTCGTGCAGGACGGCCGCATCGTGGCCGCCGGGACGTCGGTGGCCCATCCGGCGGGCGCGAAGGTGATCGACCTCGGCGACCGCACGCTGATGCCGGGACTGATCGACGCCCATGTGCACCTCTTCCTTCACCCCGCTCCGCCCTCCGAGGGCATGCAGACGGTGGACGAATCGGCGCCGCAGCGAACCATCGAGGCCACGCTCGCCGCCAGGGCCGACCTGATGGCAGGATTCACTTCGGAGCGCGACATGGGCACCGAGGGCGCAGGCTCGGCCGACGCCGCCGTGCGCGACGCCATCGACCATGGGTTGATCCCCGGGCCGCGGCTTCGCATCAGCGGGATGGCGATCTCGATCCTCGGCGGTCACGAGGACGCCGTCGGCTTCAACCCGGCGCAGCACGTGCTCGGAAATGCCGACTACGCCAACGATACCGAGCAGCTCATCGAGACGATCCGCGAGCAGCACAAGGAAGGATCGAGCTTCGTGAAGATCTACGAAACCGGAAACGACGAGATGGTGCCGCACGGCTCGGCGCCCTGCCTGGGCGATGCGGTCTGCGGCCGGCTCGGGATGGGCGTGCAGGCGGGCGACCCGCAGTTCTGGGATTTCCACACGCCGTACCAGTACACGCTCGACCAGCTCCAGACAGCCGTCGCCGAGGCGGCCCGGCTGAACACCAACGTGGGCGTGCACTGCCAGGGCGAGCCGGCGGCGCGGTTCGCCGCGGAAGCGGGCGTGGCCTCCATCGATCATGCGACGCAGCTCAGCGACGGGACGATGGAGCTGATGAAGCAGAAGGACATTCCCGCCGTCCCCACGTTCACCGTATTCGAGTACTTCGCGGACCATGCGCCAAGTGCAGCGGCGGCCGCGCGCGAGCACGCGATGCTGGATTACAAGATTCACGAATTCAAGCGGCAGGTGGCCGCGGGGATCCCGATGGCCGTGGGGTCCGATGTCGGCCCCTTCCCGCACGGAACGCAGGCGCGCGAGTTCGCGCTGATGGTCGACTACGGCATGACGCCGCTCGCCGTGCTGCAGGCCGACTATCTGAACGGCGCGCGCATTCTCACGTGGCAACACGAAGTGGGCCAGCTCGAAGCCGGGTACGATGCCGACGTGATTGCCGTGCCCGGCAACCCGCTCACCGACATCACAGCGGTGGAGCACGTCCAGTTCGTGATGAAGGGCGGCGTCGTGTACCGCGGCGAGGGATCGGCGGCCGAAAGCGGGACGCGATGACGCCGGCGCGGAAGAACGTGAAGAAGTCCGGGAAGGCCGCGGCCGCGCCGCTCACCACTCCAGCCGGTTCCGTCCGCGCCGCTTGGCCCGGTACAGCGCTTCGTCCGCCGCCTTCAGCACGTCCGCCGGCCCGCGCGAGTCGCGCGATTGCGCCGCGCCGATGCTCACCGTGACGACGACTCGCTTCGCGCCGCCGGCGCGCGTTCCCGCGGATTTCGGCTTGCGCCGGGGGCGCCCTGGCCCGCGCACCATGAACGCCGTCTCGGCCACCGACTCGCGCAGCCGCTCCAGTTGCGGCGCACTTTCGAGCACGGTCTTGCCCGGAAAGAGCACCGCGAACTCCTCGCCGCCGTAGCGGAACGCGCGTCCCCCGCCGATGCTGCGCATGCACGTCGCCACCATGCGCAGCACCTGGTCGCCCGCGACGTGCCCGTGCGTGTCGTTGAACTGCTTGAACTGGTCCACGTCGATCATCGCGATCGTATAGCTGTTCCCCATCTGCTTCAGCGACTGGTTCAGCGACCGCCGCGCCGGCAGCCCGGTGAGCTCGTCGCGGTACGCCATCGCGTACGCAGTCTCGAGCGCGGCAACCACGAGCACGAACCCGGCGTTGGCGAGATACAGCGTGGTGCGCCCGCCCGCTTCGACCGCGGCGGCGGCGATCACGCCGCCGACCGCCGCCCACAGAAACCCCCGGCTTTCGAAGTCGGGGCGCCACAGCGTGCGGACCACGAGCACCACGATCGCCAGCAACGCGCCGATGGAGGCGAGCTGCCCCAGCGGCAGCCACGCGACGTCGATGGCGGGAAGCACCGCAAAGTTCACGACGCGCGCCGTCGTCGCCGGATACGTGTCGGAGGCCACCCACACCGCGATCACCAGCGCCACCGGCACCGCGAGCAGGCCGAGCAGGCGCACCCCGGCCGCCCGGTACAGCCCGCGTTCGTCGACGAACGCCAGCACCGCGAACGTGGCCGGCAGCAGCACGGCCACCGCGCGCACCACCGCCGGCCCGGCGTGCACGGCCTTCGGATCGAGCGGCGTCAGCAGGCGCAGTGCGAGGTCGGCGAGCACGAGCGCGCCCAGCGCGACGACCAGGCGTCCACGCTGGAAGCGCAGGGCGAGCAGCGCCCCGACGGCCACGACGACGATGGGGTAGACGCGAACCGCGGTCGCGGCCCGGGGATCGCCGGCGCCCCAGTGGACCAGCGCCACCGCGGCGGCGAGCAAAAGGCCCTCGGGGAGGACGAGGGCCCGCAACTTCCGGATCAGCATAGACGCAGGGAAGACGAGCGAGCGTCGGGCGAGGTGACGCGCGTCCGCCCCGGTGCCCGAACCCAACGCGCCGGGAGTTAGTACCGGGCGCGCGTTCCGTCTGTGAGCTACGGCACGTGCACCTGCGGTTTGTCCGGCAGCGGCCGCACCCAGATGTTGCGGAAGCTGATCGGCGCGCTCGGATCGCCGTGCGCCTGCAGCTTGATGGGCTCCGGCCCGTGCGCCTTGTACTGCGGCTTGCCGATGTAGAGCGTTGGCCCCAGGAGCGCCACGTGGTCCTGCACCAGCACGCCGTTCTGGAACGCCGTCACGTAGGCCGGCGTGTCGAGCGAGCCGTCGGCCTTGAACGTCGGCGCCGTCCAGACGATGTCGTACACGTTCCACTCGCCCGGCTTCCGCATCGCGTTCACGAGCGGCGGATACTGCTTGTAGATCGCCGCCGCCTGGCCGTTCACGTAGGTCGCATTGTCGTACGAATCCAGGATCTGGATTTCGTAGCCGTCGTCGCCGGGACCCGTGGACGCGAGAAAGACGCCGCTGTTCCCGCGCGCCTGCCCCGTCCCCGCGATGCCGACGGGCTCCCGCCATTCGAGATGCAGCTGGTAGTTCGTGAATGCGCGCTTCGTCTCGATGTTGCCGGCGTTCTTGTTCACCGTGAGCACGCCGTCGTGCACGTCCCAGCGGGCCGGCGCGTGATCCTCCGCGGAGACCCATGCGTCTTCGTTCTTCCCGCCGAAGAGAATGATCGCGTCGGAGGGCGCGTCGAGATCGGTGCGGCCCGGCGTCACGACCGCCGGCACGGGCTTCCACACCTCCGTATCCTCGGGGCGTGGCTTGGCATTCTGCGCGGCCGCGGTGGCGGCGGCAGAGGCGAGCAACAGGACGGCGATGGCGGCGGGCGCCTTCATGGCGGAGTACTCCATTGGAATGGCGTGCGGGGCGGGGTGCGTGGATGCTGCACACGAACGGGCCGCGCCGCAACCATCGGGCGCCGTTCGCCACGCCGCAGGCGGCAGGGGCCCGTTCAGCAGGCGCTGCTGAGTGGCGGTCCGGCTTCGCTCATCGGCTGCGGGAGACTGCCGGCCGGCGCGACGACGACCCGCGTCTGCACGACTTCATGGGCATGCACCACCTGGCGCACGGGATGCCCGTCCTTCATCGCCGGCGCGTAGTGCCAGCCGGGAACGGTCGCGACGATGGCCTCCGCGAAATCCTCCGACGTCGCACGCAGGACGTGCAGCGGCGCGGGGATGGGCTTGCCGTCCTCGTCCACGATGAACTCGAGATCGACCGACATGCAGGCGAGAGGCTGCACCGCCGTGAAATCGGGGTGCCCGCCCATGGACGTCCGGGTCGCCGGCCGGTCCACGTCGCAGTCGCGATACACGGTGCCCAGCGCCAGGAAGGCGGAGTCCACCCTCGTCACCGAGCAGGCACGTCCGGACGCGCCGACGACCGGCGGCGCGCCGCCGCCCGACGCACACGCCGTCACCACACCGAGCATCACCGCCGCAATTCCTGGAGCGTACGTTCGCACGATCGACCTCCCGCCGCCGGCGCCGGACCGTCTTCAGTGAATTCGGAAATTGGCAGACTCGCATAATGTCCCGCGCCCGCCCCGCGGACGCAAGCCGGCTGTCGCAAGACCGGAGCGTTTCCCGACTACCGCTGCATCCGCTCCAGCCACCGAATCACCGCGCTCTCCATGGCGATCCGCTGATCGGAATACGAGTGATCGGTGGGGAAGTGCGCGGTCTCGACGTTCCGGTTCCCGCGTGCGCGCACGGCCGCCACCAGCGCGTCGTTGCTCGCCGCCAGCCCGTCGTCGGAGGTGATCACGAGCAACGGCACGGTGGCCAGCCCGTCGTAGTCGTTCCTGAACCCCCACTCGGCGGCGTGCGCAACCAGCTCGTCGGCCAGTGTCTCGGGCGTGGTGCCCGCCAGCGATTCCATGTTGTCCGCCATGTGCGCGACGACCTGCGCGTGGGGGCGCCCCGCGGAAGACGTGGGCATGTCGGCCGCGGAGATGAGCACGGCGCCCAGCAGCCGGTGGTCGTGCGCCGCCGTGTGCACGGTCACCCATCCCCCCATGCTGTGCCCGGCCATCACGAGACGCGTGGTGTCGATGCCGAGCGTCGCCGCGTTCTTCGGATCGCGGAGGAACGCCAGCACCGCCGCCGCATCCTCGAAGTTCTGCGCGAACCGGAAGGTCCCGGGGCTGCCCCACGAGCCGCGATAGTTGAACGTGATCGCGTTCCACCCGGCGCGCCGCACGGCCTGCGCGAGATCCAGGTTCTTCTCGTTGCCCGGGAATCCGTGCAGCAGCACGAAGGTCGGGTGCGCGCCGGCGCCCGCAGCGAGGTACGCCACGCCGTTGATCTTCACGCCGCCGGTCGGAATGTGCAGCACCTCTATCCGCGCCGGATGCTGCGCGTCGTGCGGCGGGTCGGTGTAGACCGCGGCCGGCACCTGCTGGGCGCGGAGCGGGAGCGCGCACGCGGCCAACGCCGCGATGAGAACGAGGGGACGAGTGTGCATGGACCTGTTCCTGGTTCGAGCCAGCCGCCAATATGCAGGCCTTCGCCTCCGACACGCCATGTTCAACGTCTTCCTCGCCGCCGTGGGTCTGGTCGCCGCCGCCATCGCATCGGTGGCCGGCTTCGGCATCGGCAGCCTCCTCACGCCGGTCCTCGCGCTGCGAACCGGCACGAAGCTCGCCGTCGCGGTCATCGCCATTCCGCACGCGATCGGCACCGCACAGCGATTCTGGCTCCTGCGGCGCCACGTGGACCGGCGGGTGCTGCTGGGGTTCGGCATCGCCAGCGCCGCGGGCGGACTCGCCGGAGCGCTCGCCCACGTCTGGATCTCGAGCCGGGCGCTCGCCGTCGTCTTCGGCTTCGTCGTCGCCCTGGCGGGCGTTTCCGAACTCACGGGATGGATGCGCCACGTTCGGTGGCGCCGCCGCTCCGCATGGGCGGCGGGCACCCTGTCGGGCGCGCTGGGCGGGCTGGTGGGCAATCAGGGCGGCATTCGCACCGCGGCGCTCCTCGGCTTCGACGTCCCGAAGGAAGCGTTCGTCGCCACGGCCACGGCCATCGGCCTGTTCGTCGACGGCGCACGGCTGCCCGTGTACGTCGCGACGCAGTGGCGCGACATGCTGGCCGCGTGGCCGTTCATGCTCACCGCGGCGATCGCCGTGATCGCCGGCACCGCGCTCGGAACGCGGATCCTCGGGCGCCTGCCGCACCAGGCCTTCCGCCGCGTGATCGGCATCGTGCTCGTGATGCTCGGCGTCTACATGGCGGTGGGCGCCCGCGGGTAGTACCGGCGACTCAGGCCGCCTCCGCTTCGACCTCCGCCTCCGCGCCGCGCGCGGCCGCGCCTGCGCGCCGCAGCCCCTGCATCGCGCCGAGGAACGCCCCAGCCGCCATCAGGGCCAACGATCCCGCCAGCGCGAGCTTCACCGTCATGACGAGCACGATGGACACGGCCAGCCACGTGTTCATGTCGCTGAGCACGGCGGACACGCGATCCACGGACCCGTTGTTGGGCAGATCGCGCCCGGCGGCCTGCAGGCGCGCAACGTTGCGCTGCGCCTCCGCCGCGCCGCGCGCACCGAGCACCGCGCCGCTGGCGAGGAGCAGGACGGCGCCGCCCAGGCCCGCCGCCACCCAGCCCACCTGCCAGGCCCAGTGCGCGTGCACCATGTACGCGCCGGTGAGCACGAGCGTGAGCACGGCAATGGGAAACACTTTCGACGTCTTGCCGATGAGGCGCGCCCATTCCATCGACTGGCGAAGCGTAGGCGCCGCCGCGCGACGGTGCGCGGCGAAGTGGATGATGCCCGACGCCGCAGTGGCCGAGAGCAGGGCCAGGAGGTGGAGGAACAGCGCGAGGGTGTAGCCGGTCATGGGGGGTCCCGGGGTGAGATGGTGGCGAGCGAAACTGCGGGAGCGGCTGCGGCACCCGGACCTTGGCGTCGGGGCTGCGGAACCGTGAGACAACGGAGACCGAGCCGCGGTTTGAACGCCGCGGCTCCACTCTCCAGGCATCGTCCGGAACGGCCCGAGGGCGGGCGAAGTTTCAGCTACTCGCGCACCAGCTCGAACACGGTCTCGTACACATCCTCGACGCCCGGCTTCGACCAGTAGTCGCCGTCGCGCCCGTAGGCCGGCCGGTGCGCGGGCGAGGTGAGCGTGCGCGGCGCGGCATCCAGCCAGTAGAAGCCGCCCTGCCGCTCCAGCACTTCCCGCATCATGTAGGCACTGGAGCCGCCCGGCACGTCCTCGTCCACGAACAGCACGCGGCTGGTCTTCTTCAGCGACTCGACGATCATGCCGTTCACGTCGAAGGGAAGCAGCGACTGCACGTCGATCACTTCCGCCTCGATGCCCGCGTTCTCCTGGAGCAGCCGCGCCGCCTCGAGCGCCACCGGGCAGCAGGCGCCGTAGGTCACGATCGTCGCGTCGGCACCCTCGCGCAGCACCTCGGGCACGCCCACCGGCACCGTCAGCGTGTCGATGTTCGACGGCATGCGCTCCTTCACGCGGTACGCGTTCAGCACCTCGACCACCAGACCCGGATCGCCCGACTGCAGCAGCGTGTTGTAGAACCCCGCCGCGCGCGTCATGTCGCGCGGCACCAGCACGTGCATGCCGCGCAGCGAGTTGACGATCATCCCCATCGGCGAGCCCGAGTGCCAGATGCCCACCAGCCGGTGGCCGCGCGTGCGGATGATCGCCGGCGCCTGCTGGCCGCCCGCCGTGCGATAGCGCAGGGTGGCCAGGTCGTCCGAGAGCACCTGCAGCGCGTACAGCAGATAGTCGATGTACTGGATCTCGGCGATCGGCCGCAGCCCGCGCGTCGCCATGCCGATCGCCTGCCCGACGATCGTCGCTTCGCGAATGCCGGTGTCGCCCACCCGCAGCTCGCCGTAGCGCGCCTGCAGATCGGCGAACCCCTGGTTCACGTCGCCCAGCTTGCCCACGTCCTCGCCGAACGCGATCACGCGCGGATCGCGCTTGAGCGCGGCGTCGAAGCAGGCGTTGACGACCTTGAAGCCGTCCACCTCCGGCGCGTTCTCGTCGTACACCGGCGGGTTGGCCGGCACGCGGAGCGCTGAGTCCTCGCCCTCGGCGTACAGATGCGTGTGGTAGCGCTCCTCGTTCAGCGGCTTCTGTGCCTCGATCCACCGCGCCAGCGGGGCGGCCACCGCCTCGCCCTCGGCGCCCACGGCGGCCAGGGCGCGGCGGGCCGCCACCGCGACGTCGCGCCGCAGCGGGTCCTTCTTGCGCGCCAGCTCGTCGCGCAACGCTTCCACTCGCGCGCGCGCCGTTTCGCCCGCCGCCACGGCGGCATCGGAAAGCAGCGCGACCACCGTCGCAGCTTCGTCGCGGATCGGATCTTCGTAGGCGCGCCAGGCGGCGTCACGGCCGGCGCGCACCGCCGCCGTCTCCTCCTCCTGGAGCGCGTCCAGCTCTTCCGCCGTGGCGATCTCGTTGTCGATCATCCACTGGCGCATCTTCGCCAATCCGTCGTAGTCCTTCTCCCACTGCAGCCGCTTCTTCGACTTGTAGCGCTCGTGGCTCCCCGAGGTCGAGTGCCCCTGCGGCTGCGTCAGCTCGGTCACGTGCACCACCGCGGGCACGTGCTCGCGGCGGACCAGGTCGGTGACCCGCTGGTAGGTCTCGACGAGCGCCGCGTAGTCCCACCCGCGCACCCGCGCGATCTCGTAGCCACTCTTCCTGGCGCCGCCGCGCCGGAATCCTTCGAGCAGGACGCCGACGTCCGCCTTGGTCACCTGCAGCTCGTTGGGCACCGAGATGCCGTAGCCGTCGTCCCAGATGGACAGGAGCATGGGCACCTGCAGCACGCCCGCCGCGTTCACGGTCTCCCAGAACACGCCCTCGGCGCACGACGCATTGCCGATGGTGCCGAACGCGACCTCGTCGCCGTTGCGCGAGAAATCCGTGAAGTCGTGCAGCCCCGGCAGCTCGCGGTAGAGCTTGGACGCGTAGGCCAGGCCGAGCAGGCGCGGCATCTGCGATCCCGTGGGCGAGCTGTCCGCCGCCGACTGCGCCGACTCCAGCAGGTTCACCCAACGCCCCTGGGCGTCGATGGTGCGGGTGCCGAAGTGCGCGTTCATCCCGCGGCCCGCCGACGCCGGATCGGCCGCGACGTCGGTGTGGGCGTAGAGCTGGGCGAAGAACTGCTGCACCGTCAGCAGGCCCAGCGCCATCATCAGGGTCTGGTCGCGGTAGTAGCCGGAGCGGAAGTCCCCGTTGCGGAAGGCGCGCGCCAGCGCCACCTGCGCGACTTCCTTGCCGTCGCCGAAGATGCCGAACATGGCCCGGCCGAGCATGACCTCGCCGCGGGCCAGCAGGCTCACCTGGCGGCTCCGCCAGGCGATCCGGTAGTCGTTCAGGACGTCGCCGGGGGTGAGCGATCCCGCCACGCCGGTAATCTCTGCGCTGGTGCTTGCCATAAGCTCCTCGACCGCAACGCTCCCCGCCGGCGGCGGCGGCCAGCCAGGCGTGGAAGCGGGTGTTGTTGCAACGGATAGGACAGCGAGCCCGGACGGGGCCGGGGACCGACTACGGAAGATAGACGGTTTGGCCGTGGTTGGTCACCCGAGGGCCGGGACGCCCCGGGTGCCGAGGGGCGCCCCGGAGGGGGGCCATGGAACCGCCGCGGGCCCTCGACACTTGCCTCAGCGGCGGCGCGCGCTAATATCACCATATAACCACTCACGACTATAGTCATGCCTACTCCTCGATTCCGGTGGCGCTTCGCCTGGCAGGCCGTCTTCTGGATCGCCCTGGCCGGCTTCGTCGGATACCGCATCTGGCCCCAGGCCGCAGCCGCCGTCGGGGTCGCCTCCTCCCCGGACGCCGGTGCCGCGGGCCCCGCATACCAGCTCACCACCCTCGACGGCAACGTCGTCACCAGCGACGAACTCCGGGGCAAGGTCGTGCTCCTGAACTTCTGGGCCACCTGGTGCCCGCCCTGCCGCTTCGAGATGCCGGGCTTCGAGTCCGTCTACGAACTCAACAAGAACCGCGGCTTCGTGGTGCTGGGCGTGGCGATGGACGCCGACGGCACCGCCCCCGTCCAGCAGTTCCTCGCCGAGCATCACATCACGTATCCCGTCGCGATGGCGTCGGCGCCGGTGGTGCAGACCTTCGGCAACGTGAACCTGCTGCCCACGTCGTTCCTCATCGACCGCCAGGGGCGCGTGCGGAATCAGGTGCAGGGCGTGTTCACGGCGATCGCGCTCGACCAGGCGGTGAAGCGCCTGCTCGCTGAGCCGGGCCCCGCAACGCCGCCGGTGGGCGCTCGATGACCGACGCCGCCACCGTCTCGCTCGGGCTGGCGTTCGCGGCCGGACTGGTCTCGTTCGCGTCGCCGTGCGTGCTCCCGCTGGTGCCGAGCTACGTCACCTTCGTCACCGGCATGACGCTGGACGAGCTGGGCGCCGGCGGGCGCGACGCCGCCCGCCGCCGTGCCGCGCTGCACGCGGGGCTGTTCATCCTCGGCTTCACGCTCCTGTTCGTGGCGCTGGGCGCCGGCGCCACCGCGGTGGGCGGCGCCCTCCGCCGTTCGCTCCCGCTGCTCCAGCAGATCGGCGGCGTGGTGATCGCGCTGTTCGGGCTGTACATGCTGGGGTTCATCAAGCTGCCGTCGCTGATGCGCGAGCATCGCGTGCAGCTTTCGTCCAAGCCGGCGGGGCTGGCGGGCTCGGTGCTGGTGGGGGTGGCGTTCGGCGCCGGGTGGACCCCCTGCGTGGGGCCCGTCCTGGCGTCGATCCTTCTCTACGCGAGCGCCGCGACGACGATGGTCCGCGGGATGCTCCTGCTGTTCGCGTACGCGCTCGGGCTCGGCATCCCGTTCTTCGTGGCCGCGGTGGCGTTCAACTGGTATCTGTCGGGGGCCCGGCGGCTGCGCCGCTGGCTGCGTCCCATCGAATTGACCGCCGGCGCGCTGCTGGTCGCGCTCGGCGTGCTGTTGTTCACGGGGAAGTTCACGCTGCTCTCGCACTTCTTCGCCGGGTTCGGACAGTTCGTCAACCTAGGAATCTGAACCCGTTGACGGGGGCTCCGCCGGCGACCAGCATATGAGTATCAATCTGGCCGCCGAGCGGATCCCGTCCTACGAAGCGCTTCATCCGCCGTGTCCTCGTCGCCGCCCTGCCGCTCGCCGCGCAGGCGCAGCACTCGACGACGTTCGTCGCTGACGTCGCCGACGCGGCCACCGGCGCGCCGTTGGCCGGCGCCGACGTCGTGATCCAGGACCTGCACCGCATGGCGCGCACCAACTGGCTGGGCGAGGCGACGTTCGCCGACATCGATTCCGGCGCGCACCAGGTGCGCGTGCGAAAGCTCGGATTCGTGCCCGCCCAACTCACTCTGCCCTTCCAGGGGGACACGGTGGGGCAGGTGTTCATGCTGGCCGAAGCACCGAGATCCCTCGACACCATCCGCGTGACCGCCGCCAACGTGCCGATCTACCTGCAGCCCTTCGAGCGCCGGTTGAAGCTGGGGCTCGGACGCTTTCTCACGGAGGATCAACTGGACGAGGAAGGCACGCGCGACCTTCGGCTCGTCATCGCCACCCGGTTTCCGGGACTCGTGATCCGCCCCGACGGATCGGGACACGACGCGCTGTATAGCGTGCGCGGATTCATGACCCGGATGCAGGTGAAACCGTGCCCAGTGAGCGTGTACCTCGACGACGTGCCGATCACCCAGGACGACGTGTGGGATCTCACGCGAACCTGGGACCTGGCCGGCGTCGAGTACTACGACGGTCAGACGGCACCGGTGGAATACCGCGTGGCCGGCACGGTCTGCGGCGTGCTGCTCCTCTGGTCCCGGTGGAACTGAGCATACCTTTCCCGGCGTGACCACCGCACGCCAACGCTTCTTCGCCTTCCGCCGCACCATTCCGCACGCGCCAAAGCTCGAGCGGCAGACGGTGCGCGTGCGCGGACTGGCGTTCGCCGTATTCACCTCTCCCCCCGTCGAAGGCGCCACCCCCCTCCTCTGCGTGAACGGCGGGCTCATCGTGGACCACGCGATGCTCTGGCCCGCGCTCTCGCCGCTGGCCGCCGGCCGCCAGCTCATCCTCTACGACCAGCGCGGGCGCGGCGAGTCGGAGGCGCCGCCCGATCCATCCGCCGCCCGCATCGAGGACGATGCCGCCGACATCCCCGCCCTGCGCCGCGCCCTCGGCATCCGCCAGTGGGACGTGCTCGGCCATTCCTGGGGCGGCGGCATCTCGATGCTCGCGGCGTCGCAGGACCCGGCCGGCGTACGGCGCCTGGTGCTCGTGGATTCGGTGGGGCCGACGAGCGCGTGGATGGCGCCGCTCCGCACCGAGTCGCTGGCCCGCGCCAACGACGCCGACCGCGCCGTGCTTGTCGGCATCACCGACGCGATGCTCGGCGTGCCCGACCCCGAGGTGCACCTGGCGCACCTGCGCGCATCGTACGAAGCGTGGTTCGTGGACCGCGCGTTCGCGTCCACCTTTCCGATGCCCAGGACGGCGAGCGTCACCGGCACGGCCGTGCTCGCGCGGCTGCGCCGCGAGGGCTACGACTGGCGCGACCGCGTGCGCGCCATTTCCGCGCCGACGCTCGTGCTCCACGGCGACGGCGATGCGCTCTCCCCCGCGGTGGCGGACGACGTCGCCGTCGCGATCCGCGGAGCGCCCAAGCGGCTGCTCGCGCACAGCGGCCACTTTCCCTTCTGGGAGGCGCCGGCCGAGTTCTTCGCGGCCGTCGCGGCGTTCCTGGCGTAGCCGGCGAACGAGACGAACCCTCCGCGCCCGGTCGGACGCGGAGGGTTCAGCACGAGGCGGCGCGGGCGCCGGTCAGTCGTTCCTGAACTTGATCGTGCGCGTATGCTTGTCGCGCACCACCTGCAGGTCCACGCTCGCATCGGCGCTGTGCCGCTCGAGCGCGCGCCGGAAATCGCGCACCGACTCGATGTCCTCTCCCGCCGCCTGCACGACGATGTCGCCGGCGCGGAGCCCCGATCGCGCGGCGGGCGTGCCCGCGGGCGCCTTGAGCACGATCACGCCGTGGTCCACGCCGAGGTTGAGATTGCGGGCGAGATCGGGATTGATGGTGCTCAGCTCGGCGCCGGCGACGCCCGAGTCGAAGTTGAGGCTGAAATACGTGGCAGGCGGCGCGGGCGCGGCCGGCTTGGCGAAGACAACCGCCCGCGGCGCACGCGCCGGGTCCGGCACGTCGGCGGGCGCCAGCGGCGCTGCGGCCGGCGCTGCGAGATCGCCCATGCGCACGGCGTAGCTCTGCGGCGCGCGCACCGCGATCAGCGAATAGTCGTGCGGCTGCCCGTTCCGCTCCAGCCGCACCACGACCTTGTGATCGGGACGCAACAGCCGCGTCATCGAGATGGCGCGCGTGGTCACGTCCTGTCCGTTGAAGGCCAGCAGCAGGTCGCCGTGCAGGATCCCCGCCCGCTCGGCGGGGGACGCCGGCTCCACCGACTCGACTTCGGGATAATCGAGGAAGCGCACGTAGTACTCGCCGTCGTGCACTTCCTCGACGGGGGCGCCCACGAAGGTGATGCCGATCCAGCCCTTGGGGGCCGCGGCTTCGGGAAGCTGCTGCGCCAGCCGGATGTCGTCCATCTGGCGGTCCTGCTCGGCCATCGCCCGGCGCATCCCCTCGGCGGCCTGCTGCAGGCCGAACTCCACCGCGTTCTGCTGCAGGTCGGTGAGGCGGCGGATCATGTCGCCGATCTCCTGCTTCATGCTGTCGCGCTGCTCGGGCGGGATGGGCTGTCCGAGGTAGATGCGCTGGAGGGAGTCGATGCTGTCCATGAGGCGGGCCACCACCACGCGCGTCGTGTCGTCTGCGCACGCGCCGTCGGCGCACACCTGCACGCGGGTCCTGACCGCGTGGCGGTTCTGCTGGGCCGCCGCCGGAACGGCGCCCAGTGGAGCCAGGGCCAGCGCCAGCGCCACGGCGCGGCCGGGATTCTTCATCGAGTGGTGCATCACGTTCTTCATGGGGCAGATCAGAAGCTGTTGACGCGGAGCCCGACGGGCAGCGCGGTGTTCAACTGGCGCAGCGTGGCTTCGCGCTGGCCCAGCGTGGTGAGGTAGTAGTCGTTGATGACGGGATCGTAGGGCGCGTCGTTCAGCGCCTCGCGCATCGCGTGCGACACCCGGTCGAGCGCGGCAAGGCGCGTCCGCATGGCCGACGGACTCTCGCCGCCGGCGGCCGAGCTGTCGTACTGGGCCAGGAACGCCGAGGCATTCTGGTACAGCGCCTGGGCGCGCGTGCGCGCGGCGCGCGCTTCGTTGACGTTGTGGAACGTGACCGCACCGGTCGCATCGGAGTCGGGGGTCGCCACGGTCCGGGCGACGCCGGCGGTGAGGCCGGGCAGCGGCGTTGCGCCTGCGGAGTAGCGCCCGAACACCGTTCCACCTGCCGCGAACATGAGCGCCGCGGCCGCCTGCAGCCAGATGTGCCCGTTGCGCGAGCGCGGCGCGGCGCCGTTGGACGGCCCGGCGTGCGCCACGAGTCCTTCGTCGCGCAGCGCCGACGACAACGGTTCCCACCGCGTGAGCGGCAGGCCGATGCTCGTGCGCTCCGCTGACGCGAGGCCGAGCAGCGCGTGCTGCGACTCGCGCTCTGCGGCGCACGCCGGGCACGCGATCAGATGCGCGAGCTCGGGCGCCGTGGGCTCGTCGTCGGCCAGCGCCGCGAGACGTTCAGGAGACAGGTGCGACATGATCCACTTCCATGCGTTCGGGTGCTTCGACCAGATGCGCGAGCAGCTTGCGGAGCTTCGCGCGCGCCTTGAACAGCTGGGACTTCGAGCCGCCGGCGGTGATGCCGAGCTCGGCGGCGATTTCTTCGTGCGTGTATCCCTCGACATCGTGCAGCAGGAACACCATCCGTGCGCCCGGCGACAGCCGCGCCGCGGCCTGCTCGATGGACGCCATCACGAATGACCGGTCCGTGTCGGGCGTCACGGCGAGCGTTTCCGCGTCCACGTCAACTTCGAGCTTGGCCAGCCGGCGGGTGCGGCGCAGCGCATTGAGCGTGCGGTTCACGGCGATCCGGTGCGCCCAGGTGGCGAACTGGGAATCGCCGCGGTACGTGGGCAGGGCACGGAAGATCTGGATCCAGACCTCCTGCGCGATGTCCTGCGCCGCGTCGTGATCCGGCCCCACCAGGCGGCGGACGACCATGTCGATATGCGGCGCATGCCGGCTCCACAACGCCCGCATGGCCGACTCATCGCCGTCGATGGCCCGTCGGATGGTGAGTTGCTCTTCGCTCATGAGTTCGTGGATTTGGTCAGTCCCCTGTATGAAAAGGGTTTACTGGCCGGGACGCCATCAGGTTGGGTGACCATATGTTTGCTCGCGACGCTGCGTGCGTGACCCTTTCTGCCCCTTGCTCGTTTCGCTACGCCGGGGCACTATGTGCGGCCGCCCGAACCTCGAATTTCGCGGTTCCGGGTGCGTCTCACCCACCCCGCCTCGCAGTCTCCACCGCCATCGCGATCCTGCCGTGCTCCTGACCTCGGTCCTCGCCGCATTGTCGCTTGCCGCCGGTACTCCCGGCCGCGTCCGCACGCCCGGCGAGGGCCTCCCCCCTGCGCTCCCCAGCGAGGTCGGGATGTCGGCCGAGCGGCTGGCCGAGATCAACGAGGTGGTGAACAGCGGCATTCGCGCCGGCGCGTATCCCGGCGCCGCGGCGTTCGTGGGACGGCAGGGATACGCGGTGCTCGAAGAGGGATTCGGCCACCTCACCTGGGGACAGAGCAGCGCCGACGTGGATCCGGAGCGCACGATCTACGATCTCGCGTCGCTCACCAAGGTGATCGCCACCACCACGGCGATCATGGTCCTGTATGACGAAGGCAAGATCGGCCTCGACGATCCGGTCCAGAAATACATCCCCGAGTTCGCGGGCGGGCTGAAGGCCCGCGTGACGATCCGCATGCTCCTCGAACACCGGTCGGGACTTCCGCCGGGGCGCAATCTCTTCAGGACGGCCCATTCGCCGGCCGAGGCGCGCGCGCAGGTGATCGACACGCACCTGTACTACCGCCCGGACGCGCGGTTCGAGTATTCCGACCTGGGCGCCGACATGCTCGGCTTCGTCGTCGAACGGGTGAGCGGCGAGACGCTCGACCGGTTCGTCGCCGAGCACGTGTTCGAGCCGCTGGGGATGCACGACACGGAATTCAACCCCGACCCGTCGCTCGATTTTCGCATCGCGCCCACCGATTCGTGGTCATCGCGCGGGTATCCCCTGCAGGGCCAGGTGAACGACGACAACGCCTACGCCATGGGCGGCGTGGCCGGACACGCCGGGCTGTTCAGCTCGGCGTCCGATCTGGCGATCTTCGCGCAGATGATGCTGAACGGCGGCACGTACAACGGGGTGCGCATCGTGGCCGACAGCACGGTGAAGATCTTCACCACGCGCGCGCCGCACGCCGACGGACGGGCGCTGGGCTGGGACACCTGCTCCGGCGAAGGCGGATGCGGCCAGTTCATGGGGAGCAGCGCCTACGGCCACACGGGCTTCACGGGCACGTCCATCTGGATCGATCCCGACCGGCAGATGTTCGTCATTCTGCTCACGAATCGCGTGTACGACCCGAAGGTGCGCTACAGCATGACGGCAATCGCCGACGTGCGCGCCGACCTGGCCGATGCCGCGGTGCTGGCCGTGCAGGACGATCCCGACGCGCCGATCGCGATGCCGGCCGGGTGGCGCACCGAGCGCCAGACGGGATGGAACCGCGCGCCCCGGCGTGCACGTCACAAGTCGACGCACCGAAAAGCGGTGGTTCGGAAACCGGCCGCCGTCCGCAAGCGCGGCGGCTGAGTCCACGGGTTTCCACCCCCCGCTTCCGCCTCGCGCTCGATTCGATAATGTTGCGACCATGACCGACGAGCCGCGAACCGAAGCGCCAGCACCGCCCACCGATCCCGCCGTCCCCGCGGCTGCCGCAGCCCCCAGCACCGAGCAGATCAGGCTCGCCCTGCGCAAGGTGAAGGACCCCGAGCTGAACCTGAACATCATGGACCTCGGGCTCGTCTACGACGTGCTGGTCGAAGACCGCACGGTCGTCATCAACATGACGCTCACGTCACCGGGCTGCCCCGCCGGTCCGCAGATCATGAGCGATGCGGAGCGTACCGTGCGCAACGTGCCGGGCGTGGACGACGTCGTGATGAATCTGGTGTGGGAGCCGTACTGGTCGCCGGACAAGATCGAGCCACGCGTGCGCGCGTACATGGGGCTGTAGACGGACACTGTCCGGAGACATCGTCCACGAAGAGCCGCGCGGCGCCCCGAAGGCGCCGCGTCGTCGTTCAGGCCCCGGTGGTCTCTTCCTTGTACGGCGACGCCTCTTCCGGCTTCCGGTGCGGCTCGAGCGCGCGGAGGAACTCGGCGCCCAGCACGGCGCACTGCCACCGCCGCAGTTCGGTGACCTCCTCCAGCTCCGCCTGGGTGAGCGGATTGCGCCGCGCCACGGCCTCGATGCGGTCCTTGGCGCAGACGACGCCGGGATCCATGTCGAGCTTCTGGGCCACGGCGTCGCGCGCCGTCTTGAGCGCCGACACGCGCACGTCGAAGTCGGGATCGCGCTCCCAGCGCCGCGCCTTGGGAAAGCGCGGAAGCTCCGCTTCGGGCACCGCCTGCCCGCGCGCGATCGCTTCGATGATCTCACCGCCCCGCTGCTCGACGATGCCCCGCGGCATGCCCTTCACCTGGCTCAGGTCGCGCCGGGCCGTGGGGCGCCGGCGCGCCAGCTCGAGGAGCGGCTCGTTGCCCACCACACGGAACGTGGCGCGGTCGAGCTCCGCGGCCACACCGTCGCGCCAGTGCACGAGCTCGCGGAACACGGCGAGCTCGCGGCGGTTGAGATCGCGCGTGCCCTTGATGCGCAGGAACGCCAGCCCCGCCTCGTCGGGCTCCCAGCGCACGTTCTGCGCGATCGCGAATTCCTCCTCGGCCCACGCCAGGCGGCCCGCGCGATCGAGATCGGCGCGCATCCGGTCGCGCAGGTCGAGCAGGTGCATCGTGTCCTGCGCCGCGTAGTCGAGCATCCCCTGCGTGAGCGGCCGCAGCGACCAGTCGGCCCGCTGGTACTTCTTCTCGAGCTTCACGCCGAAGTAGCGCTCGAGCAGCGCCGCGAGTCCGAAGGCGCGGATGCCCAGGAGCTGCGCGGCGACGCGCGTGTCGAAGATCCGGACCACTTCCCACCCGTAATCCTGCCGGAGCAGCCGCAGATCGTAGTCGGCGTCGTGGAAGACGACTTCCACGTCCTCCCGCTCCATGAGCGCGCCCAGTCCGTCGAGCTGCGGCACCGCGAGCGGATCGATGATCGCCGAGCGCTCGCGCGTGGAGACCTGCAGGAGATAGATTCGATCGACGAAGCGGTGGAAGCTCGCCCCTTCGGTGTCCACGGCCAGCTCGCGCGCGGTCGAGATCTCGCGCAGGAACCGCGCCGTGGATTCGGGATTGTCCAGAAAGAGCGGAGTGTGGGACTCGGGTTGGGCCACGCCAGTCCTGGGCTCGGGTGAACTGTGGACAATCTAGCGAACGACAGCGCCGCTCACGCGTCCCCCATGGTCAGCAGGCACGTCCGATGTCCGAACCGCTTCCCGAAGTCGTCTTCCACATTTACCCCACCGATTGCGACATGCTGGGGCACCTGAACCATGCCAGCATGCTCGGGTTCCTCGAACGTGCGCGCTGGGCGCTGTTCGACCACCGGATGACGGCGCACGAGCTGGCGCGCCAGCCGGTGTTCCCCGTCGTGCGCCACGTCGACATCGGCTATCGCGCCCAGACGCTGCCGGGCGAGGACCTCGCCGTCCGGTCGGGCATTCTCAAGGTCGGCAACACCAGCTACACGATTCGCCAGGAGGCGCGGAACGCCGCCTCGGGCCAGCTCGTGGCCGAAGCGAATCTCGTGATCGTGGCCATCGATCGCGCCGGCAGGCCCGTGCCCGTGCCCGACGCCTGGAAGACCGACATGCCCACGTGGCCGCCGGTGAAGGCCGAATGACCGGCGATCTCGCACTCCGCCGGCGCGGCCGCATTTGCCGGACCGCCGATCCCGCGGGTTAGATTACCGCTTCCCGTGACACCCGACTCCAATCAGGCCCTGCGCTCGGATGCGATCTCGGCCGCCGAGCGGAGCCCGTCGGCGCGATTCGGCGCCGTGCTCTTCCGCAACCGCGGCTGGCTGCCGGTGCCCTTCATCCTCGTGCCATTGCTGGTACCCGGACACGAGAGCACCGTGCAGTGGATCGTGGGCGCGATCGTGCTCACCATCGGGGAGGCGATCCGGATGGCCGGCGTTGCCGCCGCCGGCACCGTCACCAGGCGGAGATCACGCGACGTGCAGCGGCTCGTCACCTACGGCATCTTCCGCTGGGCGCGCAATCCGCTCTACATCGGCAACCTGCTCGTCTGGATCGGATTCGTGGTGATCTCGGGCGTGTTCTGGTTCGTGCCCGTGGCGGTGGTGCTGTTCGCGGTCGAGTACGCGCTCATCGTGCGCTACGAGGAGGGCGTCCTGGAATCGATCTTCGGCGCCGAGTACCTGGCGTACAAGCGCGCCACGCCGCGGTGGATTCCGCGCCCGCCCGCAGTGCCGGAGTCCGGACCGCACGACTGGGGCGAGGCATGGAAGAGCGAGATCAGCACGTTCGTGCAGTACGCCGTGCTGGCGGCGCTGTTCGTGGCGAAGCAGAAGTATTTCTGAGGGGCGAGCAGCGGCAGGGCGCTACTTCCCGCCGCCCGCCGGTTCGATGGTCGCGCGGATGATCGCGTCGAGCCTGGGAAAATTCCGGTCGAGCCACGCATTCCCCTCGGCTTCGATCGGCCCCTGCTTCCCGGCGCGCACCCCGCCTCCGGCCCGCTCGCCGTATCCCGAGTACAGCGAGTCGACGACGTCCATGCCCTCGACCACACGGCCGACCGGCGAGAACCCCTGCGCGTCGAGGCGCGTGTTGTCCACGAGATTGACGTAGACCTGCGTGGTGCGCGTGTTCGGCCCGGTCATCGCGAACGCGACCGTGCCGCGCACGTTGCTCGTGCGCACCGAATCGTCCGGAATCGTCGCGTGCTTCCAGGCGGCAATCACGCGCGGGCTGCCGTTGAGCCCGAACTGTGCGATGAAGTGCGGCACGACCCGCGAGACCCGCGTGTCGTCGTAGAACCCGTGGCGCACGAGGTCGTACAGCCGGTCGGCGCCGTGCGGCGACCAGGCGCGCGGCACGTCGATCACGAAGTCGCCGGCCGTGGTCTCGAACCGCACCCGGAACGCGTCGGGCGCGCGTTCGTGCATCGCCGCGCTCGACGGATCGAGCAGCGGTGCGGTGTCCACGGGCTCGGCGATCCGCTCGTACACGCCGCGCGCGCGGGCGAGGCCGGCGCGGAACCGCGCCCGCTCGTCGGGCGAGCGCCACGCCGCGCCGCGGTCGGTGCGCGTCCAGAGGTCGCGCACCAACTCGGCCAGGAAGCGCGCGTCGGCCGCCGAGGTGAACCGGCGGCCTCCGCGCACCACGTACACCGGCGTGGTCTGCGCGAACACGTAGCTGTCGCCCACGTAGCGCGACACGGGACCGGTCACGCGCACCGCCACCCAGCCGCCGGCGGGCATCGGCACGGCGCCGTCGAACGCGAGGTGCGACGAGTCGCCGGCCATCGCCGAGTCGACCACGCGCCCGTTGACGATGACGTCGAGGCGCGACATCGCCGCGATGGAACGCGCGTCGGCGTGCACGCGCACCGCCGCCGGCGCGCCGGCGGGCAGGTCGATCTCGTCCCCCATCTCGCGGCCATTCACCGTGAAGGTCACGAGCGGCGCCGTGGAGGAATACGCGTGGCCGGCACGGATGCCGGCGAACCAGCTCGCGAGCGTCAGCCGCCCGCGTACGTGCACGTACGTGCGGTCGGTGCCCGGCGGCGGGTCGCGCCACACGTCGCTGAAGTTGTCGGTGCCGCCGGTGGCCGGCAGGCGGAAGCCGGCGTCGAGCAGCCGGAAGTACATCGCGTCCGACGCCAGCTCGTCGGAGTAGTCCGAGGAGATGTCGTAGAACTGCCCGCGCCCGAGCGCGACATCCACCGGAATCAGCGAGTTGGCGCCCGACGCCGGCGTCGTGACCGCGTCGTGGTACGGATGCGCGTACCCCGCGATCCCGCCCTGGGCTGCGGTCGAATCGATGTAGACGTAATCGAGCACCGGCTGCGCGTACGCCGTGTGCGGCAGCCCCGACTCGAAGGGCAGCACGAAGTGGTGGATGCCGAGCATCGCGATGTGCCCGAGCGATCCGCGGAACTCCTCGCCGTACTGCAGGAGGTACCCGGGCGTCGAGAGCGGACTCGGCCTGCCGGTGAGATCGCTCCAGCGTCCCATGATGCGCGTGCCGTCCATGTGGATCAGCGCGTTGGTGACGTGGATGTCCTCGGCTACCAGCTCGTCGAAGAAGGCGCGGTGGCTCAGCCCCCAGCGCCCCTGGTGGAGATCGTGGATGTGCGTGTCGCCGGAATACCAGCCGACCGCCGGCAGATCGGCCAGGCGCCGCAGGCGGATGGTCGCCGAGCGGGTGCCCCCTGCGGGCACGTCCACGACCGCGCGCGCGGGCTGGTATTCGAATCCGTGCATCGCTTCGACCGAGGTCGAACCGGCCGGCACCTCCACGGTGAACGACGTCATCGTGTCGAAGTAGTGCGTCTCGGTGGCCGAGAGGACACGCTGGAACCCGCCGTCGGGAGCGTAGGAGCGGCCGTCGGCGGCGCGCAGGTAGATGCGCGCCGGCAGCGCCTTGCCGTCGGCGCCGACGACGGTCACGCGCATGCGGCCGGTGGGCACGCGCGCCCGCCGCGACCGGATGGGCACGGCGTGCCACGACGCGAAGGGGCCTCCGCCGGCATCGACGGTGTAGAGCACCGTCGGTCCGCTGCGGTTGGACACGAAGGCGAAGCGCGCGCCGTCGGGACCGGGCGAGGGCGCGTATTCGTCGCCGGCGTCGGCGGTGAGCCGCACGGGGTTTCCGCCCGCGACGGAGACGATGTCGACGTCGTTGGAGCCCATCTCGTCTGACACGAACAGGAACGCCTGCCCGTCCGGCGTCCACGCCGGCTTCGTGCGGTACTCGCTCTCCTCGTAGTGCACGAGGCGCGGCGTTCCGCCCGCCGTGGGCACCACCCAGATGCCGCCGGTGCCGAGGTAGCCCCGCACGGTGCCGACGTAGGCGAGCTGCGTGCCGTCGGGCGAGACCGCCGGCTGGAACTGGTCGCCCGGCGCATCGGTGACCATCGAATCGGTGGCGGCGGCGAGGTCGTGCCGGAACAGGTGGAAGCGGCCGCGCCGGTCGCTGGCGAAGTAGATGGCGCGGCCGTCGCGGCTCCATGCGGGCTCGACGTCGTTGCGCGGATCGTGCGTGAGCCGTTCCACGGCGCCGCCGGCGGCGCTGACGACGCCGATGTCGAGGTTGCCGTCCACGTCCATCGTGACGGCGAGCCTGGTGCCGTCGGGGCTCCACGCGGGCTCGAAGTAGTAGTGCGGCCCCTGCGTGAGCGCGATGGCCTCGCCTCCGGCCGCGGGAACCTTCCAGATGTCGCCGCGCATCGAGAACGCGATCCAGCGGCCGTCGGGACTCCAGGCAGGATCGAGCGGGCCGGTCGTCACCGCGGGCAGCATGTGGCGCTCGACGCGGTCGGACTGCCCGTAGCGGGCGGGGCCGGCCCGCCCGACGGCGATGGAGAGGCCGATGCCGGCGACGGCGAGGATCGCGGCGGCGCTCCACCCGGTACTGCTCACTGCCAACCGCCGACGGCGAACCGCGCGCCGCACTCCGTTGGCAGTGTTCACGAAATCAGCGCTGCGGCCTTCCCGGCGGATTGCCACCTTCGAACACGGTCCGGTTCTTCTCGATGTACGACTTGAGGTTCACGGGCACGTCTTCCTCGGGGAAGATCGCCGTCACCGGACACTCGGGCTCGCACGCCCCGCAGTCGATGCATTCGTCGGGATGGATGTACAGCTGATCCTCGCCCTCGTAAATGCAGTCCACGGGACAGACATCCACGCAGGCGCGGTCCTTGACTCCGATACAAGCTTCAGTGATCACGTAGGGCATGCTTGCCTCGAAAATGGCTGCGAACCTACCGCGGTTCGACTAAGATAATCGGTGGCGGCGGGGCCAACAGGGTCCGCCGTCCTCCGCCCTCCGCCCCATTCGCTGATGCGCCTCACCATCAACGGAAACGCGTACGAGGTGGCCGTCTCCGGCCCCGAAACCCTGCTCGGCGTCCTGCGCGGACGGCTCGCGATGACCGGCACCAAGCTCGTGTGCGGGCGCGGCGAGTGCGGGGCCTGCACGGTGCTGCTGGACGGAAAGCCCGCGTACGCGTGTCTCACGCTGGCCGCGGCCTGCGAAGGCGTGGCGATCACCACCATCGAAGGCATGGGGCGCCCCGGCCACCTCCACGCGCTGCAGGACGCGTTCATCGCCCACGACGCACTGCAGTGCGGCTTCTGCACGCCGGGCCAGATCATGGCGGCCGCCGCGCTGCTCGCCGGGAATCCGCGTCCCACTGAGGCGGAGGTTCGGCGCGGCATGAGCGGCAACCTCTGCCGCTGCGGCGCCTATCCCAGGATCGTGAAGGCCGTGCTCGACGCGGCCGCGCGGCTCGAGGCGGCCCATGACGCCTGAGAACGGCGCCTCCGCGCCCCCCGACGCGCCCGTCGAACCGCCGCGCGCGCGCCGGTTCGTCGCCACCAGAGTGGAGATCGAGGGGCGCGAAGAGACCCGGATCGTCGAGCTCCCCGACCGCGTGCCCGCGCCGTGGGGCGCGGACGCCGACCTGCACGTCGTGGGCGCGCGCGTGCCGCGCATGGACGGGCTGGAGAAGGTGACCGGCGCGGCACGCTTCACCGCCGACCTGCACCGGCCGGGCATGACGTTCGCCGTCGTCGTCCGGTCGCCGGTGCCTGCGGGCCGCCTCGCCCGCATCGACGCCGCCGCCGCGCTCGCCCTGCCCGGCCTGCGCGCGCTGCTCACGCTGGACGACGTGCGCGGCATCCGCAGCGACGCCGGCCAGCTCCTCGATGACACGATCCGCTACGCGGGCCAGCCGCTGTGCGTGGTGTGCGCCGACACGCTGGGCGCCGCGCACGCGGCCGCCGCGCGGGTGCGGCTCTCGATCGAGCCGGCGCCGCACGCGGTGACGGCGGAGCAGGCGCTCGCCGAGGGCGCGCCGAAGCTCCGGTCGCGCGGCAACGTGTCGCCGCGCTCGCCGCGCATCATCCAGCGCGGCGACGTCGACGCCGGCCTCCGCGCCGCGGACGTCGTGATCACGCGCGAATACCGCACGCCGGTGGCGCTGCACACGGCGCTCGAGCCGCACGGCGCCGTGGCCGAGTGGGAGGGCGGCCGTCTCACGGTGTGGGAGTCCACGCAGGGGATCTTCGCCACGCGGCGCGACCTGGCGGCGGCGTTCGGGCTCAAGCTGTCGAACGTGCGCGTGATGAAGGATTACATGGGCGGGGGATTCGGCGCCAAGAACGGCGCGTCGGCGTCCGCTTACATCGCCGCCGCGCTCTCCCGCAAGACGGGCCGCCCCGTGCGCTGCGTGTTCGACCGCTACGGCGAGCAGACCGACGCCGGCAACCGCGCCGCCACCGTCCAGCGCGTCACGCTCGGCGCCAGGCACGACGGCACGCTCACCGCCATCCGCATGGACGCCACGATCCCGCTCGGCGTGAGCGGGTGGGAAGCCGGCCCCGGCCGCATCTATCACGAGCTGCACGCGTGCGAGAACGTGCGCACGAGCGAGACGTTCGTGTACACGAACGCGGGCGCGATGGCGTCGTTCCGCGCGCCCGGCCACACCGAGGGCGCGTTCGGCCTCGAGAGCGCGCTCAACGCGCTCGCCCGCGAATTGAAGCTCGACCCGCTGGAGTTGCGCCGGCGGAACTATGCCGCCGCCGATCAGGCACGCTCGCGCCCGTATTCGGCCAAGCACCTCGACCAATGCTACGCGCGCGGCGCCGAGCGATTCGGCTGGGCCACGCGCGACGTCCGACGCGCGCACGACGGCGCGCCGCGCCTCCGCCGCGGGTTCGGCATGGCGGCCTGCACCTGGGGCGCGGGCGGTGGCCCGCCCGCCTACGCCACCGTGCGCATCAACCGCGACGGCACGGTGGAGGTGCTCACCGGCGCGCAGGACCTCGGCACCGGTTCGCGCACCGTCATGGCGCAGATC
This sequence comes from Gemmatimonadaceae bacterium, assembly GCA_036393095.1. Taxonomy (GTDB): domain Bacteria; phylum Gemmatimonadota; class Gemmatimonadetes; order Gemmatimonadales; family Gemmatimonadaceae; genus JAGWRI01. The sequence continues at coordinate 40,121 of DASVWS010000034.1, read as the reverse complement.
GCCGCCGAGACGCTCGGCGCCCGCATCGACGACGTGCGCACCGTGCTGGGCGACACCGAGCGGCTTCCCTTCGCGTCGAACTCGTGGGGATCGATCACCACCGCGTCGGTGGGCCCGGCGGTGCGCGTGGCCGCGGAGGAAGCGCGCGACCGCCTGTTCGAAGCCGCGGCGGCGATGCTCGACGCCGGCGTCACGGAACTCACCGCGCGGGACGGCGTGATTGCCGTGCGCGCCACCGGCCGTTCGATGACCTTCGCCGAGGTGTGCGGCAAGCTCGGCGACGTGATGATCATCGGCCAGGGAAGCCGCGGCCCGAATCCCGACGGCACGGCGCTCTCCGCATTCGGCGCGCAGTTCGCCGAGGTCGAGGTGGACACGGAAACGGGGCGCGTGCGCGTGTTGCGGATCGTGGCCGCGCACGACAGCGGACGGATCATCAACCCGACGCTGGCCGAGAGCCAGCTCGAGGGCGCGGTGCTGCAGGGCATGGGGTACGCGCTGTTCGAGGAGCGGGTGATGGATACCGCCCTCGGTCTTCCGATGAACCCGACGATGCACGACTACAAGATCCCGACGATGGCCGACGTGCCGCTGATCGAGGGATTCTTCATCGACGCGCCCGACGTCGCGGCCAATCACACCGGGGCGAAGGGGCTGGCCGAGCCGCCGATCATTCCCGTGGCCCCGGCGATCGCGGCGGCGGTGGCCGACGCGATCGGCGCCGAATGCCCGGAGATCCCGCTCACGCCCTGGCGGGTGCTGGACGCGATCCGGGGCGCCGCGCGCGACTGAGCGCCGGCCTCAGCGGCCCGTCGTGAATCCTAGCGTCGCCACGGCGGAAGATCGCCGGGCTTCTTCCTGATCTCCGGATTCTCGCGGTAGAGCGTAGCCGTCCGGCCGATCACCTGCACGACGTCCGCGTGCACGGCCTGTGCGAGCTGGTTCGCCACGTCCTTCGGCTTCGCCTCGGCGGCGCGGTTGAGCTGCACCTTGACCAGCTCGTGGGTGCGCAGCGCATCGTCCACCGACTTCACGACCGCGGGCGTCGCGCCCTGGTGCCCGAGGTGCACGGCGGCGGTGAGATGGTGCGCTTCGGCGCGCAGCTCGGCGCGCTGCTTCGAGGTCAGAGCCATGAGCGGGAGGGAGTGAAGGTCATCGCGCGTTCAGCGGGCGCCGGCGAGCCGCGCGAGGAAGGCCTGCAGCTGGCCGGGGTCCACGGGGTAGGTGTGCTCCGGCGCCGGATAGCGCCGCGCGCGCACGTCCTCGGCGAACGTGCGCATCGCGTTCACCATCGGATCGAACAGCTCGGCGTACCGTTTGGCGAAGCGCGCCGTTCGCCCCCTGCTCAGTCCCATCAGGTCGTGGAACACGAGCACCTGTCCGTCGGTGTCGCCGCCGGCGCCGATTCCGATGGTGGGCACGGTGAGCGTGGCGGCAATGGCCGTGGCCACGGCGGCGGGCACGGCCTCGAACACGATCGAGAAGCAGCCCGCCGCTTCGAGCTCGCGCGCCGAGCGCGCGATCTCCAGCGCCTCGTCCACGCCCCGCCCCTGCGCCCTGGGGGGCGTGCCCGGCTCGAGGTGCTGCGGGAGCAGCCCCACGTGCCCCATCACCGGAATCCCGGCGTCGATCACGGCGCGCGCGCGTTCGGCGATCACGCCGCCCCCCTCGATCTTCACCGCCTCGCAGCCGACCTCGTCGCGGAAGCGGCGGGACGTGGCCACGGCCAGCGCGTTGGACGCTTCGTAGCTGCCGAAGGGCAGGTCGCACACGAGCAGCGGCGTACGAACGCCGCGGCGCGCCGCGCGGCCGAGCACGATCAGCTCGTCGACGCTCACGTCGCGCGTCGACTCGTAGCCGAGCACCACGTTGGCGCCCGAATCGCCCACGAGCACGACGTCCACGCCGGCGGCCTCGGCTACACGTGCCGAGACGATGTCGTACGCCGTGACCATGACGATGGGCATGCCGGCGCGCCTGAGCGCGGCCAGTCGTTCGATGCGGGGGTCGCTCATGCGTTCGGCAGTTCCACGATGACGTTGTCGATGAGCCGCACCGGCCCCACGCGCGCGGCCACGGCCACGAGGATGCGCCCGGCCAGCGGGCGCACCGGCTTCAGCGTTTCGGCAGACACCACGGCAAGATACTCGGGCTCCACGCCGCGGTCCCGCATCGCGGCCGCGCCCGCCTGCTCGACGCGCGCGCCGTCCCGCTCGCCCGAAGCGATCGCCGCTTCGGCGACGGCGAGCCCGTGCCGGAGCGCCAGCGCGTTCCGGCGGTCGGCCGCGGACAACCGCACATTGCGGCTCGACATCGCCAGGCCGTCCGGCTCGCGCACGGTGGGGCACACCTCGATGCGCAGGGGGAAGGCGAGGTCGCGCACCATGCGTTGCACGATGAGCGCCTGCTGCGCGTCCTTCTGCCCGAAGAAGGCGACGTCCGGCTGCACGATGTTGAACAGCCGTGCCACCACCGTGGTCACGCCGCGAAAGTGTCCCGCGCCGCGCGATGCGCCTTCGAGGACCTCGGTGAGGCCGTGCACATCCACGACCGTGCGGTCGCCGGGCGGGTAGATCTCGTCCACGGACGGGGCGAAGAGCAGGTCGACCTGCTCCGCCTGCGCCATCGCGGCATCGCCTGCCTCGTCGCGCGGGTAGGCGGCGAGATCGGCAGCCTCGTTGAACTGCGTGGGATTCACGAACAGCGACACGACGACGAACCCGCACGCTTCGCGCGCCCGGCGCATGAGCGACAGGTGCCCGGCGTGAAACGCGCCCATCGTGGGAACGAATCCGATCGCGCGCCCGTGCGCCCGGGCCTCGCCCGCGGCGCGCCTGACCTCGGCGATGGTGCGGACGATTTTCATGCGGTCGGCACGTCCGGCTGCACGAGCGCGGCGGTGCGCTCCACGAACGCGTCCCAGAGCGCGAGCAGCTCGGGCGCTCGCTCGGCCACCGCGGCGCGCTGGCGCGCCACCGTCTCGCGGTCGCCGCGCGCGATCGGTCCCGTGAGCGCACCGGCGCCGGCGGCCGCCCAGTTCTCGACGGCGGCGCGCACCAGCGGCACGAGCATCTCCCGCGGCACGCCCGCCCGGGCGGCGAGCTGCGCGGCGGCGCTCTCGAGCGTGACCAGATAGTTGGACGCCATGGACGCGGCGGCGTGATACAGCGCGCGGTCGGCGTCGCCCACGACCACGGCGTGCATCCGCAGCGCGGCCGCGATCGCTCGCGCCGCGTCCAGCGCGCGCTCGGTGGAACCGGCGATGGCGCAGCCGGCGCCGGCGAACTTCGCCGGCCGGCCGGCGGCCACGGTCATCAGCGGGTGCAGGGAGAACGCTTCGTGCGGGCGCAGCGGTTCGAGCGTGGCAGCCCCGCTGCAATGGCCCACGAGGCGGCCCGGCGCAACCGCAGCGGCCGCCGCCGCAATCTCGCGGTCGGGCACGCAGAGGAGCACGACGCCGTCGGCCTCGCACCGCTCCCCCCGCCCCAGCGGGCCGTGCACCGGAATCCCGGCGCCGGGAAGCACCGCGGCCAGCGCGCGGCCCATGCGCCCGCGCCCGACGATGGCGATTCCGCTACTCAGCAGCTCAGTGGTTGCCGACGATGCGTGTGGCACCCTCGGAAAGTAACGGGAAGGGATCGATGGGATCGCCTTCCCAGTACTTGCCGTTGGGCGGCATGCGCAGGATCTGGAAGTGGAGGTGGGGCGCGTCGTCGGGCGCGTCGCCGGTGGTGCCGACGAAGCCGAGGGTGTCGCCCTTGAACACGATCCGTCCGGCCTTCAAGCCGCGGGCATACCCTTCGAGGTGCGCGTAGTAGTACACGAACTGCCCGCTGCGGTCGACGGTGTAGACCGTGAGTCCGCCGAGCGTGTTGCTCGAGACGCGGAGCACACGGCCGTCGTCGGCCGCCAGCACCGGCGTGCCGCGCGGCGCCATGATGTCGATGGCGTGGTGGAAGCGGTTGCCTTCGCGCGGCGCGTTGAACGAGTCCTGGAGCCGATCGGGGGACGCGCCGGCCACGGGCAGCAGCAGGTCGTGGGCGGCCAGCGTCGCTTCGGCCGTGGTCATCAGCGAGTAGCGGGCCGGCGGCTCGCGCTCAGGGGTGCGTGCGGCGTCCGCACCCGAGGAGGGTTCGGGGGCCGCTTCGGCGGCCGCCGGCGCCGCGGACACCGCCGGCGCGGCGTCGGGCCGCGGGATCACGATCGGCGCCGGGCTCTGCAGGCATGCCGTCGCGAACAGCGCGCCGATCAGCAGCGGCAACATTCGAAGTGGCTGTGACATGTCTGCGAGAGCGACGCGTCGCCCCCCGCGGAGGCAACGACGTGCGGAGGGGGTTCGGCCGGCGCTCGCGTCACGCGAACGGGGACGTTATCTTGGTGTCGTCTCACGAATCCGGGATGCTGAGGAATTCATGGAACATCAGGACCGGCACGTCGAAGTCAAGAAGAATCAGGGATGGGGAGCGGCGCTCCTGACCATCCTGGTGGTTGCCGCGCTCGTCACGATGGCGACGTACATTCACAAGACCACGTACAAGTCGCCCAACGACCTGACCTTTCACGCCAAGGGCGGACAGGTCGACTAGCACGGACGCGGGTCCGGCGTGGCGCACGCGCGAGCGGCGGGCCTGAGGCCCGTCGCTCTTTTCTTTTCGGCATCAACGCTCGGCGGCGGCGCCCCGTTCCATCATCGACACCACTTCCTCCAGCGCGCTGCGCCCGTGGTCGCGCGCGTACCAACGCCGGATCTCGCGGTACCGGTCGTCGCTCGTCATCGCCTGCCCCGGCCCCAGTACCCACGCCTGCAACTCGCTGGGGCGCGGGCCCCACCAGCCCAGCTCGCGGAACTGCGCGTCGAACATCATCACCACCGGGATCGAGCGGGACTTGCCGGTGAGGTGCGCGTCCATGATGTCGGGGTTCAGATCCCGATCGAGCAGCCGGAGGTCGATGCCCAGCACCCGGTCCACGAGGCGCTGCACGACGGGCACGGTGTTCACCGCGTCGCCGCACCAGTCGGCGCTCAGGGCGAGCAGGTGCCAGGGTCCGCCGAGCAGCCGCGCCCGGGCGGCGATCTCGTCGGGAATCGTTGCGTGCCGGTAGACGGCCTCCCACAGATCCGCGTTCTTCTGCGCGGTGGGCAGCCACTCGGCAAATGTCGGCGCCGCTTCCCAGCGCGCCACATCCAGTTCGAATCTCGTCGTCTGCATCCTTGCCTCTTCACTTGCTCCGGCGAGCGAACGCCCGCCATCTTCTATCTAACGGCCGATCGTACCCGCGTGCACCACCCCGCTGCTCCGCCATTCCCGCTTTCTTTATGACTTCTTTCTCATACCATCGCGCCGCCTCGCTCGCCGACGCGGCCGACCGGCTGGCAAGCGGGCGCGCGATGCCGCTGGGCGGCGGCACCGACCTGCTGGTGGCGATCGAAGAGGGGATCGCGGCGCCCGCGGAGTTGGTGGATCTCCGCGCCGCCGCGGGCGCCGCGGAGATCGCGGAGCAGGCCGACGGGTCGCTGCGCATCGGAGCCGCCGCGCGCCTGCACGACGTGGCGGCGCATCCGGTGGTCCGGGAGCGGTGGCCCGCGCTGGCGCAGGCGTGCGACGCCGTCGGGTCGCCCACGCTGCGCCAGATGGGCACGCTGGGCGGGAATCTCTGCCAGCGTCCGCGCTGCTGGTATTTCCGCCAGGGCATCTCGTGCCACAAGAGCGGCGGCGACCGCTGCCCCGCGGTGGACGGGGAGAATCAGTACCTCGCCATCGTGAACGGGGGCCCGTGCCATGCGGTACATCCCAGCGATCCCGCCGTGGCGCTGACCGCGCTGGACGCCACGGTAGAGATCGCGCGGCGCGGCGGCACGCGCGCGGTGCCGGTCGGCGATTTCTTCGTCCTGCCGGCCGAACGCGTGGACCGCGAAACCGTGCTGGAGCCGGGTGAATTCGTGAGCGCCGTGGTGGTGCCCGCCGAGTCGGCCGGGGGTGCGCAGTTCTACGACAAGCTCATGCAGCGCGAGGCGTGGGACTTCGCGCTGGTGAGCCTGGCGGGCGTGAGGCGCGCATCGGGCGAGGTCCGCCTCGTGATGGGCGGCGTCGCCCCCGCGCCCTGGCGGGTGAACTCCTCGGTGGAGGAGGACGTCTCGTCCGGCGGGCTGGACGACGACTCGATCGCGTCGCTGGCCGAGCGCGCCCTGTACGACGCGCGGCCGCTGTCGAAGAACGGCTACAAGGTGGAGATGGCGGGCGCGCTCCTTCGCCAGGCCATGCGCGCGCTCGCGCGCTGAGCACCGCCCGGTGGCAGCGGCGGGGCTCCCCCTGCGTCGCTCGTGGCTTTGACCCGGGCGCAAAACCGAGTAATTTTGTCTGCATCTTGAAGCAGCGCGTAACGCGCTAACTTCCGAGTTGCGGACCGCCGGCGGCAGCGCCCCGGACGCGTCGACTCAAGATCATTCGACACAACGGCTTGCGCATCGCGCCGTCTTCGGAGTAGGCATGAGCAGTTCCATTGAAGGGCTGGTCAGCAAGGAGTACCAGTACGGCTTCGTCACGAACGTCGAGGCGGACACCATTCCGCCCGGTCTCAACGAGGACGTGATCCGGCTGATTTCGCAGAAGAAGAACGAGCCCGAGTTCATGTTGAACTGGCGGCTGAAGGCGTTCCGGCGCTGGCAGACGATGCAGGAGCCGCACTGGCCCAACGTCCACTACGAGCCGATCGACTACCAGAAGGCGAGCTACTACTCGGCGCCGCGGTCGGTGAAGCCCAAGCAGTCGCTGGACGAGGTGGATCCGGAGCTGCTGAAGACGTACGAGAAGCTCGGGATTCCGCTCCAAGAGCAGAAGCTGCTGGCCGGCGTGGCGGTGGACGCCATCTTCGACTCGGTGTCGGTGGGCACGACGATGCGCGCCCAGCTCGCCGAGCACGGGATCGTCTTCTGCTCGCTCGGCGAGGCGATCCAGACCCATCCCGACCTCGTGGAGAAGTACCTGGGGTCGGTGGTGCCGTATAGCGACAACTTCTTCGCGGCGCTGAACTCGGCGGTGTTCTCCGATGGGTCGTTCGTGTACGTGCCCAAGGGGGTGCGGTGCCCGATCGAGCTGTCGACGTACTTCCGCATCAACGCGGCCGACACCGGCCAGTTCGAGCGGACGCTGATCGTGGCCGACGAGGGGGCGTACGTGAGCTACCTCGAGGGGTGCACGGCGCCCAAGCGGAGCACGAACCAGCTGCACGCGGCGGTGGTGGAGCTCGTGGCCCTCAAGAACGCGACCGTCAAGTACTCGACGGTGCAGAACTGGTTCGCGGGCGACAAGGAAGGCCGGGGCGGCATCTACAACTTCGTCACCAAGCGCGGCAAGGCGTTCGAGAACGCCAAGATCTCGTGGACGCAGGTGGAGACGGGCTCGGCGATCACGTGGAAGTATCCGAGCGTGATCCTGCAGGGCGACAACTCGGTGGGCGAGTTCTACTCGGTGGCGGTGGTGAACAACCACCAGCAGGCCGACACCGGGACGAAGATGCTGCACCTGGGGAAGAACACGAAGAGCAACATCGTGTCCAAGGGAATCAGCGCCGGGCAGGGGAACAACTCGTACCGCGGGCGCGTGTACGTGGCGCCCAAGGCGACGGGGGCGCGCAACTACACGCAGTGCGACTCGATGCTCGTGGGCAACCGGTGCGGCGCGCACACCTTCCCGTACATCGAGGTCAAGAACAACACGGCCCAGGTGGAGCACGAGGCCAGCACGTCGAAGATCGGCGAGGACCAGATCTTCTATCTCAAGCAGCGCGGGCTCAGCGCCGAGCAGGCGGTGAGCATGATCGTGAGCGGCTTCTGCAAGGAAGTGTTCAAGGAGCTGCCGATGGAGTTCGCGCTGGAGGCGCAGCAGCTGTTGGGGATCACGTTGGAAGGAAGCGTCGGGTAGAAAGACAGTCGGACAGCAGGGGGCGGCGGCGTTGGATGGTTTGAGGTAAATGGTTCAGCGCGGCAGCCCCTTCCATTCATTCAGCCAACATGAAGCATGCTTGAAATACATGGGCTCCACGCGAGCGTCGGCGGGAAGGAAATTCTCAAGGGCATCGACCTCACCGTGAACGCGGGCGAGGTGCACGCCGTGATGGGGCCGAACGGCTCCGGCAAGAGCACGCTCGCGCAGGTGCTCGCGGGGAATCCGGCGTACGAGGTCACGGCCGGCACCGTGAGCTACGACGGCCGCGACCTGCTGGAGATGGAGCCCGAGGCACGGGCGCAGGCCGGCATCTTCCTCGCCTTCCAGTATCCCGTCGAGATCCCCGGCGTCTCGAACGCCTATTTCCTGCGCGCCGCGTACAACGAGATCCGCAAGGCGCGCGGCGAGGAGGAGGTCGATCCTCTCGAATTCGCCGGGATCATGGACGAGAAGCTCGCCCTCGTGGAGATGGATCCGGACATGCTCGGCCGGTCGGTGAACACGGGCTTTTCCGGCGGCGAGAAGAAGCGCAACGAGATCCTGCAGATGGCGGTGCTGGAGCCCCGGCTCGCCATCCTCGACGAGACCGACTCCGGGCTCGACATCGACGCGTTGCGCATCGTGGCCGACGGGGTGAACAAGCTGAAGCGCCCCGACAACGCGACGATCGTCGTCACGCACTATCAGCGACTGCTCAACTACATCGTCCCCGACTTCGTGCACGTCCTCGCCAACGGGCGGATCGTGAAGTCCGGGAACAAGGACCTGGCGCTCGAGCTCGAGGCCAAGGGGTACGACTGGATCACGGGCGGCACGCCCGCCGGAGCCGGCGCGTGACGGACGCGGTGCGGTACGTGGAGCAGTTCCAGAAGTTCTCGGCGAACGGGGGCGCGGCGGCGCCGGACTGGGTCCGCGCGCTGCGCAGCTCGGGGCTGGAGCGGTTCACGCAGCTTGGCTTTCCCACCACGAAGAACGAGGACTGGCACTTCACGAGCGTGGCGCCCATCGCCGAGCGGCAGTTCGTGCCGTTCACGGCGGTCAGCGGCGACGTGCGGCGCACCGACCTCGAGCCGTACCTCTTCGCCGGCACCGGCGACTGGCACCTCGCGGTGTTCGTCAACGGGCGGTTTGCGCCGGAGCTGTCGCACCTGGAGAATCTCTCCGACGGCGTTCGCGTGCTGCCGCTGGCGCGCGCGTGGACCGACGCCCCCGCGCTCGCCGAGCGCGTCGGGACCGTGGCCGCCATCGACCGCCAGTCGTTCACGGCGCTCAACACCGCGTTCCTGCAGGACGGGCTCGTGATCCACGTGCCGCGGGACGTGGCGCTGGCGCACCCGATCCACGCGGTGTTCGTCACCGACCGGCACGGGCTCAACGGCGTCTCGTATCCGCGCAATCTGGTCGTCGTCGACCGGCACGCGCGGGCGACCGTGATCGAGAGCTACGTGGGACTCGGCGACGTGCCGTACTTCACCAACGCGGTGACCGAGGCGGTGGTGGCGGCGGGCGCCACGCTCGCGCACTACAAGCTCCAGCGCGAGGGGCGCCAGGCCTACCACGTCGGGACCGTGGAAGTCGCGCAGGAGCGCGACAGCCACTACGTGTCGTTCTCGCTCGCCACCGGCGCCGCGCTGTCGCGCACGAACATCGGCACGATCCTGGGCGGCGAGGGCAGCGGGGCCACGCTCAACGGCCTTTACATGCTCGACGGCACGCAGCACGGCGACCACCAGACGCGCATCGAGCACGCCCAGCCCAACTGCTTCAGCCGCGAGCTATACAAGGGCGTGATGGACGGCGAATCCCACGGCGTGTTCAACGGCAAGGTGTACGTGCGGCCCGTCGCGCAGAAGACCGACGGCAAGCAGACCAACAACAACCTCCTGCTCTCCGACCGCGCGCAGATCGACACCAAACCGCAGCTCGAGATCTTCGCCGACGACGTGAAGTGCACGCACGGCGCCACGGTGGGGCGCCTCGACGAGCTGTCGCTCTTCTACATGAAGAGCCGCGGCGTCGGCGCCGAGGAAGCGCGCAAGCTCCTGACCTACGCCTTCGCGGCCGATGTCCTCGAGACGATCGAGAACGACCGGGTGCGGGAAGGGCTGGAGGCGATGACGCTGGCCAGATTCACGGGCGTGGTCTGACCCGGCGCACGGCTGTTGACGGCCGACTGACGACTCACGACTGTAGCTCCCATGTCCCTCGACGCGCTCTACCAGGAAATCATCCTCGAGCACAACCGCAAGCCGCGGAACTTCCGCGTCATGCCCGACGCGAATCGCAAGGTCGAGGGCAACAACCCGCTGTGCGGTGACCAGATCACCCTCTGGGTCCGGCTCGACGGCGACCGCGTGGCCGACGTGAGCTTCCAGGGCATCGGGTGCGCGATCTCCAAGGCCTCGGCCTCGATGATGACCGCGGCCGTCAAGGGCAGGACCGTGGCCGACGCGCGCGCACTCGCCGAGCACATGCACGACCTGGTCACCGGCAAGCTCGACATCGAGAACGAACGCGAGGCGCTCGGCTCGCTCGCCGCGTTGAGCGGCGTGTCGAAATTCCCGATCCGCGTGAAGTGCGCCAGCCTGCCGTGGCATGCCCTGCGCTCGGCGCTCGACGAGCACAACGCGCAGGCGGTCGTGAGCACGGAGCCGTCATGAGCGAGTTCGAGCCGGTGGCCGACGTGGACGACCTGCCGGAGGGCGGCCTGCTCGGCGTCACGACGGCCGCCGGCGATCCGGTGTGCCTCATGAACGTCGGCGGACGGATCGCCGCGATGCACGACTGCTGCACGCACGCCGAGTTCCTGCTCTCCGACGGCGTGATCCACCGCGACGGCACCGTGGAGTGCGTGTGGCACGGCGCCCGCTTCGAGTGCCTCACCGGCGCCGTGCGCAAGGGGCCGGCCGTGGATCCGGTGCCGATGTACGCCGTGCGCGTCGAGGGCGGGAAGATCCTCGTGGGGCCGCGCCGGGCCGCGGGCGAGGAGGCCATCCGATGACGACGCTCCGCGCGGCGGCCGAGCTGGCCGCCCGGCTGTTCGCGTCGCGGCGGCAGGACTTTCCCCTGCTCGCGAAGAACCCCGAGCTCCACTACCTGGACTCGGCGGCGACGGCGCAGAAGCCTGCCGCGGTGCTCGACGCGATGCGCGCGTACTACGAGACCGACTACGCCAACCCGCACCGCGGCGCGTACGATCTGTCGGCGCGCTCCACCGAACGCTACGACCGGGCGCGCCGTCGCGTGGCGAAGTTCATCGGCGTACGGGACGCCGACACGCTGATCTTCACGCGCGGCACCACGGAGTCGCTCAACCTCGTGGCGAGCGCCTGGGGGCGCGCCAACGTGCAGCGCGGCGATGAGATCCTGATCACGGGGCTCGAGCACCATGCGAACTTCGTGCCCTGGCAGCAGCTCGCGCTCGAGCGGGGCGCGACGCTCCGGATCGGCGAGCTGACGGCGGACGGCCGGGTCGATCTCGAGCAGCTCGCCCGCCTGGTGAACGCGAAGACGCGCGTCGTGGCGTTCAGCCACGTCTCGAATGCGCTCGGCACGATCAACCCGGTGCGGGAGATCGCGGCGCTGGCGCGGAGCGCCGGCGCCACGGTCGTGTGCGACGGTGCGCAGGCAGCGCCGCACCTGTCGCTCGACGTCGATGCGCTGGGCGTGGACTTCTACGCGTTCAGCGGGCACAAGATGTGCGGCCCGATGGGCATCGGCGTGCTCGTGGGGCGGCGCGCGCTGCTGGAGGCGATGCCGCCCTACCAGATGGGCGGCGACATGATCGAGTTCGTCTACGACGAGCGGACCACGTGGAACGTGCTCCCGCACAAGTTCGAGGCGGGCACGCCGAACGTGGCCGGCGCCGTAGGGCTCGCCGCGGCGTGCGACTATCTGGACGCAGCCGGCATGTCCGGGATCCGCGCGCACGAGCAGGCGCTGCTCGCCCTCGCGCAGGACGCGCTCGGCGGCATTCCGGGGGTGAAGCTCTACGGGCCGGCGCCGGTCGAAGACCGGAGCGGCGTCCTCAGCTTCACGCTCGACGGCGTGCACCCCCACGACCTGGCGACGATCCTGGACCAGGACGGCGTGTGCGTGCGCGCCGGGCACCATTGCGCGCAGCCGCTGATGCGGCGGCTCAAGGTGCCGGCCACCGCGCGGGCGAGCGTCTATCTGTACAACGACGCCGGCGACATCGACGCGCTCGCGGCCGGAGTTGCGCGGGCCAGAGCGGTGTTCGGATAGCGCAGCCGCACATGCGGGCCGCTCCGTTCCTGATCCTTGCGCTCGGCACGATCGGGTGCGGCGGGGGCGACATGGTCGCCCCGCCGCCGACCACGGTCACGGTCACCCCCGCGAGCCTCACGCTTCACTCCGGCGAACTGGCGCCTCTCTCCGTGGCCACCGATCGCGGCCCTCTGCCCGCAACGCGGCTCACCTGGACCACCGGTGACAGCACGGTGGCAGTCGTGACGCCCAACGGCTTCGTCGCCGCCCGCGCGCCGGGGACGACGCAGATCACCGGCATGCTGGGGTCGCTGTCGGGAACCGTCCAGGTCACCATCGCCACCGATCTGGGCGTCGGCCAGTTCGTGCGCCCACTGGCGGCCAACGTGGCGACCGCCACGGTCTTCGATCACGACGTGCCGCGCGAGTTCGACTCCACGTTCGACAACGGATACCTGCTCAGCTACTGGGGGGAGAAGCTGGGCGGCATCGACGGACACGACGGGTACGACTGGCCGGTGCCGGTGGGGACTCCGGTCTACGCCGCCGGTCCGGGTACCGTGGTGTCAGCCGGGCGCGAGACGCCGTTCTTCTGCCCCTTGCTCAACGCCACCGTCGCGGGGTTCTGGGTGTCGATTGTGCACGGAGTTGGACCGGGACAGGAGATGGGCACGCAGTACGGCCATTTCAGCCGGATCGACGTGCAGGTCGGCCAACACGTCGCGGCCCGCCAGCAGATCGGCCTGTCGGGCAACACGGGGTGCAGCACCGGCCCTCACCTGCACTTTTCCGCGTTTCGGGTCCGGGCGTCGGACCGGCAATTCGTGGTCTTCGACCCGTTCGGATGGATCGCAGCCACGCCGGACCCGTGGAGCCTCGACACGGCGGGCGTTCCCAGTGTGTACATCTGGGGCGGTACTTTGGCCCCCGCTGTGTTCGGCGAAGTGCTGCACCCCAACCCTTTCGTCGCGGGCGGCGCGGTGGAGCTCACGCGCGTGCGTTACCTGGGCGTCGCGGACAGCGTGAACCCCGACAACGAATTCGCCGAAGTGACGGTGAACCCCGCCGCGACCGCCCCCTACGACCTGTCCGGCGAGATCATCCGCAACCTGAATGGTGACACGTTCAGGTTCCCGAATGCGTACGCGCTCGCGCCAGGCAGAACCGTACGCGTGTACACCGGCTCCGGGACGGATACGGATACGACCTTCTACCGGGGACTGCCCGCCGGCGTGTGGAACGACGTGGCCGATTGCGCCGTGCTGGACGACTCCGCCGGGCACTTCATCGACGGGATGTTCTGGGGCAAGGCGTCGTGCTCGGCGCTGTTGGACGGGAGCGCCAACCGCGTCGTGGCCGGAACCGCCGCCGCGGCACGGGCCCTGGACTTCGAACCTCCAGGCCGCGGTTTCCTGCGCGCCGCACGCGCCCCGTAGCTCAGCACAGATGAACTGCGGTCGCCTTGAGCGCCGCCACGACGTCGCGCCCGGGCGCGAGCCCGAGATCCTCCGCCGACCGCGCCGTGATCGCCGCCACCAGCTCCACGCCCCCAGCCTGCACCGTGACGCGGGTGAGCACCCCGCTCGGGGCCAGCTCCAGCACGCGCGCGTCGAGCTGGTTGCGCACCGACGACTCGCGACGCGCCGGGGAGAGTGCGATCTCGTCGGCGCGAATCACGGCGTGCGCCTCGCCGTCGGGCACGTCGCTCACGGCGTGCAGGGTCAGGCCGCCGGTGCTGAACTCCACCACCCGCTCGGCGCCCTCGCCGCGGTCCACGCTGCGCACCCGTCCCGGGATCACGTTCTCGGCGCCGATGAACTCCGCCACCGCCGGCGACGCCGGCCGCCGGAACACGTCGTCGGGACTCCCCACCTGGAGCACCCGGCCGCGTTCCAGAAGCACCACGCGGTGGCCCAGCCGCCCTGCCTCGTTGAAGTCGTGCGTCACGTGCAGCACGGTCATGCCGCGCTCGGTGTGCAGCGCCCGCACCTGGCGGCGCACGATGACGCGCGTGCGCGGATCGAGCGCCGCGAACGGTTCGTCGAGCAGCAGGATGTCGGGACGCGTGGCCAGCGCGCGCGCCAGCGCCACGAGCTGGCGCTCGCCCCCGCTCAGCGACTTCACGTCGCGGTCCAGCAGCGCCCCGAGCGCGAACCGCTCGATCATCTCGCGCGCCATCTCGCGGTCGTCGGTGCCGTAGCCCACGTTGCCGGCCACCGTGAGGTGCGGAAACAGGTACGCGTGCTGGTACACGATGCCGATCCGGCGCAGCTCGGGGGGTTGGCGCGTGACGTCGGCGTCGCGCAGCCGCACCGCGCCCGAACGCACCGGCACGATGCCGCCGATCGTTTCGAGGAGCGTCGTCTTGCCGGACCCCGCCGGGCCGATCACCACGCCGTACGCGCCCCGTTCGATGCCGAACGAGACGTCGCGCAGGGAGAAGTCGCCCACCGTGGCGGTGACGCGGTCCAGTTCGATCACCCTCGGCGCTCCGGAAGCGAGTCGGGGGCGTGCACCGTGCGCAGCACGGCGATGGGCACGAGGGCGAGGAGCACGAGCACGGCCGCCACGGGCAGGGCGCTGCCGAGTCCGTATGCGGTGAAGCGCTCGTAGCTGAGCACGCTCGCCACCTTCGGATTGTACGTCAGCACGACGATGGCGCCAAATTCGCTGATCGCGCGGGCCCACATGACGACGCCCGCGGCCACGAGCCCGCGCGCCGCGAGGGGCAGCGTCACGCGGCGCATGGCGCGCCACGGCGTGTCGCCGAGCGTGCGCGCCACCGCCTCGAACCTCGGATCGACGCGGTCGAACGCCTCGCGCGCCGCGCTCACCAGCAGCGGCGCCGACACGAACAGCATCGCGCACACGATGCCGGTGAGCGAGCCCGTGATCGCGAGCCCGGCGCGCAGCATCGCCCGTCCCACCGGGGTGCCGCGCCCCAGCACGAGCAGCAGCGCGATCCCCGCCACCGGATGCGGCACCACCAGCGGCAAGTCGAGAAGCGCGGCGACCACGCCGCGCCCGCGGAAGCGCCGGCGCGAGAGCAGGTAGGCGAGCGGCACGCCGCCGGCCGCCCCGAGCAGGGTCGCGATCGTCGCCGACAGGAGCGTGAGCCGGAGCGAGGCGCGCAGCTCGGGGTCGGTGGCCAGCGCCCGGAGGCCGGCGACCCCCCAGCCGCCGACGATGCCGGCCAGCGGCGCCACGAGGAACAGCAGCAGCAGCGACGCGGCGGCGGCCGTCACGACGGTGGCAACGCGGTTCACGCGGCCGAAACGAAGAGAGCGCATGCGCCGTAAGTATGGTCCCGATCCCGCGCTTTCCGCTATTATGCAGGATCCCTTCCCGGGTCACTCCCCACATGACTGACGCTGCGATTGACATCCGCAATGTCGTGAAGCGCTACGAGGAGCACGTCGCGGTCGACGACTTCTCGCTCCAGGTGCCGCGCGGAACGGTGTACGGCCTGCTCGGCCCGAACGGCGCCGGCAA
Source organism: Gemmatimonadaceae bacterium (assembly GCA_036393095.1). Lineage (GTDB taxonomy): Bacteria > Gemmatimonadota > Gemmatimonadetes > Gemmatimonadales > Gemmatimonadaceae > JAGWRI01. The sequence continues at coordinate 24,456 of DASVWS010000034.1, read as the reverse complement.
GACGACGACGATCCGCATGGTGCTCGACATCATCGAACCCGACGAGGGGTCGATCTCCATCCTCGGCGGCGCGGCGCGCGACGGCCGCGTGCTCGACCGCGTGGGCTATCTGCCCGAGGAGCGCGGGCTGTACAAGAAGATGCAGGTGCGCCGCGCGCTGCGCTTCCTGGCCGAGCTGAAGGGGGTGAAGGCCCGCGTCGCCGACCAGCGCATCGACGAGTGGCTCGACCGGCTGCAGCTCCGCACCCCCGAGAAGGATTGGGGCACGGCGAAGATCGACGAGCTGTCGCGCGGCATGCAGCAGAAGGTCCAGTTCATCGGCACGCTGCTGCACGACCCCGACCTCGTGATCCTCGACGAGCCGTTCAGCGGGCTCGACCCGATCAACGCCCAGGCGCTCAAGGACACCGTGATCGCGCTCCGCGACGCCGGCAAGACGGTCATCTTCAGCACGCACATGATGGACAACGCCGAGCGCATCTGCGATTCAGTATGCATCATCGCCAGGGGGCGGAAGGTGCTCGACGGCCGCGTGATCGACGTGAAGGCCGAGCACGGCGTGCGCAACGTGGCGCTGGCCCTGGACGGCGACGGGCGCGGCATCGTGATGCCGGTGCTCGAGGACCGGAAGCTGGTGGCGAAGTTCGATGACCAGAACCAGTACTTCGAAATCGAGCTGGCGCCGGGGGCGGATGCGCAGGAGCTGCTGCAGCGCGTGGTGCGCGGCGGGGCGCGGCTCAGCCGCTTCGAGCTGATCCAGCCGTCACTGCACCAGATCTTTCTCGATCGGGTCGGCGCCGCGGGCGTCGAGCCGGGGATGAGCGGCAATGGGTAAGGTCCTCGTCGTCTTCAAACGTGAATACCTCGAGCGCGTGCGCTCGCGGTGGTTCATCATCGCCACGGTGCTCGGGCCCGTCTTTCTGGCGGCGATCGCCATCGGCCCGACCCTGCTGGCGAGCCGGACCAGGGCATCGTCGAACCTCGCCAACGTGCTCGTGCTCGACGCCACGGGGGCGGACCTCGGGCCCCGGGTGGCCCAGGCCCTCGCGAAGGCCGATTCCACCGGGCCCAGGCCGCAGGTGGAACAGGTGGCGCCGGCGCACCTGCAGGCGGCCGCCGACAGCGCCACCACCGTCGTGATGCACCACGGCCTCCAGGGCTACCTCGTGCTCGACGACAGCGCGCTCACCGGCGCCAGCGTGCGCTATGCCGGCCGCAACGCCACCTCGCTCGCCGACATCGCGACGTTGAAGACCACGCTGCAGCGGACGCTGCTCGACATGCGCCTCGAGCGCGCGGGCATCAACGCCGACAGCGTCGCCAAACTCACCGGGGTGAAATTCGACCTCCGAACCGACAAGATCACCGACAAGGGACTCGAGTCGGGCGGCGGCATGTCGGGCATCCTCTTCGGCTACGCCGTCGCGTTCCTGCTCTACATGATGATCGCGCTCTACGGGCAGAACATGCTGCGCGGAGTGCTCGAGGAGAAAACGACCCGCGTCGCCGAAGTGGTGATCTCGAGCGTGAAGCCCGACCAACTCCTGGCCGGCAAGATCCTCGGCATCGGCGCCGTGGCGCTGACGCAGGTGGCCGTGTGGGTGCTCTCGGCCGTCTACCTCGCGTCGTTCGGTGTGCAGATCGTGCACGCCGTGGCCGGCCCGACGGCCGACGCCTCCGGCATCCACATGCCGACGGTCTCGCTGGGCGTCGGCGTGGCACTGCTCCTCTTCTTCGTGCTCGGCTTCATGTTCTACACGTCGCTGTTCGCGGCCGTGGGCGCCATGGTGAGCAACCAGGAAGACGTCCAGCAGGCGCAATGGCCGGTGATGATGCCGCTCATCGCGTCGATCGTCTTCATGCCCTCGGTGCTCGCCAATCCCTCCAGCACGCTCTCCCGAGTCGTCTCGTGGATCCCGATCTCGGCGCCGATCATCATGCCGATGCGGATGACGATGGTGCCGGTCTCGTGGACCGAACTCGCCGCCACCATCGCCGGGCTCGTCATCGCGTGCTACGCCGCGATCTGGGTGTCGGCGCGCATCTACCGCGTCGGCCTGCTCATGTACGGCAAGCGGCCGACGATGGCCGAACTCGTGAAGTGGATCCGGATGGCCTGATCAGTCGTCGCGCGTCGCGATCGTCCGCCGGTACGCCGGCATCCCGTACAGCAGCACGGCGATCGCGGCGCCCATGCCGAGCACGTTGGCGATGGCCAGCGAATAGCCCACCGCCGCGTCGGCGTGGAACCCGTAGTCGGTGATCACCGCCACGAGCGTGGGCCCGAGCGTCGACGACACCAGGCTGAGCACGAAGAAGTACACCGCCGCGCCCTGCGCGCGCATGCGCGCCGGCACCACTTCGGCAGCCGCGGCGGTGGCGGCGCCCCACGGGAAGGCGGCGAAGAAGTTCACCGGCACCAGCCACGCCACGGCCATCCACGCCGACGGCATCAGCGGGTAGACCGTCGCCGAGACGAGCATTCCCACCGCCCCCACGACGCCGACGCGCAACGGCCCGTCCGTGCGGCCGCTTCGTGCGTAGCGATCGGCCAGCCGCCCGCCGGCGAGCACGCCCACGACCCCCACCGTCATCGTCAGCACGCCCTGCACGGTGCCGGCGCGCGCCGCCGTCCACCCGTAGTGCCGGATGAGGAAGGTGGCCAGCCACGCCGCGAGGCCGAAGTTCACCATCGCCGAGAGCGAGAAGCCGAGGCTGGTGCAGGTGAAGGCGCGCAGGTTCCGCCGCACGTACGCGAACAGCTCGCCCATTGCCGCGCCGTGCGTGCCGGGCTTCCGCGCCGGCTCGCGCACGGTGAGAAACAGGAGCGCGATCAGCATGCCCGGCGCGCCGACCACGAAGAACGCCGTCTGCCACGGGTGCACGGCGCCGACGAGCGGCACGACCACGCGGCCCTGCCCCTCGAGCATGCCCACCACCGCGCCGCCGATCACGTATGCCAACCCCGAGCCCACGAACGTGCCGAGCGAGTAGACGCTCATCGCCGTGCCCAGCCGCTCGGGCGGGAAGTAGTCGGCCAGGAAGGAGGTGGCCGCGGGATTGAGCGTCGCCTCGCCCACGCCCACGCCCACGCGAGCGAGCAGCAGCCGCCCGTAGCTGCCCGCAAGGCCGCAGGCCGAGGTCATCACGCTCCACACGGCCACGCCCCACCCCATCAGTGTGCGGCGGTTGGCCCGGTCGGCGAGCCAGCCGAGCGGCAGCCCGAGCACCGTGTAGAACACGGAGAAGGCGAGCCCCATGAGCAGGCTCATCTGCGTGTCCGAGATCCCCAGGTCGCGACGAATGGGAACGACGAGCAGGCTCAGGATCAGCCGGTCGACCCAGCCAACGAGGTTCGCGAGCGTCAGCACGCCGACCACGTACCAGGCGTAACGCGGGCTCCTCAGGTCGGCCGCGGCGTCGGCGGTGGGCAGTTGGCGGTCGACAGTGGGCACGAGGCGATCGGATCCTGGACCGGCGAGAGAAACCGTGAGCGCCGCCGGCGGTCGAGCGCGCCTGAGCGGCGGAGCGTGTCCCGCTCAAGCTAGACGCCGCGAGGGACAGGTCCAGGGGACTCGCCCGGATGTGGAGCGGCCGCTTCTTCCGGCGGCTGCTATCTTGCGGGGTGACCATCCCCCGACTTCCCGGCCGCAACGCCGAAGTTGGCGGGCGCCGCTCGCGCGCGGGCGTCTCCGCCGCCGCCGGCCCCTCCGCCACCAAGAAGCCGCTCGACCCGCAGCGCGCGTGGCGCGAGGCGCGCGAGCTGATCGCCGACCACCGGCGCTCGCTCGCCATCGGCCTGTCGCTGATGGTGGTGAGCCGCCTGGCGGGATTCGTGCTGCCGATGAGCTCGAAGTTCCTCATCGACACGGTCATCGGCAAGCACCGCCCGGCGCTGCTCATGCCGCTGGCGCTCGCGGTAGCCGGCGCCACGCTGGTGCAGGCCGTCACCTCGTTCCTGCTCTCGCAGGTGGTGAGCATCGCCGGGCAGCGCGCGATCACCGACATGCGCAAGCGGGTGCAGGCGCACGTGCTGCGGCTCCCCGTGGCCTATTTCGATTCCACGAAGACCGGCATCGTGATCTCGCGCGTGATGACGGACGCCGAGGGCGTGCGCAACGTCGTCGGCACCGGCATCATCCAGCTCCTCGGCGGCCTGATGACGGCCGGCATCGCCGTGGGCGTGCTGTTCTACCTGAACTGGAAGCTCACGACGCTCACCGTCGTCGTGCTGGCGACGTTCGGCGGCATGATGGCGTACGCGTTCCGCAAGCTGCGGCCGATGTTCCGCGAGCGGGGCGCGATCAACGCCGAAGTCACCGGCCGCCTGGCGGAGACGGTGGGCGGGATCCGGCTGGTGAAGGTGTACGTCTCGGAGCGGCGCGAACGGAAGCTGTTCGCGCAGGGCGTGCACAAGCTGCTGCGGAACATCGCGCAGACGATCACGGGCACGTCGGCGCTGGGCGCCGGCACGACGGTGATCGGCGGCGTGATCGGCGTGCTGGTGATGGTGGTGGCCGGACGCGACGTGCTCAACGGGCGGATGACGCTCGGCGATCTCTTCCTGTACGTGTATCTCGTGGGGCTCGTGGCGGCGCCGCTGGTGCAGATCGCGTCCATCGGCACGCAGATCTCCGAGGCGTTCGCGGGGCTCGACCGCATCCGCGACGTGTTGAACACGCCCGTCGAGGACGGCATGGACGCGTCGCACGCGCCCGTGCACGACATCGTCGGGCACGTCGCCTTCGAGCACGTGTCGTTCGAATACGAGAAGGACGTGCCGGTGCTGCGCGACGTGAGCTTCGTGGCGAACGCCGGGTCCACCACGGCGCTCGTGGGATCGAGCGGTTCCGGCAAGAGCACGCTGATCGGCCTCGTGCAGGCGTTCTACCACCCGCAGCACGGGCGCATTCTCGTCGACGGGCGCGACCTGGAAACGTTCCGGCTGCACGACTACCGCGCGCAACTCGGCGTCGTGATGCAGGACAACTTCCTGTTCGACGGCACGATCCGCGAGAACATCGCGTTCGCGAAGCCGGGCGCGACGGACGAGGAGATCCGGCGCGTGGGGCGCATCGCGCACGTGGACGAGTTCGTGCAGCGGTTCGAGCAGGGCTACGACACGGTGGTCGGCGAGCGCGGCGTGAAGCTGTCGGGCGGGCAGCGCCAGCGCGTGGCGATCGCGCGCGCGATCCTGGCCGATCCGCGCATCCTGATCCTCGACGAGGCGACATCGAGCCTCGACAGCGAGAGCGAGGCGCTCATCCGCGACGGCCTGCGGTCGCTGCGCCGCGGGCGCACGACGTTCGTCATCGCCCACCGGCTGTCCACGATCGAGAGCGCCGATCACATCCTCGTGCTCGAGGAGGGTGTGATCGTGGAACGCGGCAATCACCGGGAACTGATGGCGCTCAACGGGCGCTACCGGCAGTTGCACGACCGGCAGCACGGCATCGAAACCGATCAGTACATCAATCCCGGCGAGGATTTTCTCCCGGAGCCGCCGTCGCCGCGTGAAGAGGTGACCCGTGGGCCCCGAACGACCCCGGCGACCGGCGCGTAACAGCGTCTGACGCCGCCGGATCCCATTCGTTAATCCCCGATTCGCGTCGACGCGCGACCTCAACGAGGCGCGCGAAGTTCGCGTACGGTTGAGGTGAGCGGCGGGCGCCACGCCCGCCGTGAATCGCTTCCGGGATTCCTCGATGAAAGCCGCATCCATCATCGCCATGCTGGCCCTCGCGGCCGCGGCGTCCACCGCCGCGGCCCAGGGCGGGTCGGCCGACATCATTCGCGGCCGCGTGACCGGCCCCAAGGACAAGCCGCTGGCCGGCGTCACGGTCACCGCGCAGTCGATGACCGACGAGACCACGCGCAGCAGCAAGACCGGATCGGACGGGCGGTTCACGATCATCTTCGCCGGCGGCGACGGCGACTACATGATGACCTTCTCCGCGCTCGGGATGATTCCCAGAAGCTTCGAAGTCCAGAAGGTCAACGACGACGACGCGGTGATCGTCGCCAATGCGACGCTCGAGGCGGCGCCCACGCAGCTCGCGACCGTCCGCGTCAACGCCAACCGCCAGCGCCCCATCGCCGGCGACAACCGCCCCGACATCGGAGGCGTGGAGCAGAATTTCAACACGGCCGGCATCCCCGTGGACGCGATGGGCGACCTGTCGGCCATGGCGGCCTACCTGCCCGGCGTCTCGGCCATCGCCAACTCCGACGGCACGACGGGCTTCTCGGTGCTCGGGCTCGGCGCCGACCAGAACAGCGTGCTGCTCAACGGCCTCTCCTTCGGCGGCACGCTGCCGCGCGACGTGCAGGTCTCGGCGCGGCTCTCCACGACGACCTTCGATCCCTCGCGCGGCGGATTCAGCGGCGGGCAGATCACGGCGCGCACGTTCAGCGGCTCCAACTACATCAACCGCAACCTGCACGTCACGTTCGACAATCCCGGCCTGCAGTGGGCCGCGCCGACCACGCGCGCGCTGGGCCAGCAGTACACGAACGTCATCGCCAGCGGCTCGCTGAGCGGCCCCATCATCTGGAACAAGATGTTCTACAACACGTCGTTCCAGTTCGGGCAGCGCACCAGCGACCTGCAGACGCTGCTCAACACCGACCCGTCGGCGCTGGAGCGCGTGGGCATCTCGCGGGATTCGGTGAACCAGCTGCTCGCCTACATGAGCGCGGCGGGCATTCCCACGACCGTGGGCGCCGTGCCGAGCAACCGGCTCACCGACCAGGGCGCGCTGTTCACCCAGTTCAGCTTCTCCCCCACCGGCACCGACACGTGGGGGCTGCTGTTCAACGGATCGTGGAACCAGGCGGGCGCGGCGTCGCTCTCCACCAGCGCCGTGCCGGCACACGGCGGCCAGAGCACGCGCCAGTCGGGCACGCTCCAACTCACGCACGCGGGCTATTTCGGATGGGGGTTCCTCGACGAATCGGCCGTCTCGCTCTCGGCGTCCACCAACACCTCGAGCGGCTACCTCACGCTCCCCGACGCGCACGTGCTCGTGACCTCCGACTTCCCCGACGGCACGTCGGGCGTGTCGACGCTGCAGTTCGGCGGCAACTCCAGCTACCCGTCGCAGCTCACCAACTACCAGTGGGAAGCCTCGAACGCGACCTCCTGGTTCACCGACGACAATTCGCACCGCATCAAGCTCACCGAGGATCTGCAGCTCAGCCGGTTCATCCAGGACCAGAACGCGAACTCCCGCGGGACGTTCACCTTCAATTCGCTGTCGGATCTCGAAGCGGGGCTGCCGGCGTCGTTCACCCGCCGTCTCGTGCCGGCCCGCCGCTCGGGCGACGTCGCCACGCTCGCATTTTCGCTCGGCGACGCCTGGCGGCCGGCCGACCGTGTGCAGATCCAGTACGGGGTGCGCGCCGAGGGCAGCCGGTTCAGCACCACACCGCAGGCGAATCCGCTGGTGCAGAGCACCTACGGCGTTCCCAACAACGACGTGCCCGGCGACTTCACGGTGAGTCCGCGCCTCGGGTTCAGCTGGCAGGTCGGCACGATGCCGGAGATCGAGGGGTTCCGCGGCGCCTTCCGCCCGCCACGCTACGTGATCACCGGCGGCGTCGGTGAATTCCGCAACAACCCCACCGCGACGCTCGTCTCGAACGCCGTCGACCAGACGGGGCTGCCGACCGCCGCGCAGCAGATCACCTGCGTGGGCTCGGCGGCGCCGACGCCCGACTGGAGCGCGTACCTGCAGAACCCGGCGTCGATCCCCACGCAATGCGCCGACGGCTCCAGCGGCACCGTATTCTCCAACGCGGCGCCGAACGTCGCGCTGTTCGATCCCGGCTTCCGCACGCAGCGGAGCTGGCGCGCCAACATCGGCGCGCGCGGACTGCTCACGTCGCTGTTCAACGGCAGTCTGACCTTCACCTACTCGCGCAATCTCGATCAGCGCGGCTCGGTGGACCTGAACTTCCTCGACACGCCGCAGTTCACGCTTGCCGGCGAGGGCGGACGCCCGGTGTACGTACCGCCGTCGAGCATCGTGCCGGCCACGGGGGCCATCGCCGCCGGCGCCGGCCGCGTGTCGCCGGCGTTCTCGCGGGTCATGGAGACGACGTCCGACCTGCGGTCGGACACGCGCGAGCTGCAGTTCTCCATCTCGCCGCGCACGTTCAGCTCGTCGCTGGGCTGGGCGCTCACGTACGTATATCGCGACACGCGCAGCCTGTCGCGCGGCTTCGGCGGCACCACCGGCGGCGACCCGCTGTCCACGTACTGGGGCAGCAGCGGCGCCCAGCACGAGTTCGACCTCAGCGGGTCGCTCACGATCAGGAACGCCGTCAACATCTCGACCTTCGTACGCGCGAACTCGGGGAACCGGTTCACGCCCATGGTCTCGGGCGACGTGAACGGCGACGGCTACGCCAACGACCGCGCCTTCGTGTTCGATCCGGCGGCGACGAGCGACACGGCGCTGCGCGCCGGGATGCAGGCGCTGCTGAGCGGGCTCTCCGGCAGTCCGCGCGCCTGCCTGGCCGACCAGCTCGGGCGGATCGCCGGGCTCAACAGCTGCGCGGGCCCGTGGTCCGTGTCGATGGGATCGGTGAACGTGCAGCTCATCTCCGACGCCGTGAAGCTGCCGTCGCGGCTCACCATCGGGCTCAGCTTCTCCAACCCGCTCACGGGCGTGGATGCGCTCGTGCATGGCGGCAGCAACCTGGCCGGCTGGGGACAGCCGCCGATCATCGATCCCACCCTGCTCTACGTGCGCGGGTTCGACCCGTCGACCCAGCAGTACAAGTACGAGGTGAATCCGCGGTTCGGCAATTCGGCCATCGCGCAGACGGCCGCGTACGCGCCGTTCCGCGTGACGCTCGACGTGCGGATGGCCGTCGGCCCCGATCGCAACCTGCAGCAGCTCGAGCAGCTGCTGCGCGGGGGCGGGCGCGGCGGACGCGGCGGGCCGGGCGGGTTCGGCGGCGGCTTCGGCGGGCGCGGAGGCGGAGGCGCGCCGGCCGGCCGGCCGAGCGAGCTGATGATCAAGAACCGCTACGTGCGCGGCTATCCGAACCCGATGGACCAGATGCTCCGCCAGAAGGATTCACTCAAGCTCACCGACACCCAGGCCGACAGTCTGATCCGGATGAACAAGGAGTTCACCAACTCGGTGGATTCCATCTGGACGCCGATCGCCAGGTACCTGGTGGCACTCCCCGAGAAGTTCGACGTGAACGACGCCTACGCCCACGTGAGCCAGGGGCAGAACGCGACGATCGACCTGCTGGTGGCGTACGCGCCGCGCGTGAAGGGGCTGCTGACCAGCCAGCAGCTGCGGGAGCTGCCGACTTTCCTGGCGGCGTTCCTCGACCCGAACACGCTGCGCGAGATTCGCCCGGGCGGCGCGTTCGGCTTCGGTGGCCGCGGCGGTGGTGGCGGGGGCGGGTTCGGTGGGGGCGGCGGTGGCCGCGGGGGCCGGGGAGGATGAACTGCGGACTGCGAACTGCTGACTGCCAACTGCCAACTGTCGACAGTTAGCAGTCAGCAGTCTCCAGGCTGCAATCCGCAGTCTTCAGCAGTATTCCTCGAACGCCGCTTCGAGATCCTTCGCGATCTCCTCGGCGGGCCGCCCCTCGATCTGCCAGCGCTCGAGCATGAACACGAGCTTCCCGTCCTTGAGGAGGCCGATCTGCGGCGACGACGGCGGATAGCCGGTGAAGTAGCTGCGGGCGCGCGCCGTGGCGTCGGCGTCCTGCCCGGCAAAGACCGTGGTGAGGTGCGCCGGCTTTTTCGCGTGGCGAATGGCGATCGCCGCGGCCGGACGCGCGTTGCGCGCCGAGCAGCCGCACACCGAGTTCACCACCACCAGCGTCGTGCCCGTCGTGTTCCGGAGCGCCGCATCCACCTGATCGGGGGTGCGCAGCTCCGTGAACCCGATCCGCGTGAGCTCGGCGCGCATCGGCGCCACGAGCGGCTCGGGGTACATCGATGGGGCGGTCGGCAGTTGCATGCTCATGTCTGGATTCCCTCAGTACTCGTCGCGCACGAGCGCGAGAATGGCCTGCTGCGGCACGACGAGGTAGCGTTCGTCCTCGAACGTGATCTCCACCGCAGCCTTGCGGAAGAAGAGCGCGTAGTCGCCCTCGCGCGCCTGCATGGGGATGAAACGCGTCTCGCGCGCCGGGGCGCGCCACGGTTCGTCGCTGCCGGCGTCGGGACTCGGCAGGGGCAGCCCCGGACCGGTGGCGACGATCGTCCCGCCCTGCACCGCCTGGTTGTCCACGGCGGTAGGCGGCAGGTACAGCCCGACGTTGGTGCGCTCCTCGCCGCTCTCGACCTTCACCAGCACGCGGTCGCCGACGACGATCAGCTCCTTGTTCTTCCGCTGCATGGGGAGAATATAACGCCCGCGGGAAACGTCCGGCCCGGGGCGTCAGCCCAGCGCGTCGTCCAGGCGCGCGAGCGCCTCGGGCATGTTCCGCCGCCCGAAGCCCAGCCGCACCTCGCGGCTGTCGGGGTCGAACACCGTGCCGGGGAGCAGCAGCACGCCGGCGCGCGCGAGGACGTCGGCGCAGAAGGCGTCCGGGTCGCCGCGGCGCAGCGTCGGGAAGATCACCGACCCCGCCCGCGGCGGGGTCCAGCGGAGCAGCTCCTCGCGGCGGGCGAAGAAATCGCGGAGGCGCGCCAGGTTGCTCCGCACGATGCCGCGGTTCCGCTCCAGGATCGTCTCCCCGGTCGCCAGCGCCGCCGTGGCCAGCAGCTCGCTGGGCGCGCTGCTGCAGATCGTCGTGTAGTCCTTCACGGCCGCGGCCGCCGACAGGAGCGCGCCGTCGCGCGACGCCAGCCAGCCGATGCGCAGCCCGGGCAGGCCGTACGCCTTGGACATCACGCCGAGCGACACGCCGCGCTCGTACGCGTCGCAGGCCGCGGGCAGCCGGTCGCCCGCCGAGTATTCGAGTCCGCGGTAGACCTCGTCGAAGAGGAGCACCAGCCCATGGCGCCGGGCGAAGGCGACGATCGCGTCGAAGCGCTCGCGGTCGAAGTGGTGCCCGGTGGGGTTGTGGGGCGAGTTGACCACCAGAACGCGCGTCGCCGGCCGGAGGAGCTTCGGGAGGTCGTCGGGGTCGGGCGCCCACGTGGGCGGCGCGCCGCGCCACGGAGACACGTCGGCACCGGCGGCGCGCGGCAGTTCGAGCAGCGACTGGTAGCAGGGCCACTGCACGATGGCGTGGTCGCCCGCGCCCAGGAGCGCGTTTGCCAGCGTGAAGACGGCTTCCTGGGCTCCGGAGTGGACCAGCACCCCATCGGGCTCCAGATCGTCGTATAACGCGGCTACGGCGGCACGCAGCGCCGGCGCCCCGGCGGGTTCGGTGTAGCCCAGCCGCAAATCCCGAAGCTGGTCGGCCGCGTCCGGAACGAGGGCCAGGAGATCGCCCACGCTGAGCGTCTCGCAGTCGGAGCCCGAGAGCTGGTAGGGCGCCGAGAATTCGCGGTCGGCGAAGTAGCGTTCGAGCAGGAAGGGCGCCGGCCGCATCGGTGCGTCAGAAGCCGGGCTGGTGGTCTCGCTCCCGCTCGTGCTTGACGTGCAGCTCGGCGGCCACGATGGTCCGGCGCACGATGGTCACGACGAGCGCCAGCACCACGGCCCAGGCGCACACCGTCAGCTCGCGGGTCCAGAACGTGTTCAGCGCCAGCCCCGGCCAGTCCGACCAGCCGGCGCGCGCCGTGCCGGTGGGTTCGCGCCCCGCCCAGATGAGGAGCGCGCTCGTGGCCATCTCGCCGGCGACGACGAGAACCCCGAACCCCGGCGCGCGCCAGACCCACTTGCGCAGCGGAAAGTTGGCCAGGTGGCCCGTGGTCATGCCGCACAGGAACGCGACGCCGAGCACGAACGTGCCGACGATGTAGACCCAGCTCGTGCCCGACCCGTGGGTGAGCACGATCGAGCGGTAGAACCGCAGCACCACCCCGGTCAGCAGCGCCATCTCGACCAGGTTGAACGACAGGCGCCGGAACGCCTTCGCCTCCTCGACCCGCAGTTCGACCGTATGTCGGGGAAAGTAGGGGACCATAGCTCGTGGGATCGTCCTGTGAGACCGCTTGAGGCCGGGAATGGACCGCCGCCGTGGCGTCCCACGTCCCCAACTTACCGGCTCTGGTTCAACCCGTGAACCGCGCCGCCCTGCCCGGGATCGTACGCCCGTCCGGCCGCGCCCGCAATGCGCCGGCGCTCCGGGCGCGCGAACGCGCCCGCCGTCAGGTCAGGAATTCGTGCAGCAGCGAGTGGAAGTGATGCACCCCGTTCTCGCGCTTGGCCGAGTAGCGGCCGCGGTCGTACACCCGTGACCGCAGGTTGCGCTGCACGGCCTCGCAGATTTCGATGTCCTCGTCCTGGATCTCGTCGCTGAACGCCACCAGCCGGCTCCACCGCTCGTCGGTGGCGGGATCGGCGGGCGGGTTGGCCGCGTACCACTCGAAGACGACGCGCGTGCGGTCGTGCGCCAGCGGCAGCACGACGTTGGTCTGCATCTGCCCCATGTAGACGTTGAGCATCACGTTGGGGAAGAGCCACACGTAGAACGCCTCCGGCGGCTCGTCCGTCGACGGCACGTACCGGCGGTCGCCGGCCGCCGCGGGCACCGGCCGCAGCGGCGCGTGCTGGAAGGAGAAGTACCGGTGCGGCTCCACGCGGTAGTGGTCGTAGTCGAGCTCCTTGTGCAGCCCGGGGTGGACCACGGGCACGTGGTACCCTTCGAGATAGTTGTCGACGTAGACCTTCCAGTTGCAGGCGAGGTCGTACTCCTTGCGCATCACGTAGCGCATCGACGCGCACTGGAAGGGCGCGACGCGCTGCGGAATGTCCTCGAGGACCTCGGCGAGCGGCGGCGCCTTGCCGTCGAGGTTCACGAATACCAGCGGACCCCACGTGGCGACGGCCGCCGGCCGCAGGCGCATCTCCTCCGGACGGAATCCCTCCACGCCCTCCATTTCCGGCGCGTGCAGCAGCTCGCCCTGCAGGCTGTAGGTCCATCCGTGGTAGCGGCACTGCAGCGTCTGCCGCCGGCCGCACCCCTGCGCCACCGGTCCCGCGCGATGGAGGCACACGTTGTGGAACGCGCGCAGCCCGTCGCCGTCGCGCACCACGGCCACCGAGTCGTTCCCCACCTCGACGGTGAGGTAGTCGCCGCGCTGCTCGAGCTGCGCCGTGCGCCCGACGAGCTGCCACGTGTGGGCGAACACGCGCTCACGCTCCAGCTCGAGGTACACCGGGTCGTTGTACAAACGCGCCGGAATCGTACTCGCTTTTCTGATATCGGGATCGAACGGAAAGACGAGAGCCATGACTCTTGACTGAAAACGCCGTTGCTGTCCGTCTGTCGGACTGTCAGTCAGTCGGACAGTCAGCAGGTATCAGCGAATGATATGCCCCAAACGTCCCCACCGGATATCGGTGATGAACGAGAGCGGGCGGTCGCTCGCCTCGCCGTCGCAGTCGGTGAGACCGCCCGGGCTCGGCTTGTAGGAGTAGTACACGAAGAGCGGCCGGCCGCGCAGGTTGCCCCGCGGGACGACGCCCCAGTAGCGGCTGTCCTCCGAGCAGTACCGGTTGTCGCCCATCATGAAGTAGTGGCCGGCGGGAATCAGCAGCGGGCCCCAGTTGTCGTGCGTGGGCACGGCGGGCGCGGAGCCGAAGCGGGTGTCGTGGAGCGCGATGCGCCCCTGCCAGGCGAAGAGCGGCGACGTGTCGTCGGGGCGGTTCTGCGCCGGATCGCCCACGAATCCCCGCGCCCCGAATCCGAGGTGCTGCGCGAGGCCGTCCACGTACACGATGCCGTTGCGCATGTACAGCGTGTCGCCCGGCATGCCGATGAGGCGTTTCACGAGCGTCGGCGTGGGATTCTCCGGGTGGTCGAGCTGACGGGGCGAGATGAACACGACCACGTCGCCGCGGTGCGGATCGGAATAACCCGGAATGTGGATGTGCGTGAACGGCACGGTCGGCCCGTAGATCGCCTTGTTCACGAACAGCCAGTCGCCCACGAGCAGCGTCGGGATCATGCTCCCCGAGGGGATCTTGTACGCCTCGATGAAGAAGGTGCGGATGAAGAGGAAGATCAGCAGCGCGCCGGCGAGCGACTTGACGTTCTCCCATGCCCAGCCGCGGGACGCCCCGGACTTCGCCTTGCCGCCGCGTCCCTTGCGGGCTTCGGCGACGACGTTGGTGGAGGCAGAGGCTCTGGACGGCTTCCGGGATTTCGAAGACTTGGCCACGCGAACTCGGACGGGAAAGGGAAGGGTGAGCGAGCGACCGACGGGAGGAATCTACGCCGCTCCGCCGGATGCGGCACGTCACGGCGCGCGGGCGCGGCGGTGCCGGATACAACAAAGGGCGCGCTGTCGGCGCGCCCTCGCTGTGTGAAGCCGGAGCGGACTACTTGACGTGCTTGCTCACGAGCTTCGTCATTTCGAACATCGAGACCCTGCCCTTGCCGCCGAACACCGCCTTGAGGTTGCCGTCGGCGTTGATCATGCGGCGCTCCTTGGCGTCCTGCAGACCATTCTTCTTGATGTAGCCCCAGAGCTTCTTGGTGATCTCGGTGCGGGGCATCGCATTCGAGCCGACGACCGCGGCGAGCACCGCATCGGGCTGAACCGGGCGCATGAAGGCAGCGTTCGGTTTCCGCTTCGCCTTCTTCTTCGGCGCGGCCTTCTTCGCCGGCTTCTTCGCGGCCTTCTTCACGCTCTTCTTCGCGGACTTCTTTCCAGCCTTCTTGCCGGCCTTCTTCTTGCCCTTTTTCGCGGCCATGTGCTCTCTCCTGGAGGTGTGGAACGGAATGGTCTTCTCAGAGGGAACCGCTGTCCGTCGCGCGGAAAGGTAAAACACTCCCTCCCGGACGCAATAGGAATCTTGCGCGGTTTTCCCTCTGGAATGCGCCGCTTTCCCCTCGGAGAATCGCCGCGCCGCGCCGGTCAGCGCAGGTGCGCCGCCAGCCAGTCGGCGAGCGCACCCAGCACCTCGGGGCGCACCGTCCGCGTCGTCAGCATCCCGTAGCGCGACGTATCACCCACCGAGTCGGCGAGAAAGAGGTGGTCGGTCGCCGGGAATTTCCGAACCGTCACGTCGCGGTCTCCCCCGGCGCGGAACGCCGCCGCGAGCGTGTCCGCCTGCTCCGGCGTGACCTGCTGATCCGTCTCGCCCTGCAGAATCAGTACCGGCACCCGCACCTTCCGGGCCGTCGGCAGTGGATCGTACGAGGCGAAGAAGCGCAGCCACCCGTTGGTCGCGATCAGGCTGTCGATGCCCGCTTCGCTCTGCGCGAGCGCCGTCGCGCGCTCGGCCGCCGTGAGCCCCGGCGCGTTCGCGACGCCGTTCCGCAGCTGGAACGCGAGAATGCGCCGCCCCGTGTAGGCCGGCCCCGCCATGAGCACGATTCCCTTCAGCGCGGGATCGGTGGCCGCCACCATCGGCGCGATCATCCCGCCCTCGCTGTGCCCCACGAGGCCGAGCCGGGCGCCGTCGATCTCGGGACGCGTGCGCAGGTAAGCGAGCGCCGCCCGGATGTCGTTGGCGTAGTCGGCCGACGTCGCGCCGGCGGGACCGGCGCTCGAGCCGTTCACGCCGCGGTCGTCGAGACGCAGTGTCGCGATGCCGCGACGGGCCAGCGTGTCGGCCACCTGCCAGAAGGGGCGATAGCCGTCGACGATCGATATGCGCTCGTCGCGGTCCTCGGCGCCCGACCCGGTGATCGTCACCACCGCCGGCACGCGGCCGCGGCGCGCCTTCGGAACGGTGAGCGTGCCGGTGAAGGTCAGCCCCTCGGGCGTGTGCACGGTCACGTCCTCGGCGGTGTAGGGCGCGCCCGGTGGAGCGCCGTAGTCGATCTTCCGGGTGACGAGTGGATGCGCACCCTCCAGCCGGATCACGGTCACGCGCTGCGAGGGAATGACGGCGCCCAGCAGCTCGCCGTCGGGACCCACCGCCGCACGAATGGCCGCAGCGCCGATACGGACGACCGCCGAGTCGGACGCGGCGCGTTCGACGATCGCGGGGACCGTCTGCCCGCCGGCCACCATGAAGAGCGGCACGGTGTCCACGGCGCCGCCCATGGCGCGCGCGCGCCGCACCGCCTGCTCGATCATCGCGAACGACGGGTTGATGTACGGGACGGCGCCCGGCTGCGTGGCGAGATGTTCGATGCGCGACACGTTGCCCGAGATCGTCGCCGTCACCGAGTCGGCGCCGAACACCAGCTCGGCGCGCTGGAAGGGAACGGTGTCGCCCTGGGCCATGCGGTAGAACGCGTTGGAGATCGCCGACACGCGCCCGTCGGGCGCGACGGTCATGCCGTACTGCCAGCGGGCGCCGGTGGCCTTGTCCATCAGGTCCACGTCGACGCGCGTCGCGGTGCGCTGGACGACTTCACTGGCGATCGTGTCGCGGCCGAGGAGCATGCGGAAGGTGTAGGGGGCGGCGTTCTGGGCGCCGGCGCCCGCGGCGGTGGCCGCCGCAAGCGCGGCGGCGAGGATCGACGTACGAATCACGATTGCTCCTTTCGCCAGGCGAAGTACGAGTAGACCACCGATCCGAGGGCGGCGCCCGCCACCGCCGTCATCAGCACGGCGAATCCGGCGCGGGGCGGAAGGAACGCCGCGATCATGGTGAGCAGGCCGGCGGCCGCCATCAGGTAGCCGCCCACGCGGTGCGTCCGGATCCACACCGTGTCGCTGCTGAGCGTCCACGGCGTGCGGATGCCGAACCACCAGTTGGGGCGGGCCCGCGGCAGGACGTTGCCGAGCACGAGCAGCATCGCCCCGACGGCGACCGTGCTCAGGCGTTCGATGTGCGGAATCGGCCAGCCGAGCGCGGCGCCGATGACGGCGACGTGAATGGCGGCCATCATCGTGAGGATCGCGTTCACGACCAGATCGTAGGTGCCCTGGAACTTGGCGTAGTTGGCCTGCCGGGGATCGATGTGCGGCAGGCCCCGCATGAGGCCCCAGATGAGAAGTGCGATGACGGGCATCAGGAAGGCGCCGAAGGGGCGGCTGCTGTACCCGTTCACCTGGCCGTTGATGTCCCAGTGGCTGGGCATCGGGTTGGGCAGCCGCGAGTACACGGCAGCGGACAGCAGGAACGCGCCTCCGACCGGGATCACGGGAAACCACTTACGCATGTTTTCTCCCCGGACGCACCCAGTCGAGCAGCTGCTGGACGACGTCGTCGAAGACGGTGGTGTTCAGTTCGTAGATGATCTGTTGTCCGTGGCGTTCGGAGAGAATGAGTCCGGCGTCGCGGAGCACGCCGAGGTGGCGGGAGATGGTCGGCCAGGCGGTGTCGAACTGCTCGGCGATCTCGCCCGACGTGCGCGGTCCCTTGCGCAGCAGTCTGAGGATTTCGCGGCGGGTGGGGTCGGCGAGGGCTTTGAAGGCGGAGTCCATGGGGGAGAATGTAAGATAATTAGCTAACTGTGCAAGCATCGAAGGACCAGGAGAGTTTTCAGTGGGCAGTTGGCAGTGGGCAGGGCGACCGGACCGGAGCGCGCCGGGTGCCACCAGCCGTTGCTCCGCCGCCGGCGCGCGCCCGATCGTCATCGAATCCTCATCGGGCCATCACGACCCATCAATCTGCGTCTCGCATAATCAGAGTGCGCGGCAGACAGTCGAGCGCCCCCTTCACATGGAGCATCGCCGCATGCAACGGCTCATCGTCCTGAGTTTCCTGCTCGCGCCGACCGCCGCGCGCGCCCAGGCGGCGCGGGACACCGTGACTCCGGTCAATACGTACTTCGCGTTCCAGGTCGACCGGCCCGCAACCTGGATTCCCGATACGACGCTCGCGATGCGACCGACGCGAACGACAAGGAATGCCATGGTCCGGGTGGCCTTCGTCGTGGACACGACCGGTCGCCCTTTGTTGCCCACGCTGCGTGTGATCCATAACGGGGACTCGTCGCTCGCCGAGCGCGCCAACGCGGCAATCGCGCACTGGAAGTTCTTCCCCGCGCTCCGCGACGGCCGCCGAGTGTCCCAGTTGGTCGTCATGGGAATAGAGGCGCGCCCCCGCCACTGACGGGAGTCGCCCCCTACTCCAGCCCCCGCAGCAGCTCCATCATCCGCACGTCCCACGGATCCGCGCTCGGATCGTCGTCGGCGATGTCGGGCCTTTCCTGCGGCGTCTCGAGAATGCACGGCACGCGCTCCGTTCGGGCATCGTGCAGCAGCCACCGGAACGGCTCGACGCCGATCTGCCCCTCGCCGATCAGCGCGTGCCGGTCCTTGTTCGAACCCTGCGCCCCTTCGCTGTCGTTGAAGTGGAAGAACCCGGGTCGCTCCCCCGTGGCCGCCTCGAACTCGTCGAGCACGCGCGCCTGCGCCCCGGCGCTCTCGCCGATGGGAAATCCCGACGCGAACAGGTGGCAGGTGTCGAGTCCGTACCCCGTGCGCGCGCGCAGCTTCCCCGGCACGCGCTCGAGGATCCCCGCCACTTCCGCCGGCGTGCGCCCCATGGTGCGGCCGGCACCGGCGGTGTTCTCCACCAGCAGCCGCGTGGCGCCTTCGGTGCGCTCGAGCGCATGGGTGATGGCGGCGGCGATGCGGTCGAGCGCCGCGTCCCGCTCGTCGTCGGTGGCGGCGCCGGGATGGAAGCACACCGCCCCGACGCCGAGCGCGGTGGACCGCTCCAACTCCCTGGCCAGCCCGTCGCGCGCCCGCGCCCACTTCTCGGCATCCGGCGTCGCGGTGTTGAGCACGTACGCAGCGTGCACAACCACGTGCTCGGGCGCGATCGCCGCTTCGGCAAGCGCGTCGCGGAACCGCTGCACGCGGTCCGGCTTGATCGAGATCTTGTCGCCGTAGTACTTGGGAATCGCCGTGAAGACCTGCAGGGCCGTCATCCCCGCATCGGCGGCCCGGCGCACGGCCATGTGGATCCCACCATTGGCGATCGTGTGCGCGCCCAGGAAGTGCCGCGCGCGCCGGGGCGGCGTCACGATTCTCCGGCCGGTGAATTGCTGAGGTCGATCATGCGCGCCCCCGCCACGTACTCCACCGTCTGCGGATTGCGGAGCTGGCCGAGCCGGCGGACGACCTCGGCGATGCGGCGCGCCTGCTCCAGGATCACGCGCACGTGCTCGTTGGGCTCGACGCCCTGGTCCTTCTCGTCGAGGATCAGCAGCTCGGCGTGTCCGAGCAGCGCCGAGAGCGGGTTGTTGATCTCGTGCTGCAGCGCGATGCTGGTCTCGCCGATGCCCGCCATCCAGCGCGCCTTCGCGAGCGCCTCCTCGGCGGCGCGGCGCTGCGCTTCCTGCGTCATGCGCCGCTGCGCGATCACGAGGCGCGCCCGCAGGTTGTCCGGCGTCGTCGGCTTCGAGACGTAGTCGTCGGCGCCGGCCTCCAGCACCTCGCCCAGGTCCTCGTGCGTGCTCCGCCCTGTGAGCACGACGACGAACGTCTCGTGACGCGCGTCCACGGCGCGGATCTTCCGGCACAGCTCGAGCCCGTCCATCACGGGCATCTCGATGTCCACCACCAGAAGCGGGAACCGCTCCTTCTCGTACAGCCGCCACGCGGCCGCGCCGTCGGTGGCGATCGTCGGTTCGTATCCCAGACTCGCCGCCACCGCGGTGACCAGCGCGCGGATGGTGTCGTCGTCGTCGGCTATGAGGACTTTCACGGGCGCGTGATCACGCAGGTGGACGGAGCCGGCGAACGGCGGGCGCGGTTCCGGAATTCGGTGGGTCCTGCCATGCCGGGGAATGTCGCCAATTCCGCGTGCCGTCGCGAGCCCGCCACGCGTTGGCCGGGCCGGTGGCGCCGGGTATCTTTCCCCCGGGGCCGCGCGCACGGCGCGCCCCTCGAACCGGAACGATCCGAGATCCGCACATGTCTTCTTCTGACCGCATTTCCCCGGTCGCGGCCTTCAACGGCACGCGGCGCGTTCCTCCCCCCGTCAACGAGCCGGTGCGCAGCTACGCCCCCGGCTCCCCCGAACGAGCCTCGATCAAGAAGCGGCTGGCCGCGATGGCCGCCGAGCGCATCGACATCCCGATGGTGATCGGCGGCACGCCGGTCCGCACCGGCCAGACGGCGCCGGCCGTGATGCCGCACGACCACGCGCACGTCCTCGGCGACTGGCAGAAGGCGGCGCCGGAGCACGTCGAGCAGGCGATCGCCGCTGCCAAGTCCGCGCATGCCGACTGGGCCAACTGGGCGTGGGAGGATCGCGCGGCGGTGTTCCTGCGCGCCGCCGAGCTGCTGGCCACCACCTGGCGCGACACGGTGAACGCGGCGACGATGCTCAACCAGTCGAAGACGGTCTTTCAGGCAGAGATCGACTCGGCCGCCGAGCTGATCGACTTCTGGCGGTTCAACCCGCACTATGCGCAGGAGCTGTACGACGAGCAGCCGCTCTCGAACCACACGATGTGGAACCAGCTCGACTACCGGCCGCTGGAGGGATTCGTCTACGCGGTCACGCCGTTCAACTTCTCGTCGATCGCCGGCAACCTGCCCACGTCGCCGGCGCTGATGGGAAACACGGTGCTCTGGAAGCCAGCGTCGAGCGCCATGCTCTCGGCGCACTACATCCTGCAGGTGCTCGAAGCCGCCGGGCTGCCGCCGGGCGTGATCAATCTCGTGAGCGGCGACGCGGCGACGATCAGCGGCATCGCGCTCTCGCACCCCGACCTGGCCGGCGTGCACTTCACGGGCAGCACGATGGTGTTCAACAGCATGTGGCAGACCATCGGCGCCAACATGTCGCGCTACCGCTCGTATCCGCGCATCGTCGGCGAGACGGGAGGGAAGGATTTCATTCTCGCCCACGCGTCGGCCGATCCGCAGGCGCTGGCGGTGGCCATCGCGCGCGGCGCCTTCGAGTACCAGGGGCAGAAGTGCTCGGCGGCGAGCCGCGTCTACGTGCCGCGCTCCCTCTGGCCCGCGGTCCGCGACCGCCTCGTCGCGATCATGGAGGAAATGCGGATGGGCGACGTGCAGGACTTCCGCAACTTCATGGGCGCCGTCATCGACCAGCGTGCGTTCCGGAAGATCAGCGAGTACATCGCCGACGCGAAGCGCAACGCGAAGGTCATCGCCGGCGGAAAGGCCGACGACTCGGTGGGCTACTTCATCGAGCCGACGCTCGTCGAGACCGACGACCCGGGCTACCGGCTGCTCTGCGAGGAGATCTTCGGCCCCGTGCTCACGGCGTACGTGTACGACGACGCCCGGTGGGCGGAGACGCTCCAGACCATCGACACGACGTCGCCCTACGCGTTGACGGGCGCGGTCTTCTCCACCGACCGCCGGGCCGTGCGCGAGGCGATGGCCACGCTGCGCAACAGCGCCGGCAACTTCTACGTGAACGACAAGCCCACGGGCGCGGTGGTGGGGCAGCAGCCCTTCGGCGGCGCGCGCGGCTCGGGCACCAACGACAAGGCGGGCTCGAAGCTCAATCTGGTGCGCTGGGTCAGCGCGCGCGCCGTGAAGGAAACGTTCTCGCCGCCGATGGATTACAGGTACCCGTATATGGGCGAGGAGTGAGAGTCCCGCTGTCTGACTGTCCGACTGTCTGACTGTCTGACTCCCCGAATGCGCCTCATCAACCAATCGGAAGTCCTCACCCTCCTCCCGATGCGGGAGTGCCTCCCCCTGATGGAGGAGGCCCTGGCGTCGCTGTCGCGCGGCGACGTCGTGCTGCCGCTGCGGCCCGTGATGCGCATTCCGAACACGCACGACGTGTTCGCGATGATGCCCGCGTACTCCGCGGCGCTGCCCGTGTTCGGCGTGAAGATGATCACCGTCTTCCCCGGGAATCACGGCTCGGCGCTCGACTCGCACCAGGGCGCCGTGCTCCTGTTCGACGGCAAGACGGGCACGCTCGCCGCGATGCTCGATGCATCGTCGATCACGGCCGTGCGCACCGCCGCCGTCTCCGCCGTGGCCACGAAGCTCCTCGCACGCGAGGACGCCTCGACGCTGGCCCTCCTGGGCAGCGGCGTGCAGGCCCGCACGCATCTCGAAGCGATCTCGCTCGTGCGGCCGCTGGCCGCCGTGCGCGTGTTCAGTCTGCACGAGGAGCACGCCCGGGCCTTCGCGCGCTGGGCCGGCACGACGCTCGGCATCGCCGTCGAGGTGTGCGAGAGCGCCGAGCACGCCGTGCGGGGCAGCGACGTCGTCTGCACCGTCACGTCGTCCCGCCTGCCCGTGCTGTTCGGCGACTGGCTCGAGCCGGGCATGCACGTGAACGCCGTAGGCGCCTCGCAGCCCGACGCCCGCGAGCTCGACAGCGACGCGGTGGCGCGCTCGCGCATCTTCGCCGACCGGCGCGAGTCGCTGATCCACGAATCGGCGGACTACCTGGCGCCGCTTCGCGAGGGGCGGATTTCCGAACGGGACGTCGTCGCCGAGCTCGGGGAAGTGCTGCTCGGAAAGGCTGCGGGCCGCGCGCGCGACGACGAGATCACGCTGTTCAAGTCGCTCGGGCTGGCGGTTGAAGACCTCGCCGCCGCGGCGCACGTTTACGAGAGAGCCATGCGCGAGCACGTGGGCACCGAGATCGCGCTGGGCGGCCTGCGGCCGGCGGCCGGCGGATAGCGCCGGAGCGCACTCGTGGCCACGCCTCGCCGGCGCCTCGCGCCGATCACCCTGCCGGACGTCGAGCGCGCCCGCGCCCGCATCGCGGGCACCGTGGTGCGCACGCCGCTGGTGCGGCTCCACGTGGACGCCCCCGCCGCCGTCCATCTCAAACTCGAGACGCTCCAGCCCATCGGATCGTTCAAGCTGCGCGGCGCCCTCAATGCCATGCGCATGCTCCCGCCCGAACAGCTCCGCGACGGCGTCTACACGGCGAGCGCCGGCAACATGGCGCAGGGACTCGCCTGGGCGGCGCGCGAGCTCGGCGTGCCGTGCCGAGTCGTCGCTCCCGATCACGCGCCGCAGACCAAGCTCGACGCCATCCGGCGGCTGGGCGCCGAGGTGTCGCTGGTGCCGTTCGCCGACTGGTGGCGCGCGATCACCGACTTCGGCGTCCCCGGCGAGAAGGGGACGTTCATCCATCCGGGCGCCGACCCCACGGTCATCGCCGGGAACGCCACGATCGGCGCCGAAATCGTCGAGGATCTCCCCGACGTGGATGCGATTCTCGTGCCCTACGGGAGCGGCGGGCTGGCGAGCGGCATTGCCTGCGCCGCGCGGGCGCTCCGCCCCGGGGTGAAGGTCTACGCGTGCGAGGTGGAGACCGCGGCGCCCTTCGCCCCCTCGCTGGCCGCGGGAAAGCCGGTGGCGGTGGAGTACACGGCGACGTTCATCGACGGCATCGGCGGCCGCACAGTGCTCGAGGAGATCTGGCCGCTGGCGCGCGAAGTGTTGAGCGGATCGCTGGTGGTCTCGGTGCGCCAGGTGGCCGACGCCGTGCGGCTGCTGGCCGAGCGCGCGCGGGTGGTCGCCGAAGGCGCCGGCGCGGCGCCCGTGGCCGCGGCGCTCGCGCACGACCTGGGCGTCGAGCGCGTGGCGTGCGTGGTGTCGGGCGGGAACATCGACGCGCGGAAGCTCGCGACGATTCTCGCCGGCGGGATTCCGTAGCGGCGTCTCGTCACGGCGGCGCGCGGCGCACGTATATTCTCGAAACCGCCGGCGGCGTGCGCCGCGCGGCCCGAGCGTCGTCCCTCACCCGATCGCCGCCCATGCGCGTCCGCTACGTCACTGCCGATGTCTTCACCGACCGCCGCTTCGGCGGCAACCAGCTCGCGGTCTTCCCCGACGCCCGCGGCATCCCCGACGAGCTGATGCTCCCGATCACGCGGGAGTTCAACTATTCGGAAACCACCTTCGTGCTTCCGCCGGCCGATCCCCGACACACGCGGCGCGTGCGGATCTTCACGCCGGAACGCGAGATGCCCTTTGCCGGACACCCGACGGTGGGCACGGCGCACGTGCTCGCGCATCTCGGCGAGGTGCCGCTCACCGGTCCGGTCACGCACGTGGTGTTCGAGGAGGGCGTGGGGCCGGTGCCGGTGGCGATTCACCAGGACGCGGGGCGGCCTTCGTTTGCACAGCTCTCGGTGGCCAGGCTCCCCGAGTTCGGCCCGGCGCCCCCGGCGCGCGAGGCGCTCGCCGAGATGCTGTCGCTGCACGCGGACGACGTGGCGGAGGGCGAGTTCGCCCCGCAGTCGGTGTCGTGCGGGCTGCCCTTCCTCTTCGTGCCGCTGCGCGACCGCGCCGCCGTCGCCCGGGCGCGGGTGCGGCTCGACGTGTGGGAGCGTGTGCTCCGCGATTACTGGACGCGCGAGATCTTCGTGTTCGCCTTCGACCCCGAACGCCCGGGCTCCGACGTGCGCGCCCGGATGTTCGCGCCCGGCCTGAATGTCTTCGAGGATCCGGCCACCGGAAGCGCCTGCGCGGCGTTCGGCGGCTACCTGGCCTCGCGCAGCGCCCAGCGCGACGGCACGCTCCGCTGGGTCGTGGAGCAGGGCTTC
>DASVWS010000033.1:0-4816 GCA_036393095.1 Gemmatimonadaceae bacterium | reverse complement strand
CGACGCCGCCGGGCGGCGGGCACGACGCGTCGCCGCCAGACGACTCGGGGACCGACGCCGAGGGCGACGTCGTCTCCGGCCCGCCCTACGTGCTCGCGGTGCTCGCAGACCAGCCCGTCGCCTACTGGCGCTTCGGCGAGTCGAGCGGAACGCGCGCCGCCGACGCGAGCGGCCACGGCAACGACGCGACGTACGTCGGCGGGGTCACACTCGGCGCGCCCGGAGCCATCTTCGGCGATCCGGACACCGCCGCGAGCTTCGACGGCTCCAGTGGCTTCGTCGACGCCGCCAACCGCTTCGTCTTCGGCGGCGACCAGGCCTTCTCGCTCGAGGCCTGGGTGAACGCCGCGTCGGTCGGCGGCTACCTCGGCATCGTCTCGCGCAACGACGCGGCGATGGGCCCGCCGAGCGAGGGCTACCTGCTCTTCGTCGGCCCCAGCGACGGGCCCATCGGCTTCCAGCGCATCGACGGGTCGAACCTGACGACGGTGTCGAGCACGGCCACCCCGACCGCGGGCAGCTACGTGCACGTCGTCGCCGTGTTCGACGGCGTCGACATGTACGTCTACGTCGACGGCGAGCTGCAGGGGACGCAGACGGGCAACTTCAACCTCGGCGGCGCCATGAGCGACTTCGTCGTCGCCGCCGAGGCCGGGGGAACCGGCAACTTCTTCTCGGGGGCGATCGACGAAGTCGCGGTCTACGACAAGCCGCTAACGGCCGATCGGATCAAGGCGCACTGGGTGATCGGGCACGGCTGACGGTCGAACGCCAGACTAGCGACGGCGACGACGCGCGATGGCGCCGAGGCCGAGCAGGAGCGCGCCGCCCGCGAGGCCGACGTTGCCGCCGACCGGCGACGAGATGCTGCAGCCGCTCGAGGAGCCGGTGTCGCCGAAGCCGGTGACGCCGCTGCCGCCGTCGTCGCCGGAGCCGGTGCCGGCGTCCGGGTTGCCGCCGTTGCCGGCGTCGGGCGTCGCGGTGCTGCCGCCGCTGCCGCTGCCGCTGCTGCCGGAGCTGGTGGACCCGCCGCTGCTCGTCGAGCCGCCGGAGCTCGTGCTCCCGCCGCTGCTCGTGGAGCCGCTGGAGCTCGTGCTGCCGCTGCTCCCGCCGCTGCTGGAGCTGGTGCTGCCGCTGCTGCCACCGCTGCTCCCGCCGCTGCTGCCACCGCTGGAGCTGGTGCTGCCGCTGCTACCACCGCTGCTCCCGCCGCTGCTGCTGCTCGTCGAACCCGAGCTGCTGCCGGAGCCGCTGCCGCTGCCCGAGCTGCTGCCGCTCGACCCGCACGGCGTATAGCCGGTGCCCGAGGTGACGCAGTTGCCCTGCTGGTTGCTCCACTCGGTCTGGACCGCGTAGCCCGAGACCATGGCCTCGTCGTTCTGCCCCGCGCAGATGTCGCCGATCTCGCCGTTCGTGTTGTCGTACCAGGCGACCTGGTTGATGCCCACGCCGACGTCGGTGACCGCCTCGATCATCTCGTGCGACGCGCACACGCCGTAGTTGCTGATCGCGTCGGTGCCGCCGCATCCCTGCACGCATCCGCCCTGGCTCATGTCGGGCATGACGGCGTAGGCGATGAAGCTGCTCCCGCTCTGGATGCTGCTGTGGTACGCGCAGAAGCCGCCCGCCTGACACGACTGCGAGCCCTGCAGGGTGATGTTGTAACCCGGCGGGAAGAACGTGAAGTAGATCGTGTTCGGGTTGCCCGCCGCGTCCGTCGTCGGCTTCGGGAGCTTTCCGGACTGCACCTGCGACGCGATCTCCTGCCCGATCTGCGAGTCGTCGAGGTTGGTGCCGGTCGTGGACGGCGTGATCGTCACCGTCGTCACGTAGCCGCCGCGGCAGATGGTCTGGTTGGTGCCGCCCGACTGCCCCGTCGTGTTGTACTCCTGCAGCCAGTCCATGTACGTGCTGTTCGGGATGGTCGTGAAGAACCCGGGTGCCCACGTGTCGACCCCCGAGTACACGCCCGTGCCCCAGTGGACGACGACGACCTGGACGCTCGAGATGACCGGCCCACCTTGGTACGTCAGGTTCGCCTGACCAGCGGTGACCTTCGAGGCCGTGGGGCGGTTGTCGGACGACTTGGTCCGATAGCGCGTGTACGCGTCCGCGGACGACGCGGTCAACGTGACGACGGTGGCGGCGAGAAACGGGGCGACGAACAGGGCGTTTCGAGCTCTCACGGCGGGACCTCCTCCGAGTGCGCGGTGACTCTTCGCGAGGCCGAGAGCGCGGGCAAGGAAAAGCGAACAGGAAATCGCGCAGTTTCGTCTCGCTCGAAAGACTGCGCCCGTGGCTCCCACAAAGTTGCAGCAGGAGCGCCCAAGAGGGGTGGATGTGCGCGTCAACCGCGGTGCGTCAAAGTGCCTGGGCCCGGTTGTCGAAGCTGCAGTCGCTGAAGGTCACGTTGATCCCGAGCATGCCGGCGCCGGGGACGGCGCACGAGAGCTTCAGCGTGCCGCGAAGCGAGCGAATGTCGTTGAGCGTGCTGTTGCCGCTCTCGATGCGCGACTCGAAGGTGCTGCACGCGTCGGGCGCGAGGACGACGCGATCGCGGCCGGGGATCACGTTGACGAGGACGACGCGCGGGCCGGCGACGGGATCGTCGACGAGGCGCACGCGCTGCGTGGTCACCGGATCGTGGAACAGCTCGACGCCGCGGAACTCGAGCATCTGGCCGGACCAGCACTCGTCGACGTCGATGCGCACGGCGGCGCCGCCGTCGCGCTCGAGGATCACGACGCCGCTCGCGTCGCGCGACGACGCGGGCGCCGAGCCGGGCGCGCCGCCGTTGCTCTCGCTGCCGCCGATGGGCTTTCCGCACGCTGCGGCGGCGACGGCGAGTGGGACGAGCGAGCGCAGCACCGGTGCGGCGCGAGCGTATCATGCGGGGATGAAGCGCTTCGGCGCGGGGACGATGGGCGTGGGCTTCGTCGCCTTCGGCTGGGCGCTGAGCTTCGGCGTCGTGTCGATCGGCATGAACGCGGTCGGCTGGATCGCCGTGGGGCTCAACGCGGCGGGCTTCGTGTCGCTGGGGCTCGTCAACTCCGTCGGCGTCTTCGCGTTCGGCGGCGTGAACGCGTGCGGCGGATGGGGCAGCGGCGGGACGAACGCGGACGGCGGCCGCATCTACGGCATCGTCGCTGCGTCGCTCGTGGCGCTCGCGCTCGTCGTCGCGCGCGTGCGCACGTGGCCTGCGCCGGAGCTGCCGGTGCCCGAGCCGCCGCCGCCCCCGCGCCGCGAAGTGCCGACCGCGGGCTACCGCGAGAGCGCCGTCGACACGTCGCCCCCGGCGATGACGCCGCCCGCGCCGCGCGGCCCGTCGTTCATCCGCCTCCTCTTCTCCGGCCCCATCGGGCTCCATCTCGCGCTCTCGCTCGTGGGCCTCGCCGCCGCCATCGTCGCCTACGTCCGCTGGCGCTGACGCTACTGCGCGATCAGCTCGTCGACTCTCGCCCAGAGTTCGTCCAGGTCGAGCGCCAGCCCCTCGCACCCAGGCACGGGATCAATCTTCCCACCGCCCGCGCCGCACGCGCGCACGTAACGTCCGTCCGCGCCGAGCTCCCTGATCTCGAAGCTGCGCAGCTCGGGATCGACGAGCCAGTACCACCGCACGCCGAACGCCGCGTAGTCGTCCGGCTTCTCGACGCGGTCTCGGCGCTCGTGGCGAGGGTCGCGAGAGATAATCTCGATCGCGATGTCGGGCGGCACGCGCACCGCTCCGTACGCCTCCGGCTTGCGCCCAGTGAGGTACGCGGTGACGTCTGCAAGCCGCCCCGACCTGGGACGAACCGCGAGCTTCAAGCCCGAAGCGAAGACCATCCCGCCGCGCGGCGTGAGCCACGACGTCAGGAGCGCAACGAGCCACGAGACAATCCTTTCGTGCACCGCCGACGGCATCTCCTCCTCCACGAGGACGCCGTCGACCAGCTCACCCTGCACGTCTTCCTCGAGCGCCGCCCACTCATCGACCGTCATCGGCGCGCGCGGAGAAGAAGCTGCAGTCACGTTTCGGAGGCTAGCACCCGGCATCTTGCCCGCAGCCTGAGCAGCGCCCGTGCCACGCATGGGCCTCGGCAAATCACGCATGCGCCGCTCGCCGACCCCCTGTCCCGGACAGTCAGGCATGTGTCCTGGGACAGGGGCCTCGAGAAGCCGGTGCTACGATCCGACGATGCGGGGGAGGTCGAGCCTGGCGCTCGTCGTCGCATCGATCGCGATCCTCGGCGCGTGCTCGTCCTCGCCGTCGCAGGACGCTTCCGGGCCTCCCGCATGCAAGTCGAACGGCGACTGCGCTCACGGCGAGCGCTGTCTTTACCCGGCCAGCGACTACGAGGATTGCAGCGCGTCAGCTCACTGCCTTGCCGTGGCAGACACGGGGTCGACCTGCACGATGCTGCCTCGCTGCTTGTGCGGGGGCGCCTACCAGCCGGCGAACGTGATCTGCGCCCCGGACGGCACCGCGTACTCCGATACGGCCAATACCGCCGCCTGCCCTACCGGAGGTCACTGACCGTCGTACCCGCGCGCGAAGCAACTCGCGCCGCGGATGGCCGATAGGGGGGGGTGAGAGGACGACCCCACCCAGGCGGCGAAAGCGCTCACCCCGGCGGTCACCGCGATGACCGCGGCGGTCGGCGCGTTCGCCCCGGCGGTCGGTGCGTCGACGGCGGTGGTCGGTGCGTCGACGGCGGTGGTCAACGCGTTCGCCCCCGCGGTCGGCGCGTCGACGGCGGCGGTCAACGCGTTCGCCCTGGCGGTCGGTGCGCCGACGGCGGCGGTCGGCGCGTTCGCCCCGGCGGTCGGTGCGTCG
>DASVWS010000032.1:0-33342 GCA_036393095.1 Gemmatimonadaceae bacterium | reverse complement strand
GGCGCGTGCCGGCGAGCGGTCAGCACCGGCCGCCATGCGTCACTCGGTTTCGGCGGAACCGGTGGTGGGAACGGTCACGCGCACCTTGCGCTCCCGGATGCGCGTGGCCTTGCCGGTGAGCTGGCGCAGGTAGTACAGCTTGGCGCGGCGCACGCGCCCGCGGCGGACTACCGACAGGTCGCCGATCATCGGGCTGTGCACCGGGAACACGCGCTCGACGCCCACGCCGTTGGAAATCTTGCGGACGGTGAACGTCTCGCTGACGCCCGAGCCGCGGCGCGCGATGCACACGCCCTCGAACGCCTGGATGCGCTCCTTGTCGCCTTCCTTCACGCGCACGTTCACGCGCAGCGTGTCGCCCGGCCGGAAGGCGGGGATGTCGGAGCGGATCCACTCTTTCTGGGTGTCGATGAACGCGTGCATATGAGTCTCCGGGCTAAGGGCCCGTGGAATATCGAGTTATCGGGTGCAGACTGCGAAAATTAACGGCCGGGTGCGCTTCACGCCAGCCCGCCCCGGCGCGTCAACCGCGATCGAGCGAGCGGCGCCGGGCGGGCGCCCCCGCTATTCGGCGTCGCTCGGCAGTTGCGATCGGGTGAGCCGCTCCCCCTCGGCCTTCCGCCAGGCGGCGATCTTCGCGTGGTCCCCCGAGAGCAGCACGTCGGGCACCTTGAAGCCGCGGTATTCGGGGGGGCGCGTGTAGCTCGGCGCGCTCAGTCCCGCGTCGTCATAGAACGAGTCGGTGCGCGCGCTCTCGTGATCGGACATCGCCCCCGGCAGCAGGCGCACGGTGGCGTCGATGATCGCGAGCGCCGCGGGCTCGCCGCCACTCAACACGAACGGCCCGATCGACAGCTCTTCGGTCGCGAGGTGGTCCGCGACGCGCTGGTCGACGTCCTTGTAGTGGCCGCAGAGAATCGTCAGCTCCTCGCCACCGGCAAAGCGGGCGGCGTCGGCGTGCGTGAATTGGCGCCCCCGCGCCGAGACGAGCACGATCGGCGGCCGCGCCGCCAGCGCGTCCACGGCCTCGAAGAAGGGATCGGGCTTCATCACCATCCCCGCCCCGCCGCCGTACGGGTAGTCGTCGACCGTGCGATGCCGATCGTGCGTGTAGTCCCGGAGATCGGCGATCCGATAGTCCACGCTCCCCGCGGCGCGCGCCCGCGCCGGGATGCTGAGCCCCAGCGGCCCGGCGAAGAAATCGGGGAAGATCGTCACGACGTTGATGCGCAGCATCAGTCGAGGAGCCCGGCGGGGGGATCGATGGTGATCACACGCGCGCCGCGGTCCACGCCGGTCACGACGCGGTCGTCGAAGGGCACCATGACCGTTCCGGCGCCCGAGGGGCGCGCGACATCGATGGCCAGCCCCTGCGGCAGCTCGTACACGTCGAGCACCTCGCCCACCGGCTCTCCCGTGACGAGCACGACGTGCATGCCGAGCAGATCGTGGATGTAGACCTCGCCCTCGGCGAGGGGCGGGACCTCGCCGGCCGGAACGAGGAAGTACCGGCCGCGCCACGGTTCGGCGGCCGTGCGGTCGGCGATCTCGTCGAAGCGCACGAGAAGCCCCTCGCGCATCGGACGTGCCGAGTTGACGTGCAGTTCCCGACGATCGGGAGACACGTCGCCGGAGGGCGTGCCCACCAAGACGCGACGGCCGGGCGCGAAGATCGCGTCCGGCGCGTCGGTGATCGGCTCGACGAGGAGTTCGCCGCGGATGCCGTGTGCCTTGCGAACCCGCCCGACGATCAGGTACTCGGGCGCGGCCATGTCCCGAAGCGGTGGCTGCGCGCTCAGCTCTCGCTGGGCGCTTCTTTCACGGCGACGGCCTGGCCCTTGAGCTTGTCGGCCAGCCGCGCCTCGTGCCGCGACTTGAGGATGCCCGCCTTGCGCAGCAGCGACCGAACGGTGTCGGTGGGCTGGGCGCCGCTGTCGAGCCAGTGATTGACCCGGTCGGCCTTCAGGTTCAGTGCCGTCTCGCCCTGGCGGGGAGCATACTGGCCGATGATCTCGATGAACCGCCCGTCGCGCGGGCTGCGCGAGTCGGCGACGACGATACGGTAGTAGGGCTGCTTGCTGCGCCCCGTGCGGCGCAGGCGAATCTTGACTGACATGGGACCATGCTCCTCGTGTACGTGACGGTACTGCTGCGGGCTCCTCGCGTGCCGGGCGTTTCCCGGCCGCACCCGTTGAACTACAGTTGGCAGTCGACAGTTGGCAGTCAGCAGTGAGCAGTACTGATCACTGCCGACTGTTGACTGATCACTGAACTTAACGCATTCCTCCGAACATGCCCGGGCGGATGCCTCCGCCCCCGGTGGCGCGCTTCATCATCTTCCTCATTTCTCGGAACTGGTCGAGCAGGCGGTTGACTTCGGAGATGGGACGGCCGCTGCCCCGAGCCACGCGGGCCCGGCGCGAGCCGTTCATGACCGCGGGATCCTTCCGCTCGGCGTCGGTCATGGAGAGCACGATGGCCTCCATGTGCTTCATCCGCCGCGGGTCCGCCTCCTTGGCCTGCTTGAGCATCTTCGTGTTCACCCCGGGCAGCAGCTTGAGCACGCCTTCCAAGGGACCGAGCTTCTCGATCTGCTTCATGGCGGCGAGGAAGTCGTTCAGGTCCATCCCCTCCTTCCGCACCTTCTTCTCGAGTTTTTTCGCCGCCTCGGCGTCGAAGGCGGTCTGGGCCTTTTCGACGAGAGTCACGATGTCGCCCTGCTGGAGGATCCGTCCCGCCATGCGGTCGGGATGGAACTCCTCGAGCGCGTCGGGCTTCTCGCCGACGCCGACATACTTGATGGGCTTCTTCGTGACGCCGTAGATGGACAGCGCGGCGCCGCCGCGGGCGTCGCCGTCCATCTTGGTGAGCACGACGCCGGTGACGCCCAGGCGCTCGTCGAACCCCTGGGCGATGCGCACGGCGTCCTGCCCCGTCATCCCGTCGGCCACGAGCAGGATCTCGTCCGGGCGGATGGCGCCTTTGAGCTTCTCCAGCTCGGCCATCATCTCGTCGTCGATCTGCAGGCGGCCCGCGGTGTCGACGATGACGACGCGGTCGCGGGCGCGGCGCGCCTGGTCGAGTCCGGCCATTGCGATCTTCACCACGTCGGTGGTGGAGCGGTCGGCATAGACGGGCACGTCGAGCTCGCGGCCGAGCGTTTCGAGCTGGTCGATGGCCGCGGGGCGGTAGACGTCGCCGGCGATGAGGCGGGCCGGGCGGCCTTCGGCCTTGAGCTTCCGCGCGAGCTTGGCGGCGGTGGTCGTCTTGCCGGAACCCTGCAAACCCACCATCATGACGACCGTGGGCGGCACGGAGCTGAGCCTCAAACCCTCTCGGCGCTCGCCGAGCATCGCCGTGAGTTCGTCGTGGACGATCTTCACGAGCTGTTGCGCCGGCGATACCGTACGCAGCTGGGTGACCCCCGCCGCCTTCTTCTCCACCCGTTCGAGGAACTCGCGGGTGAGCTGGAAATTGACGTCGGCTTCGAGGAGGACGCGCCGGATCTCGCGCAGCCCTTCCTTGATGTCGGCATCAGACAGAACACCGCGTCCCCGCAGGCGCGAGAACGCGGATTCCAGCTTCGAACTCAGCTCATCGAACATAGCCCTTAAACGTAGATGCTGTTATGATTTAAGACAAGGGAACGGGGTCGGCCGCGCGCACGCCCAACCCCCGTTCCATCCGCGCCGCCGTTCGACTCGCATCCCACCCTTCGAGCCCTTCGAGGCGAATGCCTAAAGTCCCTCGGCAGGAAGATCTGTTCGCATCGCTGTTGCCGCGCACGATGCCGCTCATGGCGATGCGCTCCACGATCGTCTTCCCGCACGGCACGATCGCCGTCCAGATGGGGGCCCCCGAAAACATGGCGCTGCTGAACGACAATCCCGAACCGGGACTGTCGGTGGCGCTCGTCGTCGCGCCGGGGGAAGCCGAGGATCCGCTCGACACGGCCGCCGTGGTGAACCGCATCGGCGTGGCGGCGCGCGTGCACGAGCGGATCAACCTGCCGGGGCACACGGTGCAGATCACGCTGCAAGGCATGCAGCGAATCCTGATCGAGGACGTGCAGCAGGCCGAGCCGTACCCCGTGGCGATCGTGCGCGATGCGCGGGAGTCGCCGGTCGATCCCGCCGAGGGGCGCGAGCTGATCACGCGCGTGATCGCGGCCGCCGAGA
This sequence comes from Gemmatimonadaceae bacterium, assembly GCA_036393095.1. GTDB lineage: Bacteria > Gemmatimonadota > Gemmatimonadetes > Gemmatimonadales > Gemmatimonadaceae > JAGWRI01. The sequence goes on along the minus strand of DASVWS010000032.1, from coordinate 29,164 downwards.
CGCTGGCCGACGTGTCGGAGAAGATCTCGAGCGACGTGCCGTCGATTCTGCGCATGAACGTGGCGGATCCCGGCCGGTTCGCGGACCTGGCGGCGACCAACCTCGGGTTCCGGATCTCGGATCGCGACGAGGTGCTGCAGCGCCTGGACGTCGGGCAACGGCTGCGTTTCGTGCTGACGCGGCTGGAGCGCGAGGTGGCGCGGGCCCGCGTGCTCGACGACGTGAAGAAGCAAACCGAGATCAAGATCGACCAGCACCAGCGCGAGTTCTTCCTCCGCCAGCAGCTGCGCGCCATCCAGAGCGAGCTGGGCGAGACCGATCCGAACGAGAAGGACGTCCGCGAGTTGCTGGCGCGCATCGATGAGGCCGCACTCCCGGAGAAGGCGCTGGCGGAAGCAAAGCGCGAGGTGGAGCGGCTGCGCATGCTGGCGCCGGCGTCGAGCGAGTACCAGGTGGTGCGCACGTATCTCGACTGGGTGCTGGCGCTGCCGTGGAACGCGAACTCGGGGCATCACGACATCGAGATCGGGAAGGTGGAGGAGGCGCTCGACGCGCGGCATTACGGACTGGACGAGGCCAAGGAGCGCATTCTCGAATTCCTGGCAGTGCGCCAGCTGCGCGGCGGCACGTCGCAGGGTCCGATTCTCTGCTTCGTGGGGCCGCCGGGCACCGGCAAGACGTCGCTCGGCGAAGCGATCGGTGCGGCGATCGGGCGGCCGTGCTACCGGATCTCGGTGGGCGGCGTGCGCGACGAGGCCGAAGTGCGCGGCCACCGCCGCACGTACGTGGGGGCGATGCCCGGGCTGCTGCTGCAGGCGCTGCGCCGCGTGCAGGTGAACGATCCCGTGCTGATGATCGACGAGATCGACAAGATGTCGGGGGGAGGGCCGTCGGGCGATCCGGCGGCGGCGATGCTGGAAGTGCTCGACCCGATGCAGAACAAGTCCTTCACCGATCACTACCTGAACCTGGCGTTCGACCTGTCGTCGGTGCTGTTCATCTGCACGGCGAACAACCTGTTCGACATCCCCGGGCCGCTGCGCGACCGCATGGAGATCATCAAGATCGCGGGCTACACGGGCGAGGAGAAAGTCGAGATCGCCTGGCGCTACCTGCTGCCCAAGCTGCTCGTCGACCACGGGCTGGACGACCGCGACATCCAGTTCACCGACGAGTCGCTCACCTTCGTCTCCAACCGCTACTCGCGCGAGGCGGGGCTGCGCACCTTCGAGCGCAACCTCTCGGCGATCCTGCGCAAGCGCGCGCGGCGCAAGGCGGAACGCGAGGAAGGCGCGTGGGTGATCGACGAGAAGCGGGTGGAGGAGCTGCTGGGCGTGCCGCACTACGTCGCGGAACCCGCCGAGCAGGAGCCGGAAGTCGGTGTCGTCAGCGGACTGGCGTGGACGTCGACGGGGGGCGAGCTGATGGTGATCGAGGCGCTGCGCATGCCGGGCACGGGCCGGCTCACGGTGACCGGGCAGCTCGGCGACGTGATGCGTGAATCCGTGGACGCGGCGCACTCGTACGTCCGGTCGCGGGCGAGCCAGCTCGGCATTGCCGACGCCACGTTCAAGGAGCACGATCTGCACATCCATCTTCCGGCGGGCGCGATTCCCAAGGACGGGCCGAGCGCGGGCATCACGATCACGCTCGCCATTGCCAGCGTGCTGAGCCAGCGGCCGGTGCGGCGCGACCTCGCGATGACGGGCGAGGTGACGCTGCGCGGGAAGGTGCTGGAGATCGGCGGCGTGAAGGAGAAGGTGCTGGCCGCCTACCGGGCGGGGCTGCGCGAGGTGATCCTGCCGAAGGCGAACGAGAAGGACGTGCGCGACGTGCCCGACGAGGTGCGGCAGCACATGGCGTTCTCGTTCGTGGACCGCATGGACCAGGTGCTGCAGCACGCGCTGCTCGACGAGGCGGGACGGCGGGCCCGGCCGCCGCGCCGGCGCGCCAGCGACGCGCGGCCGCACGAATCGCGCGAGGCGCCGTCGTCCGGAGAGCCGCTCGCCGCCGACGCCCCCTGACGGTTCGGGCCCGCGATGCTCGACGCGCAGAATCCGTGGCTGCAGTTCGTCGTGCACGTGGCCATCGGCACGATCGCCGGCGGCGCGTCCGACACGGTGGCCGTGTGGATGCTGTTCCATCCGCGGCGCAAGGTGCTGGGGTTCCAGGGCGCGATCCCGAAGAATCAGGCGCGCCTCGCCCGCAGCCTGGGGCGCACGGTGGGCGAGCGGCTGCTCACGCCCACCGACATCATGGCCGAGCTGGTGCGGGCGGGCGTGCGTGAGAAACTGGACGAGACGCTGGCGCTGGTGATCGGCAGCGTGCTCGACACCGAGCGCGCCTCGCTGCGCGAGATCCTGCCGCCGTCGGTCCTGCTCGAGGTGGAGCGCGCGCTGACCTCCGGCGTGCCGATCGTCGTCGAGCGGCTGGCCGACTTCACGGCCTCGGCGGAGTTCGAGGAGCGCGCGCTGGGTTTCGTGGCCCGGCGGCGCGCCGAGCTGAAGGACCGTCTGGTGGGCAACGTGCTGACGCCCGAGCGGCGCGCGGCGATCACGGAGCGGGCGGCGCAGTGGGCCGGCGAGTTCTCGCAGTCCGACGAGCTGGCGCAGGGTGTGCGCGACTACGTGGAGCGGCGCGCGTACCAGATGCTCTCGTCGCGCGAGCCGCTGATGGAGCAGGTACCGCCGGCGTTCGTGTCGGCGATCGACGGCGGCGTCGAGGCCTATCTGCCGATCGCGGTCGAGAAGCTGGCGGGCGTGCTCCGCGACCCGCTGGCGCGCGAGCGCATCCGGTTGCGGCTGCACGGGCTGTTCTCGCGGTTCGTGGAGGATCTCAAGTTCCACGAGCGGGTGATCGCCAAGCTGGTCGTCACCGAACGCACGCTCGACCGCGCGCTCGATTCGGTGGAGAAGGAAGGCGCCGAGCAGCTCGGCGAGCTGCTGGAAGACCCGTCGGTGCGCGAGCGGATCACGGCCGCGGTGCACGAGGCGATCACGGCGTATCTCGCGAAGCCGCTGGCCGACATCATCGGCCCGCCGGAAAGCGAGCGGGCGCGCGCCGTGATGGACACGGTGACGCGCGGGCTGGTGCGCGTGCTCCGCGCCGACGAGACGCGCCGGCTGCTGGTCGAGAAGCTGGACGCGGCGCTGGCCCGCGCCGAGCAGAAGACGTGGGGCGATCTGCTGGCGCCGCTGGACGACGCGACGCTCGCGGCGTGGATCGTGGGCGCGGCGCGGTCGCCGCGCTCGCGCGAGCTGATCGAGGATGCGTCGCGCGCCGCCGTGCAGCGGGCGCTGGACCGGCCGATCGGGCGGCCGGGGCGCTGGCTGCCGCCCGACAGCGCGACGCGCCTGGGCGGCGCGTTCGCGCCGGCGATCTGGGACCTCGTGGAATCGCAGCTTCCCGGCCTGATCCAGCGGCTGGACGTGCAGGCGATGGTGGAGCGCAAGGTGCTCGCGTTCAGCTTCGAGCGGCTGGAGGAGCTGATCCGCGGCGTGATCAACCGCGAGCTGCGGCTGATCATCTTCATCGGCTACATCCTGGGCGGATTGATTGCGGTGATCGGCTTCTCGATCTCGCGCCTCGCGGGGATGTAGCCGCTACTTCAGCCGGATCGCCTGCGGATCGAGCAGGTTCAGATTGCTGCCGGTGGGCGCATCGACGTACAGCACGACGTCCCGCCCCGCGATCTTGAGCGGCGTCACCTGGACCGTGCGCTTGCTCCCCCGGTAGGTATGCTGGCCCGTGTAGAGGATCGCGGGGTTGGGGGTCCGGTACCAGCGCTCCGCCACCTGCCCGAGGGCGTCGACGAACTGCGCGGCATCGACGCTGCTGCGCCACACCGTCGCCCATACGACGGCGGTGCCCCTGGGCTCGGCGAGCAGTCGGTAGCGCCCGCCGTCCCATCCCTCGGCGGCATTCACCGCCAGCGTCTGATCGTGCGTGTGCTGGTAGATGAAGAGGCGCGTGTCGAACTCTCCGAGGTCGTTCTCGTAGATCGTCCGCCCCTCGGTGCGCGGCAGCGAGACGCGGGCCGGCACGTCGCGCACGCTGTCGAAGTACGCCGGTTCGTGCAGAATCTGCGTGGTCGACACCGGCATGTCGCGGAAGGGAAGCTTGCCGGGATCGTGCACCTTGAAGCGGCGGACGAACTCGGCCCCGCTGAGATACGGGAAGAGCAGCTCCTGCTGGATCGCCGTCGGCGCCGATCCGAACACGCTCTGCGAGTCGTGCGACTCGCTGATCATGCGGCGCACCATGTCCCAGTTGCTGTCGAGCATCTGCTCGAGCTTCGAGGCGCCGAGCATGATGGCCAGCTGCTCGTACGTCGCCTCGCCTTCGATCACGGCCTGCGCCGCCATCTGGCGATCGTTGTCACCGGTCGCTTGCTGGATCGAATCGAGATTGACGTACTGGTCCTGCAGCGCGTGCACCAGCTCGTGCGTCACGGTGACGCCGATGAGGTCGTCGGGCGCGCCCTGCACGATGTACAGCTCCTTGGTGGACGGGTCGTAGTACCCGATGATCTGCTCGGTGAGCAGCTTGATCAGGAACGGGCGCAGGTCGAGCGAGTCGGGGATCAGGCCGAACGCCTTGTAGGCCGCTTCCTGGCCGGCCAGCTCGGCGGCCGGCGTCTGCTCGTCGAACTTCCTGACCAGGAAGTCGCGCACCTGGTCGCGGGTGAGCACGGCGAACTTCGGCGGCGTCTTGAACGGCACGCCCACCGCCTTCTCGACCTTCGGCACGGCGTCGGCCACCATGTCGGCGTACGCCCCCTGCCCCGTCTTCCCGTTGCGGCGGCCGCACGCGGAAGAGACGAGCGCGGCGCCGGCGAGCACCAGCGCGATCCGGCGATTCTTCACTCCCACGTGACGGGACCTCCCGACATGAGTGCGACGACGCGGGCCACGTCCTGCCCGCGCACGATGATGTTCTCCTCGGCGAGATGGCGCGCGATCTCGGCGTCGAGCGTCGCGCCGTTTGCCGGCGGCGCGGCCGCCGCCGGCTTGGCAGGCGGAGGCCGCGGCCCGGCAGGGCGGTCGATGGCGTCGGCCTCGACGAGGGCCGCTTCGATGGCGGCGCCGAACCGTTCGAGCACGTCGAACGGCGCCGCCGCGAATTCGTCGCCGGCGTCACCGGCGTCGTCCGCGTCGCGCCGTCCGGTGGTGCGCCGCGGACGGGCGGCGGCCGCGGCCTGCCGCCGCGTCTTGAGCAGCGCTTCGGTGCCCGGCGCGTACACGGCCGCGGCCTGCAGGTGCGCGCACGCTTCGTCGAGCGCGTCGATGGCCTTGTCGGGACGGCGGCGGTCGCGCACGTGCGTGTCGGTGAGCCGCACCGCGGCCGCGATCGCCTCGTCGTCGATCAGCACGTTGTGATGGCGCTCCAGCCGTTGCCGGCGGGCCCGCAGGACCTCGATCGTTTCCTCGGCGCTCAGCTCGCGCACCGGCACCTTCTGGAAGCGGCGCTCGAGCGCCGAATCGCCGAGCACCCAGCGATCGTACTCGTCGTCGGTGGTGGCGCCGATGACGCGAAAGTCGCCGCGCGCGAGCGCGGGCTTGAGCATGTTGGCGGCGTCCATCGCCGTGCCGATCGCCGTCCCCTGGCCAATCAAGTTGTGCAGCTCGTCCACGAACAGGATGACGTCGGGCGAGGCCTGGACTTCGGCGATCAGCGAGCGAATGCGCTCCTCGAACTGGCCGCGGTACGTGGATCCGGCGAGGAGGGACACGTGGTCGAGCGAGAGCAGGCGCACGTCGCGGAGCGCGAAGGGCACGGTGCCGTCGGCAATGCGCTGCGCGAGCCCGTCGGCGATGGCCGTCTTGCCGACGCCGGCCGGCCCGACGAGTGCCGGATTGCACTTGCCGTAGCGGAGGAGGATGTCGATGACGCGGGCGATCTCATCGCGGCGGCCGTACACCGGCTCGAGGCGCCCGGCGCGGGCGTCAGCCGTGAGGTCGCGCGTGTACCGCGCCAGTGCGCCGGAGGCGCGAGGCGGTTCGTCGATCATGCGCCACGGGGGACGAGCCGGGGCCGGTCAGCCCCCCAGAATCCACGCGAACACCGCATTTCCCCAAAGCAATGTCACGAGGGCCGCAGGCGCAAGGAACACGCCGAACGGCACGAGCGGGGGCTCGAACGGGGTGGGCCCGAGCGGCAGCTCGCCCTGCTCCATGCGGCGGTCGCGGCGAAACCACGCGACCGGATACACGACGAGGATGAACGCCGCGGCGCCGATGGCGGCGCCCACGAACACGGTGAGGAGGGCGCGGTTGGGGCCGACCACGGCGCCCACGAACGCCATGAGCGTCATGTCGCCCATGCCCATCGCTTCCTTTTTGAACACGATCTCGCCCAGCCAGCCGACGATGGCGATCATGCCGGCGCCGGCGCAGGCGCCGATGACCGAATCGTACAGTCCCGCGAACGGGCCGGCGTCCGGCTGCGTCGCCGCGTACACCGCGGCGGCGAGCGCGAACAGCAGGCCGAACACGGTGAAGCCGTCGGGAATCAGGTAGTGCTTCGCGTCGGTCACGGCCACGCCCAGCAGCACGGTGGCGACGGTGGCGAAGCGAAACGCGGTGACGCCGGCGCCGAACCCGTGCACCGACAGCAGCCAGATGAGGGCGACGGCCAGCTCGACGAGCGGATATTGCACGGAGATCGGTTCGTCGCAGCAGCGGCAGCGCGCGCGCAGCGCCACCCAGCTCAGGAGCGGGATGTTCTCGAACCAGGCGAGCTGGTGGCCGCAGTGCGGGCAGCGCGAACGCGGGCGCACGACCGACTGCTCGGCCGGCCAGCGGCCGATGCACACGTTGAGGAACGATCCGATGATCGCGCCGAAGACGAACGCCACGACCTGCCAGTAGGTCTGCATGTTCACGGGCGCAGCTCGTAGAGGAGGATGCCGGTGGCCACGGCGACGTTGAGCGACTCGACGCCGGGCGCGATCGGCAGCGCCACCGAGTGCTCGGCGCGCGACCGCGCCTCGACCGACACGCCCGCGCCCTCGTTGCCCACGACGAGCGCCAGCCGGGCGGGCGGCGGCGTCTGCCCCAGCGGCGTGCCGGCGGCATCGGCCACCCAGAGCGCCGCCGACGCGCGGCGGCGGAAGGCGTCGAGGTCGTCCCAGGTAGCGGCCAGGCAGTGATGATGGAAGAGTGCGCCCATTGCACTCCGGACGACTTTGGCGTTCCACAGGTCAACCGTTCCCGGCAGCGCCGCGGTGGCGGTCACGCCGAGGGCGGCGGCGGTGCGGAGCATGGTGCCGACGTTCCCCGGGTCCTGCACCGCGTCGAGGACGAGGACGCGGAGGCCGTCGTGCGGGACGACGTCGTCGAGCGAACGATCCGGAATTGGCGCAATGGCGAGCACGCCCTGCGGCGACTCGGTCTCGGCCGCGGTGTGGAAGTCGCGCGCCGCGACCTCCTCCACGGGATGTCCCGAGCGCGCAATCGCCTCGCGCAGCACGGCGCCGCGCGGCGCTTCGAGCAGCTGCGGCGCCACGAGGATGCCGCGCGGCGCGATCGGGGAGCGCAGCAGCTCTTCGACGGCGCGCACGCCCTCGCACACGAACAGGCGCTCGCGCTCGCGGGCTTTTCGGCGGCGAAGGTCTCGGGCCAGGGTCAGGTATCGCACGGTGGTGGGGAAGAACGTAGCACAGCGGCACCGGGAGGACGATTCAACGCGCGGAAGGATTGCGCCGTGCCCGCGGACACAGCGGCGCCGCAGGGTTCGTCAGAGCGCAGCGACGACCCCCGTGATCAGCCGCTCGAAGCGCTCCGCCGCGCGCGCGGTCGTCTCGATGACCTCGGCGTGGGTGATGGGCGCGTCGGACAACCCCGCCGCCCGGTTCGTGATGCAACTGACGCCGAGCACGCGCATGCCGAACGCCCGCGCGACGAGCACCTCGGGAATCGTGGACATGCCGACCGCGTCCACGCCGAGGTGGGAGAGCATCCGCACCTCGGCGCGCGTCTCGTAGCTGGGACCGAGGAGGCCCGCGTACACGCCCTCCTCCAACCGGAACCCCTGGGCTTCGGCGACGCTGCGCGCCAGCGCGCGGAGATCGGGATCGTACGGATTCGACATGTCGGGGAAGCGATCGTCGCCCGGCTGAAGCGGCCCGGCGAGCGGATTCCGGAACATGAAGTTGACGTGGTCGTCGATGAGCATCAGCGTGCCGGGAGCGAAGCCGGCACGAATGCCCCCGGCGGCGTTCGACACGATCAGCACCGGCGCGCCCAGCGCCCGCACGACGCGGGCCGGGAAGCCCGCGAGCGCGGCCTCGTGCCCCTCGTACATGTGGAAGCGGCCGGACAGCGCCAGCACGTGCCGCCCGCCCAGCGTTCCGGCGAGCAGCTCGCCCGCGTGGCCGGCCACGGTGGACGGCGGGAACCCCGGGATCTCGCGATACGGGATCGCGACCGGCGCGTGCACGCGCCGGGCCAGCCCGCCCAGTCCCGAGCCGAGGACGATGGCAGCGGCGGGGTCGAAGGCGCCGAGGCGGGCGCGGATCGACGCGGCGGCGCGCGCCGCCGCTTCGGCGCCATAGGGCGCGGTCACGCTATCTCCGCGCGCAGGCGCGACAGGTCGCGTTCCGCGCCGGCGATCATGGCCCGACGCTGGTCGTACGGGAGGAAGGCGCTCTCGAATCCGTTGAGCGCCACGCGCGCCAGCTCGTCGAAGGAGAAGCCGAGGTGGCGCGATGCATGCTCGTATTCGTCGGTGAGCGTGGTGCCGCTCATCAGCCGGTTGTCGGTGTTGAGCACCACGTGCATGCCGCGGTCGTAGTACAGCCGGAGCGGATGCGTGTCGTACGACGCGGCGGCGCGCGTCTGGATGTTGCTGGTGAGGCACACTTCGATGGGCACACGGCGGTCGATTACGTAGTCGAGCAGCGCCGGGTCCTCGACGATGCGGGTGCCGTGACCGATGCGGTCGGCGCAGCACGCGTGGAGGGCCTGGCGGACGGAGTCGGGCCCGTCGCCCTCGCCGGCGTGGCAGGTGCACGCCAGGTCGTGCCGGCGCGCGTGCGCAAACGCCTGCTGGTGCGCGGCGGCGGGGTTTCCCGCCTCGCCGCCCGCGAGGTCGAAGCCGACGACGCCGCGGCCGCGGAACGCCACGGCCAGCTCGGCCAGCTCCAGCGACACCGCCGGCGCCATGCTGCGAATACCGCACACGATGACGCGCGCCACGATCCCCACGTCGCGCTCGGCGCGCTCGAGCCCGCGCAGCGGCGCCTGCACGGCGTCGCCGAGCGAGAGGCCGTGGCGCACGTTGAGGATGGGCGCGTAGCGCACCTCGAGGTAGCGGACGCCGTCGGCGGCGGCGTCGATCGCCAGCTCGTAGGCGATGCGTTCCAGCGCCTCGGCAGTCTGCATGACCGACAGCGTCACGGCGAAGCGCTGGAGGTAGTCCTCGAGGCTGTGCCCGTCGGAGACGACCATGTAGTCGCGCAGCGACTCGGCATCGTGGCGCGGCATCGGCTGTCCGTACTCGTGCGCCAGCGCGAGGAGCGTTTCGGGACGGACGGATCCGTCGAGGTGGCAGTGCAACTCCGCCTTCGGGATGCGCCGGAGCAGCGCTCGATCGAGGACGCCGCTCATACTTCCGGGTCGGGGGCGGAGTCTCCGGCGTCGCGGTTGGCGATCGTTCGGAGGATGGCGCCGGCGGGCATGGGCGCATCGGCCGGCAGGGGGAGGCCGCGGCTGTCGGTGATGGCTCGTGAGCCGGCCGCCACGGCGTCCGCCTCGGCGGGCCTCCAGGCGCGCACGGCGTCGAGGGCGGTAGCGCCCCGCGGTACGTCGACGCCGGCGGCGTTCACGAACACGCGCACGGTCTCGCTCATCGGGCGATGCGGGCGGAGCCCGTTCGGCGGGCGTTGAACCCCGTGGTTCTCATGTGACGAAGCTAGCCGGGGCGCACCGGGGCCGGGAGCCCGCGGTTGACGGGCCGTTCCCGCGTCGATCAGCTTTCAGACGCCGCGTTCCTTCCCCCTAACGATACAGGATCGTGACGGCACCTTCGCGACGTTCCGGCTTCGGTTCGACGAGATTCGGGTCACGTCGCCCAGCGCAACGGGCCACGTTGTGAAACCTCTGATCATCGGGATCGCCGGCGGCACCGGCTCCGGCAAATCGACGGTTGCACGGCGCGTGGCGGAGTCGCTCACGGGCACGTCGGTGGCGTTCATCGACATGGACGCGTACTACAAGAACTACGCGGAGCTGCCCATCGAGCAGCGCCGCAGGATCAACTGGGACCACCCCGATTCCATCGACTGGGAGCTGCTGGAAGGACAGCTGGCGCGATTGGCGGCCGGGGATTCGATCGAGAAGCCGGTGTACGATTTCGTGCAGCACCTGCGGAGTCCCCAGCGGGTGCCGGTGCCGCCGGCGGACGTGGTGGTGATCGACGGCATTCTGCTGTTCGTCGAGGAGCGCGTGCGCGAACTGTGCGACGTGAAGGTGTTCGTCGACGCGGACGCGGACATCCGGCTGATCCGGCGCATTCGGCGCGACATCGCGCGGCGCGGGCGGCCGCTGGAGGAGATTCTGAACCAGTACGTGAAGACGGTGCAGCCCATGCACCTGCAATTCGTGGAGCCCAGCAAGCGCTACGCCGACGTGATCGTGCCGCGCGGCGGCCACAACGCCGTGGCGATCGGCATGATCGTGGCGCGGATCCGCCAGCAGCTCGAGGGGGCGAAGTCGTGACCGCCTCCCCGCCGACGGCAGGCGCCACACCCGGCCCGGCGCCCGGCGCGCGCATCCTCGTGGTGGACGACGAAGCCGACATCGTCGCGCTCGTGGCGTTCCACCTGGCCAAAGCCGGGTACCGCGTGTCCACGGCGGCCAACGGCCCCGACGCGCTGGCCGCCGCGCGCCAGGAGCGGCCGATGCTGATCGTCCTCGACCTGATGCTCCCCGGGATGTCGGGGATCGACGTGCTGCGCGAGCTGCGCGGCAGCGAGGCGACGCGCGACATCGCGGTGCTGCTGCTGACGGCGCGCCGGGAAGAGCGCGATCGCATCGAGGGATTGTCGGTCGGCGCCGACGACTACCTGACGAAGCCGTTCAGCCCCCAGGAGCTGGTACTCCGCGTGGGCGCGATCCTGCGGCGGGTGACCGCCGCCGGACTGGGACCGGGCGACGTCGTGACGCACGGACCGATCGAGATCGACCGCGGCGCGCACCGGGTGCGCGTGAACGGACACGAAGTGGAGCTGACCCCCACGGAGTACCGACTGCTGCTGCTCCTGTACGAACGCCGCGGGCGCGTGCAGGCCCGCGCCCACCTGCTGGAGACGGTGTGGGAGGCGGCGCCGGACATCCAGACCCGAACGGTGGACATGCACGTGCAGCGGCTGCGCGCCAAGCTGGGCGAGGCGGGCGAGTTGATCGAGACGGTGCGCGGGTTCGGGTATCGCTTGCGCGGCCCGGCCTGGCGCGGCCCGTGAGCCTCACCCGGAGACTGCTCCTCGGCTCCACCGTCGTCATCGTCCTGCTGGTGGCGGCGATCGTCACGATTGCCGGCGGGCGCCTGCGCGACCACCTGCGCCAGCAGGCCGTCCGGGACCTGACCCGATCCGCGCGTCTCGTGTCGCTGTTCTGGCGCCCGGGACAGGACGCGGACTCGCTGGCCGACGCGGCGAGCGCGGCGCTCGACCGGCGCGTCACCCTGATCGCGCGCGACGGGCACGTGCTCGGCGACTCGAAGTTCAGCGCCGACGAGCTCCGCGCCCTGGCGAACTACGGGGCGCGCCCCGAGGTCGCGCAGGCGCGCGCCAGCGGCCTCGGAACGGCGTACCGCGGCTCCGCCGGCGACGGGGGCGAGGAGTTGTACGTCGCGTTACGGCACCCGTTGGGGTACGTGCGGGTCTCGATCGGCCTCGGCGCGCTCAACGAAACGATCCGCGGCGCGCAGCGCGACGTGCTCGCGGCGGGGTTCGTCGCACTGCTGGGCGCGCTGGCGATCGGCGCGCTGTTCGCCCGCACCGTTTCGCGCCCCGTGATCGAGTTGCGGAACGTGGCGCGCGCCGTAGCCGACGGCGACCTGACGCGCCGGCCCAGCCTCAACGCGCCCGGGGAAATCGGCGATCTGTCGGCTGCCGTGCACCGCATGACCGAGCAGCTGGCGGGGCGGCTGGCGGCGCTGCAGTCGGAGGAAGCGCTGATGCATGCCACCATCGAGGCGCTCGACGAGGGCATCATGGTGGTGGACGCGCGCAATCAGGTAGTGCGGCTGAACAGCAGCGCGCGGCGCATGCTGGGCGCCACCGAGTCCGTGCCGTTCTCTGCGGATCGACTGCCCCCCGTCCGCACGCTGCGCGAGAGTCTGCGCGCCGCGCTCATCGGCGCCCCCGGCGAGCCGGGCGAGTTCGAGCTCAACGACCGGACGCTGGTGCTGGTCGGGCGCCCGCTGCCCGGCGGCGGAGCGGTGCTGGCGCTGCAGGACCTCACGGCGCGCCGCCGGCTGGAGAGCGTGCGCCGCGAATTCGTGGCCAATGCGTCGCACGAGCTGAAGACCCCGCTCACGGTCGTGAGCGGGTTCGCCGAGACGTTGGTCGATCCGGACCTGAGCGCCGCGGACCGCCGCCGCTTCGCGGCGATGATCCGCAGCAATGCGCAGCGCATGCAGCGGATCGTGGACGACCTGCTCGATCTCTCGCGCTACGAATCCGGCGGGTGGACGCCGGAGCCGCGCCGGGTGGACGTGCGCCAGACGGCCGCGGAAGTGCTGGGCAATCTCGACCGCACGGCGCAGGACAAGCACCTGAGCCTGTCGCGCGACATTCCCGACGAGGCGGCGACGGTGCGCGCCGATCCGATGGCGCTGCGGCAGATCCTCGTGAACCTGGCCGAGAACGCGGTGCGCTACACGCCGGCGGGATCGGTGACGCTGTTCGCCGCGCGCGAGCCCGGGGGGGTGCGCGTGGGCGTGCGCGACACCGGCATCGGGATCGCGCCCGAGCATCTCGATCGCATCTTCGAGCGGTTCTACCGCGTGGATGCGGCGCGGTCGCGGGAAGAAGGCGGAACGGGTCTGGGGCTGGCGATCGTCAAACATCTGGCGGAGGCGCACGGCGGATCGGTGAGGGCGGAGAGCGTGGTGGGCGAGGGGAGCGTGATCAGCGTGTTCCTGCCCGACGACGCGGGCGGACGGGCGGGCTGAGCACTCGGCTGGCACTTCGCCGCGCGGTCTTGCCGGAGTGACAGCATCGTTGCCGGAGTGCGAGGGGGCGGTGACACAGGGGGCCTAGTCTCCCCGGTGCATGCAGACCCCATTGTTCGCCCGGCTCGCCGCACGCGACCGAGACCTCTACATCCGCTGGGCGCTCGACGAGCGATCGACGAGGGCGGCGCGGCGCGTGCTCGTGGCCGTCACCCACGCCGGCGGCGTGTTCGCGAGCATCGCGCTGGCCTCGCTCCCGCTGCTGGGCGTGAAGCCGCTGTCGACGGCCGGCGCGAAGCCGATGGCCGCGCTCGTCGTGTCGCACCTGATCGTGCAGATCTTCAAGCGCACCGTCGGACGCCCGCGGCCGTCGCAGTCGCTCACGATCCGCGCGGCGATCGCCGAGCCCGACCGCTTCTCGTTCCCGTCGGGGCACGCCGCGGCGTCGATGTCCATTGCCGTGGTGTACGCGGTGCTCTTCCCGATCGTGGCCGTCCCCGTGCTCGTGGCGGCCACGGCGATCGGCCTCACGCGGGTGTTCCTCGGCGTGCACTATCCCGGCGACGTGCTGGCCGGCCAGCTCATCGCCGTGGCCACGGCGCTCGTCGTGCTCGTCCGGTGAGCACCGTCATCGCCGAGTGCGCCGTGGCGAACGGCGGGGGCGAGCGATCGGAGCACGCAGCGGTCGAGCGGGCGCTGCTCGAAGTGCCGCGCCCGCAGCGCGGGCTGGACATCGGCGCGCAGGCGCTGCCGCCCCGTCTCCGTGCCGGCGCATCGTTCGGAGTGCTCGACATCACGGAGTTCTTCGGCGAGACGAGCGGCGGCGTGCGCACGTACCTGCTCGAAAAGGCGCGCTACGTGGAAGCGCGCCTCGACCTGCGGCATGTGGTCGTCGTGCCGGGGCCGCGGGACGGGATCACCGACACGACGGGGGTGCGCTGCTACCGGCTGCGCGGTCCGCGCGTTCCCACGCAGGCGCCGTACCGGTTCATGCTCGCCACGCGCTCCAGCCGCCGGATCGTAGAGCACGAGGGCCCCGACGTGATCGAGGTGGGCAGCATCGGGCTCGTGCCGTGGGTGGTCCGGCACGCCACCCGGCGCGCGGACGTGCCGCTCGTCGGTTTCTACCACAGCCATCTGCCGCGGCAGATCGCGCCGTCCGGCGTCCGCAATCCCGCCCACCGCCGGGTGGCCGAGACGTTGGCGTGGCGCTACCTGCGCGCGCTCGATCGCCACTTCGCGACGACGATCGTGGCCACCGACTACGTGGCCCGCGAACTGGCGGCGGCCGGCATCGACCGCACCACGCGCGTGCCGCTGGGCGTGGACGCCGGCCTGTTCCATCCGCGCCGGCGCGACGGCGCCGCCGTGACGCGCCGCATGGCGGGGCTGTCGCCGCGCCCGCTGGTGCTGTACGTGGGACGCCTGGCCCGCGAGAAGGATCTCGAAACGCTCATCGACGGATGGCGCCTGGCGGAACCGCGCATGGACGCCGAGCTGGCGATCGTCGGAAACGGCCCCCGCGGGGCGGCGCTGCGGGCGCGCGCAGCGGGGCTGCGCATCCGCTTCCTGCCGCACGTCGGAAACCGCATGCGCCTCGCGCGGCTGGTGGCCGCCGCAGACCTCTGCGTCGCGCCCAGCCCGGTGGAGACGTTCGGCCTCGCGGCGATCGAAGCGATGGCCAGCGGGGTGCCGGTGCTGGCGGCGCACCGCGGCGGCGCGGCGGAACTCGTGGACCGATCGCGCGCCGGCGTGCACTTCGCGTCGGGCTCCCCCGGGGCGTTCGCCGAAGCGCTGCTCGCGATGCTGCGTACGGACCTGCGCGCGCTCGGCGCGCGGGGCCGCCGCTTTGCCGAGCAGGAGCACGACTGGAACCGCGTCCTCGACCGGCTGTTCGGCGTCTACCGATCGCTGGCCCGGGCATGAAGCTGCTCGTCTCGATCCACGACGTGACGCCGGCGCTCGAGCGCGACGTGCGGGCGCTCTGGGACCTGTGCGCCGAACGCGGCATCACGCCGGCGCTGTTCGTGGTGCCCAACTGGCACGGCGAATGGCCGCTGGAGGAATTCCCGCGGTTCGCGGCGTGGCTGCGCGCCCGGGAGCGCGAGGGCGCCGAAGTGTTCCTGCACGGCGAGCGGCACGACGAGGCCGGGCTGGCGCGCGGCTTCGCGGACGGCGTGCGCGCGTTCGGCGCCACGGCGCGCGAGGGCGAGTTCCTGACGCTCGACGAACCGGCCGCCGCCGAGCGCATTCGCCGCGGACTGGAGTGCCTCCATCGCTGCGGGCTGCGGCCGATCGGTTTCGTGCCGCCGGCGTGGCTGGCCCGCGAGGACACATTCCGCGCCGCGGGGCGCGCCGGCCTCGCGCTGAGCGAGGACGTGCACGGCATCCGTCTGCACGCGCGCGGCACGCGGCTCGCGTCGCCGGTGATCCGATGGAGCGGGCGCACCGCGTTGCGGGCGCGCATCTCCGCGGCGGTCGCGGACGCCCGCTGGATCACCGCGCGCCGGAGCTGGCTGGCCCGTCTCGCGCTGCATCCGGCGGATCTCCGCCACGCCGCCGCCGCGCGGAGCGTGGCGGCGCACCTGGACCGGTGGCGGCGACTCCGCTGCCCGCACCGCTACGCCCTGCTCTGATGCCGGCGGGAGAGCTTCCGCTCCGCGTGGCCCTGTTCACCGACACGCACCTGCCACAGCTCAACGGGGTGACGCGCACGCTCGACCGGTTGGAGCGGGCCATCCGCGCGCGCGGCGGCGCGGTGCGCGTGTGGACGCCGCGCGACCGCCGCGCGGATCCGAAGGACGACGTGCGCGAGCTGCGCGCCGTGCCCTTCTGGGCCTATCCGGAATTGCAGATCGCCCTCCCCGACGTGCGCCGGGTGATCCGTGAAGTCGCGCGGTGGAGCCCTACGCTCGTGCACGCGGCGACGCCGTTCGGCGCCGGGCTGGCCGGCCGCCGCGTGGCGCGGCGGCTCGGCCTTCCTCTCGTCACGTCGTACCACACGAGCTTCAGTGCCTACGCGCACTTCTATCATCTGGGGGCGCTGGCGCGCCCCGGATGGCGCTACCTGCGGTGGTTCCACAACAGCGGACGCCGGACGTACGCACCGAGCGCCGCGACGGCCGCCGAGTTGCGCGCCCACGGGTTCAGCGGCGTTCGGGTCTGGAGCCGCGGCGTGGACACGGATCGATTTCATCCGGAGTACCGCTCCGCCGCGCTGCGCGAGCGGCTGGGCGTGACGGGAGGGCGACGGCTGGTGGGCAACGTAGGCCGCGTGGCGCGCGAGAAGGGGCTGGACACGATGCTGGCCGCCATGCACGAGCTGGAGCGCGCCCACCCGGGACGGTTCGTGTTCGCGTTCGCCGGCGACGGGCCGTATCTGGAGCCGCTGCGGCGCGCTGCCCCGGCCTCGGCGCGATTTCTCGGCCGTCTCGAGGGCGAGGCGTTGAGCACGTTCTTCGCGTCGCTCGACCTGTTCGTCTTCCCTTCCACGACGGACACGTTCGGCAACGTGCTGCTCGAAGCGATGGCGTCGGGCGTCCCGATCCTGGCTGCGGACGCCGGCCCCACGCGGGATCTGGTCTCCGCAGGGAGCGGGCTGTTGTATTATCCGGGAGCGGCGGCCAATCTCGCCGCCGGAGTCCGCGCCGCGTTCGCGGGCCCGGAGTTGCTCGCCGCGATGCGTGAACGCGCGCTGACCTTTGCCGCCGAGCGGGGATGGGATCGAATCTTCGACGACCTGATCGCGGACTACCGAACGGTGATCGCCGCGGCGGCACCCGCGGCGGCTCCAGCGGAAGCGGCGCCGGTCGCCGCCCCGGCGTGACGCGCGCCGCGGCCGCGCGGCCGGTGCCGCCGCGACGGATCGCCGCCATCGACATCGGCTCCAACTCGATCCGCCAGATTCTGGCCGACGTCTCGCCCGACGGCCGCATCCACGTGGTGGACGAGATGAAGGCGGCGCCGCGCCTCGGGTCGGGCGTGTCCGCCACCGGGGCGCTCGACGACAACGCGATCGCCCGGGCGCTGGACGCGCTCAACCGGATGACGCTGCTGGCGCGCCGCCTGCGCGCCGACCGCATCGACGTCGTGGCGACGAGCGCGGTGCGCGAAGCGTCGAACGGCGACGCGTTCGTGGCCGAGGTCAAGCGCGCGACGGGATTGCGGGTGCGCGTGCTGGCGGGAGAGGAGGAGGCGCGCCTGGCGTTCCGCAGCGCGCAGGCGCACTTCGAGATCGGCACCGGACGCGTGGTGGTGATGGACATCGGCGGCGGCTCGCTCGAGCTGGCACTCAGCTCGGACGGCGTCGTGGAGCACCTGGCGTCGCTCCCGCTGGGGGCGCTGCGCCTCACCGAGCAATTCCTCGCGAACGGCGACCGGCAGAAGGGCCTCGCGCGGCTGCGCCGGCACGCCCGCGAGATGATTCGCCCGCACCTGCCGGTCCGCGAGTGGCGCGGCGCGCGGCTCATCGGATCGGGGGGCACGTTCACCAACCTCGCGGGCATCCACCTGCACCGGCAGGGGATGATGACCGCGCGCGGCGTGCACGGCACGGCGATCCCGCACGTGGACGTGGAGCGCATCCTGGAGCTGCTCGGCGAGCTGACGCCCGCCGAGCGGCGCAGCCTGCCGGGGCTGAACACGGGGCGCGCCGACATCATCCTCGCCGGGATCGCGGTGGGCACCGAGGTCATGGCGCGGATCGAGGCGCGCCGGCTCGAAGTCTCCGCGTACGGGATCCGCGAGGGGCTGCTGCTGGAAGCGGCGCGGGTGGCGCCGACGATGGCCGATCCCGGCCAGACGCGCGAGCGCTCGGTGCACGACTTCGGCGCGCGCTGCCACTTCGACGCCGTGCACTCGGAGCGCGTGCGGACGCTGGCGCTGCGCCTGTTCGATTCGCTCGCGCCGCGGCTCGGACTCACCCCGGAAGACCGGCGCGTGCTCGCCGACGCGGCGCTGCTCCACGACGTGGGGTATCACATCGGGTTCCGCGGACACCACAAGCATTCGTACCATCTCATCCTGCACGCGGAGTTGCTCGGCATGCCGCCCGGCGAACAGGTGATGGTGGCGAACGTGGCGCGCTACCACCGTGGCAAGGCGCCGGGCAAGAACCACGAGACGCTGCAGGGGCTCGCCCCCGCGGTGCGGCGGCGCATCAAGCGCCTCGCGGCGATTCTGCGGGTGGCCGACGGGCTGGATCGCGGCCATACCGGCGCCGTGCGCGACGTCCGCGTGCGCTGGCTGCGGCGCGCCGTGCGCATCGCGCCGGTGCCGGCCCGCGCCGGGCGCGCGCTCCGGCTGGAGCTGTGGGGCGCCCAGCGCAAGAGCGATCTGCTGGCGAAGTTGGCCAAGCGGCCCGTGGAGATCGTGGCGCCCGACGGCGCCGTGCACTCGTCGGCGGCCGCCGACGCCTGACCCGGATTACGTCGCGGTCTCGACCCGCGCCGGCAGCTCCGGGCGCTCCGCGCCCCCCTCGGCGGGCACCTGCCCCCAGGAGTCGCGCAGAAGGATGACGTGGCTGGCGCGCACCGCACCCTCGGGCTGGCGCTGCCGCCACACGCCGTCCGCGTCCAGGTCCCAGGCCTGGCGGTTGTCGTCGAGCAACGTTTCGAACAGCGCGCGCAACCGCGGATGCAGCGTGCGGTCCTCCACCGGCGCCACCGCCTCGACACGGCGGTCGAAGTTGCGCGGCATCCAGTCGGCGGACCCGAGGTAGTACTGCCCCGCCCCGCCGTTGGCGAAGTACCAGATGCGCGAGTGCTCGAGGAACCGCCCGATCACGCTCTCCACGCGGATGCGGTCGCTCACGCCGGGAATGCCCGGGCGCAGGCAGCAGATGCCGCGAATGACGAGGTCAATGTCGACGCCGGCGCTGGACGCCGCGTACAGCGCGCGGATGATCTCCTCGTCCACCAGCGCGTTCATCTTGCCGACGACGCGGGCCGGGCGGCCATCGCGCGCGTGCGCCGCCTCGCGCTCGATGAGCTCGATGAACCGCGTGCGCATCGAGGTCGGCGCCACGAGCAGCGCCTGATACGACCGCTTGCGCGAGAACCCGGTGAGGGCGTTGAACAGCTCGGTCACGTCCTCGCCGATGAGGGGACTGCAGGTGAACAGCCCCACGTCGGTGTAGACACGGGCCGTGCGCGAGTTGTAGTTGCCGCTCCCGATGTGGACGTACCGCCGGATCCCATCCGCTTCGCGCCGCACCACGAGCACCGTCTTGGCATGCGTCTTGAGCGTGGCCGAACCGTAGGCCACGTGCGCGCCCACGTCTTCCAGGCGGCGCGCCCAGCTGATGTTGTTGGTTTCGTCGAAGCGCGCCTTGAGCTCCACGAGCACGGCCACCTGCTTGCCGAGCTGCGCCGCCTCGATCAGTGCGTCGATGATCTTGGAATCGCCGGAGGTGCGGTAGAGCGTCATCTTGATCGCCAGCACCTGGTCGTCCCGCGCCGCCTCTTCGATGAACCGCTCCACGCTCGCCGAGAAGGTGTCGAAGGGATGGTGCACGAGCAGGTCGCGGTCGCGAATCACGTCGAAGATCGAGCGCGCCGGATCCCGCAGCGGCTCCGGCGTGCCGGGGACGAAGGGCGCGTCGCGCAGCGCCGGCAGCTCCAGCGCGCTCAGCGCGATGAGATCGCCCAGCCCGAGCAGCGTGCCCGCGGCCGTGATGTCGCGCTCGGTCAGAACGCCGGCCGGCAGCTCGTTCTCCCCCTGCAGCTCCTCGAGCAGGAGCTGCCGCAGGTGCACGGGCGTCTGGTCGGCCACTTCCAGGCGAATCACCTCGCCGAAGCGCCGCTGGAACACCTGCTCTTCGATGCTCGCCAGCAGGTCTTCCGGCTCGTCGAGGAATTCCGGCAGCTCCAGGTCGGAATTGCGCGTGATGCGGAACGGATACCAGTCGAGCACGTCCACGCCCGGAAAGAGCGCTTCGAGGTGGAAGCCGACGAGCGCCTCCAGCGGCACGAACTGGTTGGTGCGCCCCTCCACGGGCACCCACCGCGGCAGGCTGCGCGGCACCTTGACCCGCGCGAAGCGCACGGCGCCGGTGTCGGGGTCGCGGATCTCCACGGCCAGCGAGATCGAGAGGTTGGAGATGTGCGGGAACGGGTGCCCCGGGTCCACGACCAGCGGGGTGAGCACGGGAAAGACTTCATGGCGGAAGTACGCATCCATCGCTGCGCGCTCGCCGGCCGACAGCTCGTCCATCGCCACGAGGCGCACGCCGTGCTCGGCAAGCCGCTCCAACAGCTCGGCCAGACACTCGTTCTGCACCGCCAGGAGCTGGCCGATCTTGCGACCGATGGCGTCGAGCTGCTCCTGCGGCGTGAGGCCGTCGGGGGGCGTCTGCTGCACGCCGGCGGCCACCTGGCGGCGGAGCCCCGCCACCCGGACCATGATGAACTCGTCGAGGTTGTTGGCGAAGATCGCCAGGAACTTGACGCGTTCCAGCAGCGGATTGCGGTCGTCCTGGGCTTCGTGCAACACGCGCTCGTTGAACGCCAGCCAGCTCAACTCGCGGTTGAAGAACAGAGACGGCGTCGGGGCAACGGTCATGATCGGGGGCACGCGCACATCCTCCTACCGTAAGATACCGCGCCCCGGCCTGCCCCACCGTCCCGTATCCGGGACGTCACGCGTTCGTCACGCCCCGATCAGACCCCGAAGAACGATGTAAACCACGCCGGCAAGCCCAGCTGCGGCGGGTATCGTGAGCACCCAGGCCCAGACGATTCGCCCCGCGATCCCCCACCGCACGGCCGACAGCCGGTGCGTCGCGCCCACGCCGACGATCGAGCCCGTGATCGTATGCGTGGTGCTCACGGGGATCCCGAACCGCGTCGCCAGCAGGATCGCGATCGCGCCGCCGGTCTCGGCGCAGAAGCCGCCCACGGGACGGAGCTTGGTGATGCGCGAGCCCATGGTGTGCACGATGCGCCATCCGCCGAACAGGGTGCCGAGGGAAATCGAGGTGTAGGCACACACCTCGACCCAGAGCGGGATCGTGGACGCGTCGGTGACGTAGAGGTGGTGCAGCAGCCCCGTCTGGTGCGCGAAGGTCGGCTGCACGGCCACCAGCAGGGCGACGACGATCCCCATCGTCTTCTGGGCGTCGTTGCCGCCATGCGAGAGCGAGAGCAGCGCCGAGCTGGCGATCTGCGCGGGACGGAAGAAGCGATCGACGCGGGCGGGAGCGGACCGGCGGAATACCCAGAACACGAGGACCATCAGCAGGTAGCCGGCCACCAGCCCGACGATGGGGGAGATGACGATGAACCAGAGCGTCTGCTTCCACTTCGTGCCCCAGATGATCGCGCCGATCCCGGCTTTGGCGATGGCGGCCCCCGCGTAGCCGCCGATGAGCGCGTGCGACGAGCTGGAGGGAATGCCGAAGTACCAGGTGATGACGTTCCAGGTGATGGCGCCGATGAGCGCCGCCAGGATCACGGTGGGGGTGACGATGCTCTGCTCCACCATCCCCGAGCCGATGGCCTTGGCGACGGCGGTCTTCACGATGAAGAGGGCGGCGAAGTTGAAGGTGGCCGCCCACACGACGGCCGCGAGCGGGCTGAGCACGCGCGTGCCGACGATCGTGGCGATGGAATTCGCCGAATCGTGGAACCCGTTGCTGAAGTCGAAGATCAGCGCGATGGCGATGATCGCGACGACGAAGGCGGCCACGTCAGGCGTTCTTGAGGGAGACGCTCCGCAGCACCTGGGCCACCCGCATGCAGTAGTCGGTGGTGCGCTCCAGGGTGTCGAACATCTCCTTCCAGCGCAGCACGTCCAGCGGGTCGCCGCCGTTGGCGAACAGGGTGCTGATGGCGCGCTCGTAGATCGCGTCCGCCTCTTCCTCCAACTCCTTCACGGCCTTGACCTGTCGCTCCACCTCGGCGGGCTTCTTGATCCCGGCCACGGCCTGCTGCAGATGGTCGGCCGACTGCGCGAGGACACGGGCCAGCTCCCGCCCTTCGTCGCGCACGCCCTTGATGTGGAGCATCTCGTAACGTCGGGCCACCCCGTCCATCAGGTCGATCACGTCGTCGAGGCGGGACACCAGCATGTGGATGTCTTCGCGGTCGAAGGGCGTGATGAAGCTGCGGTTGAGCCGGACGTTCACGGCCGCGGTGAGCGCGTCGGCCTTGTGCTCGATCTCCTTGAGGGCCCGCACCCGCTGGCCGGCACGTGTGGGATCGTCGAACAGCCGGGCCAATTCCTGCGCCGCCTCGGAGAGGAGCGCGGCCAGCTCGTTGAACGACTGGAAGAACTGCTCGTCGCGGGGGATGAGGCGATCGAACATGGGGAACCCAATTGTTTTGGTGCGGGGAAGCTATGCCGCGATGCCCGACCGACGGAAGGGGAAAACCACCCACGCGCCGCCGGGGGTTTCCCGGCGGCCATCGGCCCGATCGGCTAGTAGGGCGGGAGCGGCTGCATGAACTGGTGCTGGAGCCGTGCGCGCTGGTCCATGTAGTCGGGGCGGACGAAGAGGCGGATGAGCAGCAGCCCGGCCAGGAATCCGCCCACGTGCGCCCACACGGCGACGCCCCCGGAGAGGTCGGGGGTGGTGCTGTTGAGGGACGGCAGCGCCGTGAGGAGCTGGACCCCGAACCACCAGATGAGCACGAGCCAGGCCGGGATCCGGAAGACTTTGAAGAAGATCACGAAGATGAACAGCATGTGGACGCGGACCCGCGGATAGAGCAGCAGGTACGCGCCCATGATCCCCGAGATCGCGCCCGATGCCCCGACCGTGGGCACGGGAGACGCCGGGTCCGACGCAATCTGCGTGGCGGCGGCGATCAGTCCGCACAGCAGGTAGAACGCGAGGAAGCGCCAGGGGCCCATCGTGTCTTCCACCGCCCGCGCGAACACCCAGAAGAACACCGCGTTTCCGAGGATGTGCAGCCAGCTGCCGTGCAGGAACATCGAGATGAGCGGCGTGAACACGTTGATCGGCGAGTTGTCGATCACGCAGGCCATCCCGTGGCCCAGGGGCAGGGCGAATCCGAGGGGGGCCCGATGCGTGATCTCCCCGGGCACCATCCCGAGGTTGCAGACGCTCGTGATGAGAGCCAGGTCGTTGAGGCCCGCGCCCTCGACGAACACCCAGACGGCGAACATCGCCGCGAGCAGGGCCCAGGTCATCACGGGCGCTCGAAGGGAGACGTTCTCGTCGCGGAGGGGGATCATGCGAGTTCGGGCTCGGGTACCGGCAAGCGGGCGCGCGAGTCTGCCGTTGGGTCAGGTCCGGACGGCCGGCGCCAGTGTGTCAGACTGGAGAATGATAACCCGGGGGAAGCTCTGCCAGACTGGCGCAATAACCCGGCCCCGCTCTTGCCTCTGCTGATGGCGCCGGCGGGGTGACAGTCGCCCCGCCCTTCTCTCACAGGGGACGAAATGGCGGACAAAGTCATCGGCATCGACCTGGGCACGACGAACTCGGTCGTTGCGGTCATGGAGGGCGGCGACCCCGTGGTCATTCCGAACGCCGAGGGCGGTCGGACCACGCCGTCGGTCGTCGGATTCACGAAGGACGGGGAGCGCCTGGTCGGCCAGGTGGCCAAGCGTCAGGCGGTCACGAACCCCCAGAACACGGTCTTCTCCATCAAGCGGTTCATGGGCCGCAAGATGAACGAAGTGAAGGACGAGGCGGCGCGCGTCCCGTACAAGGTCGTGGCGGGGAGCAACGACGTCGCCACGGTCGAGGTGCAGGGCAAGCGGTTCACCGCGCCCGAGATCTCGGCGATGATCCTACAGAAAATGAAGCAGACGGCGGAGGACTACCTCGGACACTCGGTGTCCAAGGCAGTGGTCACCGTGCCGGCCTACTTCAACGACGCGCAGCGGCAGGCCACGAAGGACGCGGGCAAGATCGCGGGGCTGGAAGTCCTGCGCATCATCAACGAGCCCACGGCGGCGGCGCTGGCGTACGGCCTCGACAAGAAGAAGGACGAGAAGGTGGCGGTGTTCGACCTGGGCGGCGGCACGTACGACATTTCCGTGCTGGAGTTGTACGACGTGGAGGGCTCGCGCCAGTTCGAGGTGAAGTCCACCAACGGCGACACGCACCTGGGCGGCGACGACTTCGACCAGCGGGTGATCGACTGGATCGTGGGCGAGTTCAAGCGTGACCAGGGCATCGACCTCTCCAAGGATCCGATGGCGCTGCAGCGGCTGAAGGAAGCCGCCGAGAAGGCGAAGATGGAGCTGTCGAGCACGATGTCCACGGACATCAACCTCCCCTTCATCACCGCCGACCAGAGCGGGCCGAAGCACCTGAACTACACGCTCTCTCGGGCCAAGTTCGAGCAGCTCGTGGACGATCTGATCCAGCGCACGATTCCGCCCATGGAGCAGGCGCTCAAGGACGCGGGGCTCAAGCCGGACGAGATCGACGAGGTGCTGCTCGTCGGCGGGTCGACGCGCATTCCGAAGATCCAGGAGATCGTCAAGAAGTTCTTCGGGAAGGATCCGAACAAGGGCGTGAACCCGGACGAAGTGGTGGCCATCGGCGCCGCGGTGCAGGGCGCAGTGCTCACCGGCGAGCAGAAGGACGTGCTGCTGCTCGACGTGACGCCGCTGTCGCTCGGCATCGAGACGCTGGGCGGCGTGACCACGGTGCTCATTCCTCGCAACACGACGATTCCGACCAAGAAGTCGGAGGTGTTCTCGACGGCCGACGACAACCAGACGACGGTCGAGATCCACGTGCTGCAGGGCGAGCGCGAGATGGCGCGCGACAACCGCACGATCGGCAAGTTCCAGCTCACGGGCATTCCGCCCGCTCCGCGCGGGATTCCGCAGATCGAGGTCACGTTCGACATCGACGCGAACGGCATTCTGCACGTGGGCGCGAAGGACAAGGCCACGGGCAAGGAGCAGAAGATCCGGATCGAGGCATCGAGCGGGCTGTCGGACGCGGAGATCGACCGGATGGTGAAGGACGCGGAGAAGAACGCGACCGAGGACAAGAAGCGGCGTGAGGAGATCGACACGCGGAACCGGCTGGACAGCATGACCTACGAGGTGGAGAAGAACGCCAAGGAGTGGTCGGACAAGCTCCCGGCGGGCCTCAAGGAAAAGCTGGACGCGTCGGTGGAGCGGGCCCGCAAGGCGCTTCGGGGCGACGACATGGGCGAGATCAAGGCGGCCCAGGAAGAGCTGTCGAAGACCTTCGCCGAGGCGGGGCAGAGCTTCTACGCGCAGTCGCAGGCGGCGGAAGCCGGTGCGGCGGCGCCGGAAGGAGCTGCCGCCCCCGAGGGCGCGAAGCCCGAGGACGTGGTGGAAGCGGACTACGAGATCGTGGACGAGAGCAAGAAGTCGTAAACATTCTCGACCAGAGGGGACGCGGGCGCTGGAAACGTTTCCGGCGCCCGCGTTCTTTCTTTACGAAGCGTGACTCGCGGAAACCGCGGCCGTCTGCTAAGTGTCAAAAGGCAGTCGACAGTGGGCAGTCGGCAGTCGGCAGTCGGCAGTGGGCAGTGGGCAGTCGACAGTGGGCAGTTGGCTGGCGAACCAATTCGCAGCCGCACGGGTAAGACTGGTTAACAGCAGTTCGACTCACAGACGGAAAACGGGACCATGTCAAACGCTGCAAAACTCAAGCTCGGCGCCGCCGTCACGGTGGCATTCCTCTGCGGCCTGATCTTCGCGTCAGGCTTCAACCTCACGCGGCTGTCGTGGGCCCAGGTGGTGCGGCCGGAGTTCGCCACCGCCACGCTCACGCCGCCGCCGTCCGTGAAGACGGCGGATGCCTTCTCCGATGCCTTCGAGTGGGTATCGAACACCGTCACGCCGGCCGTGGTTTCGATCCAGGCGGAGACGCAGGCGCGCACCCGGTCGCGGAGCCAGATCCCGCAGAATCTGCCCCCGGGCATGGATCAGTTCTTCCATCAGTTCCAGATGCCGCCCAGCAACCAGCCGCAGGAGTCGAGCGGCACGGGCTTCATCGTCTCGCGGGACGGCTACATCCTCACCAACAACCACGTGGTGGCGGACGCCGGGCAGCTAGCGGACAAGCTCACCGTCAAGCTGCTCGACAACCGCACCTTCACGGCCAAGGTGGTGGGGCGCGACCCCACGACGGACGTGGCGCTGATCAAGATCGACGCGAACAACCTTCCCACGGTGGAGCTGGGTGACGATTCGTCGGCGCACATCGGCCAGTGGGTGCTGGCAATCGGCAATCCGCTGGGGCTCAACTTCACCGTGACCGCGGGCATCGTGAGCGCGAAGGGGCGTCAGCTCCAGGGGCTGCTCAATACGAAGGACAATCCGTACGCGATCATGGACTACATCCAGACGGACGCGGCCATCAATCCGGGCAACAGCGGCGGTCCGCTGGTGAACCTGCAGGGACAGGTCATCGGCATCAACAGTGCGCTGGCGAGCGGTACCGGCTACTACGCGGGCTACGGCTTTGCGATTCCGATCTCGCTGGCCCGCAAAGTCATGGATGACTTCATCAAGTACGGGCACGTGCGCCGGGCGGTGCTCGGCGTGAGCATCACCGATGTTGACGCGCACGAGGCGGCGGTCGCCGGCCTGCACAACGACATTCACGGTGCGCTGGTCGGCGGGTTCACGGACGACAACGGGCCGAGCCCGGCCGAGAAGGCCGGCATCCAGACTGGCGACGTGATCGTGAGCGTGGACGGCCAATCCGTGAAGGACGTGGCCAACCTGCAGCGCATGATCCGCAACTACGAGCCGGGGCAGACGGTCAAGCTTGGCATCGCGCGTTACGGAAAGGACCTGACGGTTCCGGTCAAGCTGGGCGAGCCGCCCGAAACGCCGGCAACGATGGCGTCGTCGAGCGACGACAATGGCAACGCGTCATCGAGTTCGGCCCGAGCGGAATCGACGCTGGGCATCTCGGTCGCGCCCGTCTCGCCGCAGATGACGGACCAGGATTCGATCCCTTCGGAGTACGCGCACGGGCTGCTGGTGACGCGCGTGTCGCCGAACGGGCCGTCGTACCCCGATCCGTCGTCCACGACGACCGGGCTGCTGCCGTCGAGCGACATCATCGTGCGCAGCCTGTATCCGAAGGCGATGCCGATCAAGTCGATCGACGACCTGACCGCCGCCGTGAAGGCGGTGAAGAAGGGAGACTACCTGCAGCTCCTCGTATACAACCTGGGGAATTCGCAGACCCGGCCGGTGAATATTCAGATCCAATCGCGTCGGACAGTCGGGCTGTCGGACAGGAGCACAGCCGAAAGCGGAGGGGGCCGGCGGAACGCCGGCCCCTTTCGTTTTCGATGTGGCGAGTCGAAGGCTGGCGCGTACCTTTAGAGACACGCGAGAGTGGCGTAATTGGTAGCCGCGCAGGATTTAGGATCCTGTGCCGCAAGGCGTGGGGGTTCGAGTCCCCCCTCTCGCACTCGAGGTGCTACTCCTCCCGAAGCACTTCCATGGGGTTCGCGCGCGACGCACGCCGTGCCGGAATCAGCGTCGCCAGTGCCGCCGGAACGAACAGCGCCAGCGGCGCCAGCACGAACGTCGCGGGATCGTGCGGCGTCACGCCGAACAGCAGCGACTGCATGACGCGGGACGAGGCCCACGCGGCCGCGAGCCCCGCCGCCAACCCGACCGCCGCGACCCAGCCCATCTGGCGCGACACGAGCCCGATGAGCTCCCGTCGCGATGCCCCGAGCGCCGCCCGGATGCCGAGCTCGCGACGGCGCCGCGTCACCGAGTACGACACGACGGCGTACACGCCGAGCGCGGTGAGGACGAGGGCAAGCACGCCGAACATCGCGATCAGCAGCGCGTCGGCACGCTGCGGCGCCACCGACGCGTCCACGACCTCATCCATCATGCGCACGTTGTACACGGCCTGCGCCGGGTTCACCGCGTGGACCGCGTCTCGCAGCCGCGTGAGCATCGCCTCGGGCGCGAGCGAACCGCGAGCCACCAGCGCGACGTTCGACGGCGTCTGTTGCGTGATGGGAAAATAGAATTGCAGGTGGGGCTCCGCGGCGAGACTCAAGTCATGCACCGCGTCGACGACCCCGATCACCGTGATCGGGTGGAGCGTGTCGGGCCCCATCGTGAACCGCCGGCCCACGGCGTCCCGCCCGGGCCACACGCTGTCGGCCATGAGGCGATCGATCACGGCGACCCTCGGCGCGCCCGAGTCATCGGCCGCCGAGAACGTCCGCCCACGCAGCAGCCGGATCCCCATGGCGCGGAAGTAGTCGCCGGATGCCTGGAAGTACCGGGCGAAGACGGGCGGCGTGCCCGGCTTCCACGGCGGCGTCCCCTCGGCGTGGAACGTCAGCCCGATGCCGCCACCGCCGCGAAGCGGCAGATCGTTGATGACGCCGGCGGCGGTGACGCCCGGGCTGCCCTCGAGGCGCGCGATCATCGCCTGCAGTTGGGTCAGCCGCAGCCGCCAGTCCCTCGCCTCATCCCCGAGCGACATCTCGAGCGTCGCCGTGCGCGCGGGCTCGATGCCGCTGTGCACACGCATCAGTTGCATGAAGCTGCGCAACGACAGCCCCATGCCGACGAGCAGTGCCGCCGCGAGCGCCAGCTCGCCGCCCACGAGCGCCAGACGCAGCCGGCCCATGCGGGCCGCGGTCGTTCCATGGCCGCCGCCTCCCTTGACCGTGTCGCCGATGTTCGCGCGCGCGGCGCCGAGCGCGGGCCAGAGGCCGACCCCGACGGCGGTACCGAACAGGATGACGAACGCAAACCCGAGCACGCGCAGATCCAGCGTTGCCGGCGCGAGCCCGGCCAGGCTCGCCGGCCGCATCGTATCGACGAGGTGGAGCATGGGGGTGGCGAGGGCGATGCCGCCGAGGGTGCCGGCCGCGGCCAGCAGCAGGCTCTCGGTGAGCAGCTGGCGGACGATCCGTGGGCGCGTGGCGCCGAGCATCGCGCGCAACGCGATTTCACGCGTGCGCGCGGTGGCGTCCGACAGCAGCAGGTTGGTGACGTTCGCGCACGCGATGAGCAGGAGGAGCCCCGTGGC